>JAJFFB010000040.1 GCA_021776925.1 Planctomycetota bacterium | reverse complement strand
GACGCCGACCCCGATGGTGGACGATTCAACCAGGAAGTTGCCGTTGGTCCGACCGGAAGCGCTGGACGAACCCCCGCCTCCGCAGGAGACGAGCAATCCGAGCACACCGGCACAGAGAAGGAGGCGGCTGGAGGAAGCAGTGCGAAGTTCAGGAGCCATGCTGAGGGGCCGTTCTTTACCAGGTGAAGGGCACCTTGAAGTATTCAATCAGTGGACGCGGATTAGACAGGGTGACTCCCTCTTCCTGAGCGTCGATTTCGAACAGTACGCGATAGCGCAGGAAGCGCAGGCCTTGGAGATCTGCCAGATCGCTGGTCCAGGTCGTCGGGCTCGGCACCGGCGTTCCCGGTACGTTGCTGCCCGGTTCGGATTCTTCGGCGCCCTGGAACTCGAGCCGCACGCTGGCGGAATCGGGAAGGCTGTTGCCCAGGCCCGAGGTCACCAGGCGGAAGAACTTGGGAATGATCGCCCAGGTCGAACCGCCGGCGGCAGACTCCATCGAGCCGTCGCCCGGGTTGCTGACCACGGTAAGCACGTTGCTGGCGGCGTCGTAGCTCGCGTCGGCGATGCCGAAGCTCAGGCTGGAGCTTTCATTGGGACGGAATTCGTAGCCGCGCAGCAGCCGCGGCTGACGCAGCAGGTGCATGTGAGAAGCGAAAACGGTGCGAGCATCGGGGATGCTGGCTTCGAATTCGAACAGCTGCAGGGCCGGGGCCGAACCCGAGAGGACCTTGGGCAGATCAATGATCTTGCCGGAGGAGGACTCGACCAGGCCGTCGCTCGGAGTGAAGCCGAGCATCTGGATCAGGTCGCTGCGGTAGTCGGGGAAATCGACCCCGGTGCCAGTGGTCGGCTGGCGCAACGACGCCATGCCGGTGTCGACCCACTTGCCCATGTACATCGACTGCGAGCTGAAGAAGGGCACCAGAACCACCGGCTGGGGTGCAGCGAAGACGCGCAGCACCTCTTCCAGACGGTCGCGGTCGAGCGGGTTGTTGAGGTCGCCGTTGTGGACGAAGTTCTGGATTTCAGCAGCCTTGGAGGCCGGCCAGATGAAATCATTGGCCGGATCGGGAACGTGCAGCTGGATCAGGCCGTTGCTGCCTCCGCCGCCACGGCCGATGGCGTAGGTATCGTTGCCGTCGAATTTGGTCGAACTGGGAAGAGTGTCGACTTTGTTCAAGCGCGACGCGGACCAGCCGCGCCGCCCACCGATGGCGCGGAACACTTCGCTCAGGAAGGAACCGGAAATCGGGACCTGCCAGTAATAACTGTTTTCGACGGTGAAGTCGGTGTCGCCGTCCTGCAGCCCGTCGGTGATGTCGATCGCACTGAGGTCGATCTCGCGGGCGCTGTGGATCACGATGTGACCACCCGAACCGCCGCCCGAACCGCTGATCTGACCGTAGGTGAAGCCGATCGACTCACCGCCGACGCCGTGCCCGCCATTGGCGAGGATGGTGGCGTTGTTGCCGATGACGATGCGGCCGATGGCCATGATCGTTACCTGGCCGCCGGCGCCGCCACCCGGACCGCCCTTGCGGTAGGTGTCGGTGGTGCCGTTGGGGAAGTTCGGATCGGGGAAGCTGTCTTCGGTCGGCGCGTCGCCGCCATCGCCGCGGGTCATGACCACGCTGTCGCCGCTGGCGCCGCCGCCGGCCCCCGCCCAGCCTGTCAGCAGTTCGCCGACCGTGACGGTGCCGTCGTTGTTGACGCGGCTGCCCCAGAAATCGTTGCTGGTGGTGCCGTCGTCGGAGAACACCGAAGGACCGCCGGAACCGCCGTCAGGGCCATCGGTCGGATGCCCTTCGAGGTATGGGTTGGCCTGCAGCGGATCGGTCCAGGCCTTGTTGAAGTTATAGGTGTTGCCACCCGTCGACCAACCGTCACTGGCATTGCCATTGGGACCGAGGATGATGTCGATCTTCTGGTCTTCCATGCCGAACACACCGCGTGGACGCTCGGGGTCGATTCCGCTGAGAACCTTCTGGCTGTCGAAGGAACTGCCGCGGATGCCGGCCTCGCCGCCGTAGGACGCGAATGGGACGTAAACCGCCTGCTGCGCATCGTGAGCGGTGTGGTACTCCCAATGGTGGTCCGGGGTGAACTTCTTGTCGACGTCGAGCATCGCGTCTTTGCGCCGGAAGCGCGTCCAGTGGATGCCCACGTTGGCGGTCTTGGCGAAGGTACCACCACCGCCGCCGGCGGTGATGATGTTGGACAATTCTTTGTCGTAGGAAGAGCCGACGAACTGAGCTTGCTGGAAACCGCCTTCGCCGCCTTGGCCGCCGCTGCCGGTGAGGCCGAATGGACCGTCACCCGAGCTGCCGCGGTGGGTCTCTTGGAAGACCTCTTGCGACGAAGTGCCGCCGGCGCCGCCGCCGCACTCGCCGTTGGCCCCGCCTTCAGGGCGCTGCGGCGAACCGAGGCCGGTGGGCCATACCGCGTCGTTGCCCGACACGTTGAGGGTGCCGTCGAGGATGACCTCGCCGGTGGCGTAGACCACCAAGGGGTTGCGCCCGCGACCGCGCAGTTCGCTGCCATCGGCGAGGGTGAAGTTGCGGCAGTTGATCACGCCGTTGACCACCGTGAAGGTGGTGTTGCGTGAATCCGTGAAGAAGGTCTGCGAGTTGGTGAAGACCTCGGTGAAGCCGGTATCGATAATCAGGTCCTTGGTGGTGAACTGCCCGGGGAAGTTGAAGCTGGCCTGCACGTAGCCGTCTTCCACGCTCGCCATCGGCAACGGCGTCGCGGCATCGAGATCGATGCCGACCGAGGAGTCATAAAAGTCCTGGAACTCGTCGGCGACCTCGATCAGGCCGAAGTCGGTCTGCGCGTCGTCGTAGTACTCAGCCAGCGACGGGATCTTGTGATCTGGAATGGCGAGACGCCCGATGTTGACCTGTCCGGTGATATCGGAGAAGTCCTCTTCGACCACCAGGCGCAGATTGTGATTCGGGGGCAGCAGTCCCGAAACGCGGAACACCACCACCGATCCGGCGAGGGTGCAGTTCTCTTCAACCGACAAGGAGCCGGGCACCCGGTTAGTGTCGAGAAACACGCTGCCGTCAGGTGTGCCGTCTTCGCCCTTCGAGTAGAGCAGGTAAATGCGGTCCTGGTTGATGTTGGACGGGCGCGCGTCGACCGCCTGGTTGAAGTGGATGCGCACCACCGGATCCGGATCGGTGAAGAAGTTCAGCCCCTGCGGCCAGCGCACTCCGCGCACGCTGTCCAAAGAGGGCGGACCGATCACGTAGTCGACGAAGAGGGAACCGCCGGAACCCTTCGGCGTGTAGAAAGTGCGCGAGAAACTCTGCGAAAGGGTGCGCCCGGCGATGTCGCGCAGCACGCCCGAGCCGAAGCCGCTCGACTTCGGAATGGTCAGCTGGTACTTCATGCCGCCCGGCCGGAAGGCGCCATTGCTGTTCACGGAGTCGGTCGGACAGGCTGGCCGGAAGGCCAGGGTGCGATCGTTGCTTCCCGGCTTGATCTCAAACGACCCGGTAACCGGCTGCAGAGTGTCCGGAGAGGTGAACTGGACCGTCGAAAAACTGACCGAATCAGGATCGATCGGGTTGTTGAAGGTCACCTCGATGATCCGGTTCAGCTCCCAGGTGACGCCGTCGCCCAGGGTGGCCGAATCGACCAGGAAGTTGCCGGAGGTGCGGCCAGAAGCCGAGCTGGGGCTACCACCCCCACCGCATGCTGCGGGGACGAGGGCGATCAGCGCGAGCAGGGCAGGGCGTAGGAAGCGAGAGGAGGGAACGTCCACGATGGTGTTCTCAGGTTAAATGAAGTGCCTGCCTAGACATGCAATTCATGTGCCGGGTCGGGGGATGGCATTCATTCATGGGAATGGGCGGGAGCGCCCCTGTTTGTGCGAATACGCACAATCAGAGAAGCCTAGGTCCCTTCTGCAGAGACATGTGACGGTCGCTGTCGATCACCAATTGGAACGGCTCAAGACCCGCCTCGCAGGCGAGCTGGAACAATTCCGCCGGTGTCAGGGCTGCACAAAGACTATCGGAAAGGAGCCCTCTGGCCACCGGATTCTCACCGGACGCGTGCTTTTTAACAATCTTATTTACTTGTAATAGCGAGTCTGGGCGAAATAAATCCCGAATCAGGAGCACGCCGCCGGGGCGCAGCACCCGCAGCGCCTCGCGCAGGAAGGGCAGGGGTTCAGGAATGTGGTGCAGAATGGTGTTGCTGCACACGGCCGCGAAGCCTTCGTCAGCAAAGGGAAGACACTTCGCGTCCGCGCGCTGGAAATCCAGCCGGCTCAGGTGCGGCGACGCCTGGGCGTGGCCCCGCGCGCGCTCCAGCATGGTGTCGGCGAGGTCCACACCGACCACCTGGCAATAGGGCTGGCGGTCGCACAAAAGCAAAGGGATCAGGCCGGGGCCGGTGCCGATGTCGAGCACCTGGTCGTTCGGCAAGAACTGGTCCACACCCAGTGCCAGGAGGCGCGCGACGAAAGCCAAGTTGGCTTCCTGATGGTCCATGGCGTCGTAGGCCTCGCTTTCGGCCTCGGTGTCCATGACCTCCGGTTCGAGCACGCGCTCCATGGGCGCCAGCGTACACTTCCGCGCCATGAGCCTGGCCGAGATCAGTGCCCGATTGGCCGCGGCGGTCGGCCCGTTGCGATTCGGCCCCCCCGTCACCCACGTCTACAACCCGCTGGCTTACGCGCGCGCCGTGCACGAGCAGTACCTGGCGCTGGCTCAGCCCGGGATGCCCGCGCTCCTGCTAGGCATGAACCCCGGGCCGTGGGGCATGGCCCAGACCGGGGTGCCCTTCGGCGAGACGCAACTGGTGCGCGATTGGCTCGGCCTGCGCGGCACGGTGGAACGCCCAGCCGTAGAACATCCGAAGCGGCCGATCCTCGGTCTCGACTGCCCGCGCTCCGAAGTCAGCGGGCGGCGTCTGTGGGGCTGGGCGCAGCAACGCTACGCCGACGTCGGCGCCTTCTTCCAAGACTTCTTCGTGGTCAACTACTGCCCGCTGGTCTTCATGGAAGAAAGTGGACGCAACCGCACTCCTGACAAGCTGCCGGCGGCCGAACGCGAACCGCTTTTCGCGCTCTGCGACCAGGCCCTGATTGAAGTGGTCGAGGAATTGCAGCCAGGCCGCGTGATCGGAGTCGGCCGCTTCGCCACCGATCGCGCGCGCCAGGCCCTGGCCGCGACCGATCTCGAGATCGGCACGATCCTGCATCCGAGCCCGGCCAGCCCGGCCGCCAACCGTGGCTGGGCCGCGCAAGCCGAAGAGCAATTGCGTGCCTATGGGTTCGCCTTCCCGGGGCCGACGTGCGCCTGACCACGGTCAATGTCAACGGCCTGCGCGCCGCCGCCCGCAAAGGCTTCTTCGAGTGGCTGCCACAGCACCGGGCCGACCTGGTGTGCCTGCAGGAGATCCGCATCCAGGAACACCAGCTCACTGCCGAGATGCGCGCCGCGGCGGGCATGCATTCCTGGTACATGCCGGCCGAGAAACCCGGGTATAGCGGGGTGGCGTTTTTCTCACGCCATGAACCGGACCGCGTGCATCAAGGCATCGGCAACGCCGAGTTCGACCGCGAAGGTCGTTTACTGGCACTCGACTTCGGTCCGCTGCGCGTCGCCAGCCTTTATCTGCCATCGGGTTCCTCGCGCGAGGACCGGCAGGTGTTCAAGTACCGTTTCATGGACTTGCTGCTCGAGTGGTTGCAGTGGCAGCGCGAAAGCACCCGGCATCTGGTGGTCTGCGGCGACTGGAACATCGCCCACCGCAAGATCGACCTGAAGAACTGGCGTGGCAATCAGGACCGCTCAGGATTCCTGCCCCAGGAGCGGGAATGGATGGACGGGCTGTTCGGCGCGGCCGGCTGGCACGATGTTTATCGCCGGCTTTACCCGCAGGCCGAGGGCGAAGCCTACACCTGGTGGTCGAACCGTGGACGCGCCTGGGACAACAACACCGGCTGGCGCATCGACTACCAGGTAGCCGACGCCGAATTCGCCGCATTGGCGCAGCAGGGCTCGGTCTACAAAGAGCAGCGTTTCTCTGATCACGCCCCGTTGACGGTGGATTACGACTATTCCCTCTGATCCGCCTGTGCAGTAGGGTGGGGATCCCCCTGTTCCCACATCACTCCCCTCCGTCCATCCCTCCCATGAAATACGGCAGAATCCTGCTTTCGCTCCTCGCTTGTGCCAGCCTGCTGGCGGTCCCGGTCCATGCTCAGGGCCAGTACACCTTCGACATCGATTCCTCGGTCTCGCATTTTGAGTTCAGTGGCACCTCCAGCGAGGGCAATATCAAGGGGCGTCCACCGCGCTTCGACATGGACGGCACCGCCGGCCTCGAACTGACCCCTACCGGTGGTCCCTTCGCCCAGGGCATTTTCAACGGCGGCATTTTGACCACCATCCCGGCGCGCCTCAAGGCCGAGATCCCGAACATCTTCTCGTGGCTGCCACCGCTCGCGACCATCTACATCGATGACGCCGAGTTCGTGCCCAGCAGTGCCGGTTTTGCCATCAACGCCGCCGGCAACTTCACCACCGACATCATCTTCACACCGGTGGGCGGAACCGTCACCGTGATTCCGTTGATCGGGTCCACCGAGGTCACTCCGCTGGCCGACTTCGGTCCGACCGATCCCACCACCATGAGTGGCAGCGTCAGCAGCAGCGCCGGCAACGTCATCCTGGCGATGCCCGGACTCGATCTGCACTTCGCCGACGACGACGGTATGGGCAACTGGGTCGACCTGCGCGTGTGGGGCGATCTATTCGGTTCGGCGCCGCTGCAGAACGGCGACATGACCCTGTCCACTCCCGGCAGTGTGTTCGGCGGCGCCACGGCGACCTTCGATACCGCCAATGCGACCCCGGGTGGTCCGACCTTCCTCGCTTACGGCCTGAGCCTGGGCAGCACTCCGGTGCCGCCGCTCGGCGTCACCCTCGACATCGCCGCAGCCACGCAGGCTGGCGGCATGGTGATCGCCGACGGATTGGGACAGGCTTCCTGGACCCTGCCGGTGCCGCCGCAGGCTTCAGGACTGACTGTCTATATGCAGTCGTGCCAGAGCGGGCGCACCTCGAACGTGCTCACCGTCAACGTTCAATAAGCCGCGACCGAATCAGGGAGCCCGGGTCAGGTGGCCTGGGCTTCTTGCTTCGATCGGCCCGGGTCAGTTGGCCTGGGCTTCTTGGATATCGTTGTGCCGCACATCGACATGGCGGCTGCGGTCGAGCGCGTTCTTGACCTTGTCGCAGGCCTCGCCGACCTCGGGGCAGGCCAGGTCGACAAATAGAAAGCGCCCGCGGCGAATCAGGTGCACAAGCCCCACCGACTGTAGCCGCGCCAGATGCTGCGACAGGCTTGGCTTGGCAACCCCAGTGAGCTGCAATAGATCGGAGCAGGACACCTCGCCCCCGACCCGGTGCAGGGCCTGGAGGACCAGAAGGCGCACCGGGTGCCCCATGGTCTTGCAGAATGCTGCCTGACGGCGGAAGTCTTCAGTCCGTGCGTGAATGCCGAGGAGTCGAGCGTCCATTGAGCCAGCAAATGGTTCCAGAATCCATAACCCGTGCCACCCTACGAACAAGGCGCTTTTGTTGAGACTGAGGCCGACGCTAGCCTGGGCGGCATGAAAGCAAGCGCCCTCCTGCCCGCTTTGGCCCTTCTCGCTCTGGCGTCCTGCCAGACCACCCAGCAGACGCTGCGTCCAGGAATGGTGCGCTCCGGTGCCGCCTTCTCCTATTCCGACCTCGACGTGGCCGGCACGGACGTCACCGCGCTCGATCTGCAGGTCTCGACCGGCACCTTCTTCGAGGCCAACCAGGAACTCGGTGTCAACCTCGGCTACCACGACCTCGACGCGGGGGCGACCTCCTTTTCGACCTGGGATCTGGCGCTCTACGGCCGCTACTACCTGGAAACCAGTGCCGCCCTGCTGCCCTGGTTCGAACTGGATCTCGGCTGGGCCGACAACGACGTCGATTCGGCCTTCTTGTGGGCTGCAGGGGCCGGCATCAGCCAGTTCATGACCCAGGGCGGAGCGGTCGAAGCGGCCTTGGAATACGAGAGCGTGGGCGGCGACGTCGACACTTCCGGCTTCCGTATCTTGATCGGTTACTCCCTGTTTTTCTAGGGCTAGGGATGCTCACCAGAATGAGCCAGAGCATCCCTCATTCGCACAACTGCGCCGGGATTCCTGGCCCACACCCACTGGCCCGCGGCGGCCGCCTGACGGCTTTCCTCCTGTCCGGCGCGCCGCTATAGTCCCCCCTCACCGGCTGCCAGCCAAGGCGGCACGACCCTGACCGACCCCCCTGCAATGAAGAACCCCCTTTCCCTTCTTGCCCTGGCCGCCCTCGTGGCGGGTGGCTGCCAGACCACTGAGGGCTCCTCACGAGAATTCAGTGAGGGCATGTCGCGCATGAATCTGGGCATCGGCTTCCAAGCCGCTGAAGCCGATGGCTCCGCCTATACCAGCGCAGCCGGCGGCGTCCCGACCGTCCTCGACAACGTCCTTTCTACCGGTGTCGTTACCGAAGAATGGGATTCCGTCTTCGTTTCCGGCAGCTATGGCCTGTTCGTGAGCGATTCGATCGAACTCGGCACCCGCATCAGTCTCGGCACCGCTTCGGCCGACCTGTTTACCGAAACCACGACCGACTTCGACGGCGACGGATTCAGCGACCGCAGCCTCGCCGCGGCCAAGGGAACCGATGACCTCGGCTTCTTCACCATCGGCGGCTACACCCGCTTCTACCCGTGGGTCTGGAACGCTTTCGCTCCTTGGGTGCAGGTCGATTTCGGCTTCTACACCGGCGACCTCAGCGGCTCCTACCTCGGTGGCTCCGTGGGTGGCAGCTTCTTCATCGGCGACAACAGCGCGATTGAAGCCCGCCTCTTCTCCGAGGCCCTGTCCGAAGACGACGACACCACGGGTGTCGGCTTCGAGGTCGGTTACAGCCTGTTCCGCTAGGCCCTCCGCCCCCTCTCCAGCAGCCGGTCCTGTCGCGGGACCGGCTGTTCGTTTTTTGTCAGCCAGGACACTGCGATGACCAACCCAACGGATCTCCTGGTCCTGGACCAGGGCACAACCAGCACCCGGGCCATCCGTTTCGACGCGGCCTTCCGACCCGGCGCGGTGCATCAGCTGGAGCTGCCGCAGTCCTTTCCGCAGCCCGGCTGGGTCGAGCACGACGCGCGCTTGATCTGGCAGCACAGTCTCGAAGCGCTGCGCAGGGTATCCGCCGGCGAGGCCGACCAGATCTCCGCGGTCGGCATCACCAATCAAAGGGAAACCGTGGTCCTGTGGGAGCGCGCCAGCGGCGAGCCGCTGCATCCGGCCCTGGTGTGGCAGGACCGGCGCACCGCCGAACGCTGCCGGCAGTTGCGCGAAGAGGGGCTGGAGGAAGAGATCCGCACGCGCACCGGACTGGTTCTCGACCCTTATTTCTCGGCCACCAAGCTGGCCTGGCTGCTGGATCAGATCCCGGGCGCCCGCCAGCGCGCGGCGCGCGGCGAACTCGCCGCCGGCACGATCGATTCCTTTCTGTTGTGGCATCTGACCAGTGGCCGCGTGCACGCCACCGACGCCACCAACGCCAGCCGCACGCAGCTGTTTCATCTGGCAGAACAGCGTTGGGACGAGGATCTGCTGCACTGGTTCGACGTTCCGGTCGAGGTGCTGCCCGAAGTGCGCGACACCGCCGCTGATTTCGGCGCCACCGCGGCAGGTCTGCTCGACCGCTCGCTGCCGATCCACGCCATGGTCGGCGACCAGCAGGCCGCCGCTTTCGGCCAGGGCTGCTGGGAACCCGGAGTCTGGAAGTGCACCTACGGCACCGGTGGCTTCCTGCTCTGCCCCACCGGCGACGCGCCGGTGCATTCGCAGCAACGCCTGCTCGGCACCGTGGCCACGCGCCTCGGGGGTCACCCGCGTTTTGCCCTCGAGGGCAGCATCTTCCACGCCGGAAGCATCATCCAGTGGTTGCGGGACGCCCTCGGCATCCTCACCACGGCTGAAGAATCGGCCGAACTCGCCGCGGCGGCCAGGACCGACGCCGAGGTGGACCTGGTCCCCGCCTTTACCGGCCTCGGCGCCCCCTGGTGGTCGCCGCACGCGCGCGGGGCACTTTTTGGCCTGACCCGCGACTGCGGCCGCGCCGAACTCGTGCGCGCCGGGCTGGAAGCGGTCGCTCTGCAGACCGCCGATCTGGTGCAGGCCGCTGCATCAGACCTTGGGCAGGCACCGGATTCCCTCCGGGTCGACGGAGGAATGGCCCAGAACGACTGGTTAATGCAGGAGGTCGCAAACATCCTCGACCTGAGGGTCGAACGGCCAGAATTCACCGAAAGCACCGCTCTGGGAGCTGCTTTCCTGGCCGGCCTGGGTGCCGGAACGGTGGCCTCGATCGAGGATTTAGCCGTTCATTTGAGCCTGGAACGGGAGTTCACAGCTGAAATGCAGCCTCAGGAGCGCCAGGCCAGGCTTAAGCGATGGCACCGTGCTGTGGCCAAAACCTTGGATGTTTGAATTTTGGAATCAACCGATCGCCTGTTCCGTGCTAGCTTTGGTGCAGACCACTACCCCCCCACACGATTCTCATGAGGAACTCTCTCGCCCACTTCATCTTCATTTCCGTCGCCGTCATGGTGATGGGAGCGCCCGCAGGCGCCACGCCACAATGATGTCCTTCCGGCCCAGCCGGTTCGGGCGGCGGTCGCGGCCCCTACTCAGGTCCTGGTGACACCACTGGCGGAGCACCCGCCACTCCGGTCACCCCAGCAACTCCAGGCGTCCCTGCGGCTCCGGGAGTGGCCAACCCCGGCTTCACCCCGGGTGACGCGGGCGGCGGAGGCGCTGCCCTCGTGGTGCATCACGGCAAAACCACTCGCAAGGCCCTGCAGATGCAGTGGGACTATCCAGTCTTCCAGAAGAAGACCTCCCGTCCCGGGAAAGTCAGCGACAACGCCACCGGCGCCTCTGCGGTGCTGGACGCCTTGCCGCGCGAGCAGGCCTTCCTTTACATCGCCGGCGAAGATCCGCGTCCGCTGCTGATCCTGCGCGAGTGCGAGTTCTGCAACGGCACCGACGACGCACTGTTGTCGAAGACCGAAGGCAACGAGAACACGCTGCTGATGGCGCGCTGGTTCCATTGCGTCAAGCTGCCGACCCACGTGCTGAAGGAAAACCATCCCTTCACGCGTCTGTTCTCCGAGTACCCGGCCAAGAGCATGCCGCACTTGTTCCTGGTCAGCCGTGACGGATCCAAGGCGATTCCTCTCAAGGGCGATCAGTCGCAGACCGAACTGTGGAAGGCCATGGAGAGCGTCATCGCGGTCGACTACAAGAAGAAGTACGAGCCCTCCCTGAAAGAGGTCAAGAAGATCCTGGTGCGCTACGACACCCTGGATGCCGAAGAGGCCCTGAAGGAAGAAAGGATGCAGCTCGAACTCGAAGCCAATGGCCCCAAGTCCAAGAAGCTGAAGAAACTCCAGCTGGAACTGCTGCGCGTCGAAAAAGAGCGCAAGAAGCTCAAGCTGCGGGAAGCCAAGCTGATGGATCTCGGGCTCAAGCGCGAAAAGGTCGAAAAGGACATCGTTCTGACCAACCTCGCGGGCAAGGACTGACCCGGCGCTGAGTGCGTGTGGGCCTTCTGATCCTGGGTCTTTCGCTCCTGCTCAATCCTCCTGCTCCTGCCCAGGGGCAGGAGGATTTGCCGGAGTGGAAGATCGATCCGTATACCGAGAACCAGCGCGAGCGTTTCGAGGCGGCCGGCTATGCGGAGTATCACCGTTTTCTGGTGACCGACTCGCTCGGCACCAGCGCGATCATGGCGACCTTGGGCGAGGTGGAAATGATCTGGGTGGAGTCGGCGCATTTCAAGATCGGCTGCTCTTTGCCGGCCTACAAGATCCCCACCGACAAGATCCAAAAGGAAAAGCTCGCCGTAGAGCTTGACCGCCTGCGTGAGAAGCTCCCCGAGATCCCAAAAAAGGTCAAGATCCTCGACCGCTGGCTGCGCGTTCATCTTTTTGCCCAGCGCCTCGAAGACCAGTATCAGGACTTCCTCGACATGATGCACGTGACCGCGGACGACTTCCCCGACAGCGGCGGACAGCGCGTCAACGGCAAGGTCATGGGTGATGGACCCTATTTTGGCCAGAAGCGCAAGTTCATCGTCTTGCTGTGCGAGAAGAAGAGCACCATCCACCGCTTCGCCTCGACCTATTGCGGCGGACAATTTCAGCAGGACAGCCCGATCACGCACAATTTTCCGCGCGCGAGCTGCATGCTCTACGGCACCTGCAACGAGCTCGCTGATGGCTATTTCTATGACGATTCGCGGCTCCACTGCAACGTTGCCTTCGGCCTCGCCCACAACATGCTGCGCGCCTACCGCGGCTATCGGCACGAGCTACCGGTGTGGCTGATCGAAGGCGTGGCCCACTGTTACGTCAACACCGTCGACGAGCGCTATCACAACTTCTCGCGCATCAAAGACGCCTATCCCAACGAACGCAAGCTGTGGCAGTGGCAACCACGCGTGCGCAACCTGGTGCGCCACGAGGCATTTCTGCCCTTCACCGAGATCGCGCGCTGGACCACCGTCGACGACTGGCGCATCGGCCACCACATGAATCTGTGGTCGCGGGTCGACTACCTGTCGCAGCTCGAAGGAGACGGCATGGCCCGCTTCATCGACCGCATGAGCGATCTCTATCAGGTCCGCCCCGGCCTGCAGGTCACCACCGACCAGATCATGCAACGCCAGGACGAGGTCTTCAGCGAGATCTGGAGCTTCACCATCGAGGAGCTCGACGCCCGCTGGGTCGAGTGGGTTGAAGATACCTATCCGAAGAAATAGGTGTCGCACACCACCCGGAACTCTCCCTTCAAACAGTGCCGCACTACCCTCATCGCGACTCCCTGACGGTCAACCAGGAATCGTCGCCGCAAGGGCCTCGCGAGCGATTCCGAAAACGGTTGCAGCGTATTCTCCGTCATTATCAGCGATCGAGACATGATGCAGTTTGATTCGCGTGGTCGCAGTCCAAACGCTAAGACCACAGATGCGCGCGATCTGCGCTAACGGCAGACAACAGAGGTCTCTTAGGAGACCGGGTCGGGCTAGGTGTGAGCCCCTCCAAGTACGAGAATCGCTATCGACGAACCACTCGCCATGCACATCCATGTATCGCTCAAGGGCTCGATGCACGGCCGGCGGTCCGCTCACGGGGAGTCCGATTTCCATCCCGTCGGCAAGGCGTGCTTTGCGGATCATCCATTGGCGAATCTGGCGTGGTGTTGCACCCACGAGGTCTTCGAGGGGATCGAACTCGCAGGTCGACTTCATCCGCAATTCGACCAGCTTGCACAGGGACTCCAGGTCTTCGCCATGGTGCGGCCCGAAGGCGGTCAGGTAGGACGAAGCGGTGAACTCTGCAGACCCCGACAGCTCCAGAGCGCGTGATTCGACCCAGTCCGACGCCAGCCAACGAGGGCGAGGTCCTAGGAGGTACGATCGCGCACTTCCGAATTCGTGGTCCACAGCGTTCTCGACAAGGCCCGCCCGAACGGCATTGGAGTCGATGTAGCGTACGACCGCCCTCCGATAGGATTCAGTGTCGACGCGTTTGGAGAAGAAGCGCGCGCGGATGAGGGGTCCGTCGCGGCGGCGGCGACGATTGAAGTAGCGCGAGTAGGCGCACTGCGCGAGTCGCATCGCCTCCGACAGCTCGCCAGTCGGGCTGCGGACGAGCAGGTGGAAGTGCGTCGTCATCAAGCAGAATGCGTGCACCTCCAAACGGCCTTTGCGCACTTCGGACGCCAGCCGGGCCAAAAAATAGCGCTTGTCCGCCCGAGCCTCGAAGTAGGGCCGCTTGGCAATCGCGCGGTTAATGACGTGATGCCAGCTCCCGGGAGAATCTGCTCGAGGTCGTCGTGCCATGACACCCCGACGACGAAGGAAACCCAGTGGGGTTACGTTTCCTGCGGTACTTCTCGACGGTGGTCCGCCGGGTGGTGTGCGACACCGTATAAATGGTCGGGGCGAGAAGATTCGAACTTCCGACCTCTGCAACCCCATTGCAGCGCGCTAGCCAGACTGCGCCACGCCCCGACCTGGATTTCCGGCGCGCCCGAAGGCTGCAGGCCGGAAATGGCCGGGTAGTTTAGCAGTGGCCTGGGAGCCCGCCAGCGCCTAGGCCGGATTCTTGCCGGGCGCGTCGCAGTGGTGCCAGCTGCCGCGCTGGCCGGGGGTCTCCTCGACGGCCAGGCACATCGAATCGACCACCAGTTCGGGGAAGGCCGAGCGCAGCTGCTCGAGCAGGCGGCGGCCGATCCAGGCGCTGAGGTTTTCGGCCGAGGTGTTGTTCAGCGGCAGCACGATGCAGTCGCCGGCCGGCGCGGCGTAATAGCTGTCCCGGTAGCGGACTTCGAGGGTGCCGTTGTCGAGTTCGTTCCAGTGCAGTTCCGGATGCTGTCCTGGGATCAGCCAGTGTTCGTCCAGCTCGTCGCAGATCGACTTCAGGATCGGTTTGACCTGGAGGAAATCGAGCACCAGGCCGTGAGGGTCAAGGATGCCGCCGAGCTCCAGGTAGACGCGGTAGTTGTGTCCGTGCAGGCGTTCCTGGCTGCCGTCGGGGAAGATCAGAAAGTGGGCGCAGGAGAACTTCAGGTACTCCTTGTCGACCGAGATGGACCAGCGTTCCATGAGCTTCAGAAACGGATCGAGGACAGGGCGAAGACCGGCCCGTCGACGCAGGTGCGCGCCCACGGCCAGTGGCCGAGCGGGCCGCTGGGTTCGGTCGGGATCGGGCAGGCGTTGCACACGCCGAAGCCGCAGCCCATGTAGGTCTCGAGGGACAATTCGGCGCGCAATCCGCGGGCCCGCGCGAAGGTGGCGAAAGCGTGCAACAAGCCCTCCGGGCCGCAGGCGCAGAAGCGCGCCTCGGCCGGCAGCTGCGCGCGCTCAAGAAGATCGGTGAGCAGCTGCACCAGATTGCCGTGGTAACCGCTGCTGCCGTCATCGGTGGCGGTGTGCATCGGCATGTCCAGGGCAGCGAAGGCATCCTGGTCATACAGGCGGTCGGCGCTGCGCGCTCCAAAGAGGAAATGGGTGTCGGCGGCGGCGCCGGCGGCGATGCGCCGCTGGGCATACATCAGGAAGGGGGCGCTGCCGACGCCGCCGGCGACCATGACCACCGGCTCGCCCGCCGGCGCGACCTCGAAGCCGTTGCCGAGCGGCACGGTGATCTGCACCGCATCGCCGGGAACCAGCGCGCACAGATGCCGGGTGCCGCGCCCGAGCACCTGGATCAGGAAGCGCAGACGCCGCTCGTCGAGGCGGTCGTAGACGCTGAAGGGCCGCGCGATGACCGGACCGCCGCCATGGCCGGGAGAAAGCATGGCGAAGGCACCCGGGGCGAAATCAGGCGGCGCCTGCTCCAGCTCCAGATCGAGCAGGAAGGCGTCGGGACCGCACGCGGTGAGCGCGTCAAGGCGCGCGAGCTGGCTGCGTGCGGAGGCGACGGCGGCAGGCATGGCGGCAGGATTCTAACGGCGGGCGGCTAGAATTCGGCCATGCAAGACGGCGCACCCGATCGGCCAATCCAGGGCGCGGGGGTGGTGATATGGAGTGGGACGGCAAAGGAACCGCGCTTCCTGCTGCTCAGGAACAGCCTGCACCGTAGCTGGGGGCTGGCCAAGGGCCACCTCGACGCAGGAGAAAACCTGTTCGCTGCGGCGCTGCGGGAGGTGCACGAGGAGTGCGGCTTTCTCCTTGAAGAACACGATCTGCTGCCTGATTTTGCCGATTGTTCGGTCTATCAGCCCCGGCCGGACCTGTGGAAGCGGGTGACCTATTTCCTCGCCCGGGCCGCGGTCGACGCGGACGGACTGCAGCGCAGTGCCGAACACGACCAGCACCTATGGCTGCCCCCCGACGAGGCCATCGCGCGGCTGGAACACGTGCAGACGCGGCGCACCCTGCGCCGTGCCGCCGTGCGCCTCGCCAGCCTGGTGGTCGACAGCCCGTGCTGACCCCGGCCGCCGCCCGCAGCCTACTGCATCAACTCGCCCCCGCCGGCGCTCGCTGGGTGTCCCACTGCGACCAGGTGGCGTGGGTCGCGCGGATGCTGGCCGAAACCCTCAGCGCGCGCGGCACCCTGGTCGATGCCGACGCCGCCGAGAGCATCGCGCTGCTGCACGACCTCGGCCGCTGCCGCAGCCACGGGCCCTTCCACGGCTGGACCGGCTTCTGCATCCTGCGCGCGCGCGGCGAGGCCGACAGCGGGCGCGGCTGTCTGACCCACTGGCTCAAGAATCGTGCGCCGGCCGAGATCATCGACGGGCTTGGGGTGTCTCCCGCCTTCGCCGACCGCGTGTATGCCGGCCTCGGCGGGCAGCCCTGGGGTCTCGCCGACAGCCTGATGTCCTTCGCCGACGCCAGCGTTGCGGGTTCGACCATCGTCACGCTGCAACAGCGCCACGCCGATCTGCGGCGGCGCTATGGTCCCTCCTCCTGGCTCGACCGCCACGCCGAACTCAGCGCGCAGCACGCCGCCGACCTCAGCGCCGCGCTCGGCGAGCCGGTCAGCCGCCTGCTCGTACCCTTCTACGGCCGCACTGCCTGATTCCATGTTGCACGGACTCGACGCCTTCGCCGAACGCATCGCCGCGGCCCTCGCCGCTGCCCTCGACCTGCCCGCCGACGTGGTGCGGCTGGAGCGTCCGCGCCATGACGAGCACGGCGAGTTCGCTTACCCCTGTTTCAGGATCGCCAAGGAGCGCGGCGTCAACCCGGCGCAGATGGCGCAGGACCTCGCCGCCGGGCTGGACATCGACGGAGTGGGCGCCGCCGCGGTCGGCCCCTTCCTCAATTTCACCATCGCTGGCACCGACCTGGCCGCCGCGGTGCTCGCCGCCAGCCTGAGCGATTCCTTCGGCCGCGGCAGCGACGGCCGCACCACCCTGGTCGAGTACTCGTCGCCCAACATCGCCAAGCCGATGCACATCGGCCATCTGCGCACCACCGTGATCGGCGCGGCGCTGGCGCGCATGTACGACTTCCTTGGCCACCGCGTGGTGCGCATCAACCACATCGGCGACTGGGGCTCGCAGTTTGGCAAGCTGCTCGCGGCGTGGGCGCGCTGGGGCGACGACGACGCCCTCAAGGCCGATCCGATCGGCCACCTGCTCAAACTCTACGTGCAATTCCACGCCGAGGAAGAGCAGGACACCGGCCTGAAGGACGAGGCCAAGGCCGCCTTCCGCGCGCTGGAAAGCGGGCAGGAGTGTCCCGAACGCGCGCTGTGGCGGCGCTTCACCGAACTCTCGCTGGGCGACTTTGAAACCATCTACCAGCGCCTCGGCGCGCACTTTGACCTGGTGCGCGGCGAGTCGTGGTACGAGGACCAGCTCGAGGGTCTGGTGCAGTGGCTGGACGAGTGCGGAGTGCTGGAAGAGAGCGACGGCGCGCAGGTGGTCGACCTGAGCAGCGAAGGCATCAAGACGCCGTGTCTGGTGCGCACCGGCCACGGCACCACGCTCTACGCCACCCGCGACCTCGCCGCGGCGCGTTCGCGCTGGCAGGAGTTCGCCTTCGACCACTGCCTCTATGTGGTGGGCGCCGAACAGACTCTGCATTTTCAGCAGTTCCGCATGGTGCTGAAACGCTGCGGCAGCGACTGGTGGGACCGCATCGAGCACATCCCCTTTGGCTTGGTGCGCTTTGCCGAGGGCAAGCTGTCGACACGCGCCGGACGCGTGCTGCGCCTGCAGGAAGTGCTCGATCGCGCGGTCGAACTGGCGCGCGAGATCGTCGAGGAAAAGAACCCGGAGCACGCCGACAAGCAGCGCGTGGCCGAACAGGTCGGCATCGGCGCGGTGGTTTTTCACGACCTCAAGCACCAGCGCCAGAAGGACGTGTTGTTCGACTGGAAGGAAGTGCTTTCCTTCGAGGGCGACACCGGTCCCTATCTGCAGTACACGCACGCGCGCTGCTGCTCGATCCTGCGCAAGTCGGGGCGGCCGGCGCCGTCCTTCGACGAGGTCGACAGCGCGCTGTTGCAGGACTCGCGCGAGCTGTTGGTTGCCCTGGGGCGCTTCCCCGCCGCGGTCCGGGAGGCCGGCGACAAACGCGAACCGATGCTGGTGGCGCAGGCCCTGCTGCGCCTCGGCGCCAGCGCCAACGCCTTCTACCGCGAACGCCGCGTGCTCGGCGGCGACGACCCGGCGCTGGAAAACGCCCGCCTGGCCGCCATCGACGCGGTGCGGCGCACCCTCGCCAGCGGACTCGGCCTGCTCGGCGTGCCCACCCCCGAAGAAATGTAAGCTGCCCGCGATGTCGGCCCCGATCACCGATTTTTCCTCCTACCTGCGCGACGTGCCGGACTTCCCCAAGCCCGGCATCACCTTCAAGGACATCACCCCGCTGCTGAATCAGGCCGAGGTCTTCACCGCGGCGATCGATCAGATCGCCGAGCAGGTGCGCCATCTGCGGCCGACCCATTTCGCCGCGATCGAGTCGCGCGGCTTCCTCTTCGGCGGCGGCCTGTGCGAACGCCTCGGGGCCGGTTTCGTGCCGCTGCGCAAGCCGGGCAAGCTGCCGTGGAAGACCTACTCCGAGTCCTATCAGCTCGAATACGGGCAGGACAGCCTCGAGATTCATGTCGACGCCGCCGCTCCGGGCGACCGCGTGGTCATCATCGACGACCTGCTCGCCACCGGCGGCACCGCCGCGGCGGCGGTCAATCTGGTGCGCCGCACCGGCGCCGAGGTGGTGGCCGCGGCCTTCGTCGTCGAACTGGACTTCCTCGACGGCCGCAGCAAACTGCACGGCTTCGAGATCCACAGCCTGGTCCGCGTTTCCGATTGACCCTGCCCCGGGGCTAGAATCCAGCCATGAATGAAGCCGGCAATCCCTCCGAGCAGCTGGAGGACGAGGTCCCGACCGATGAGCTCTGGAAAGAGTTCAAGAAATCCGGCGACGAGGACGTGAAAAACGAGCTGATGCGGCGTTATCTGCCGCTGGTGCGTTACCAGGCCGAGCGCCTGGCCGCCACGCTGCCGCGCTCGGTCGACGTCGAAGACCTGGCCCAGGAAGGCAACTTCGGCTTGATGGACGCGATCAAAAAATTCGACCCCGAGCGGGGCAACAAGTTCAAGACCTATTGCAGCCGGCGCATCCGCGGCTCGATCATCGACGCGCTGCGCAACCTCGACTGGGTGCCGCGCCTGACGCGTTCGCGGGCCGGCAAGGCCGATCGCATCCGCCAGCAGTTCCGGTCCGAATTCGGTCGCGAGCCGACCGACGCCGAACTCGCCGAGGGACTCGAACTCGACGTCCAGGCGCTGGGCAAAGCGCAGCCGCGCTCGATGCTCAACCTCAGCGACCGGCGCCCCGACTCCTCCGAACAGCGCGCATCGATCGACACCCTAGGCGAGTCCGGCGAGATCAATCCCTTCGACGCCGCCAACCGCGCCGACCTGATCGCCGTCCTCACCCGCCCGCTGAGCGAGAAGGAACGCTCGATCCTGCATATGTACTACCTCGACGGTCTCAACCTGCGCGAGATCGGTGAGCGCCTGTCGCTGACCGAGTCGCGCGTGTGCCAGATTCACGGCAACGTCATCCGGCGGCTCAAAGAGCGCTTGAAAGACTCTGCCGACAACTTCGAGGTGTGATCCGCGCATGGAGGCCCAGCGCCTGCGCCGAATGCTGCCGGCGGGGTCGCGCCTGGTGCGTGGCGTGCGCGTGCTGGAACACACCTCGAGCACCAACGACTGGCTGAAACAACGCCTGCAACAGGGCGACGACGCGGCCGCCGGCCTGCTGGTGGTGGCCGAGCAGCAGAGTGCCGGGCGCGGACGCCGCCAGCGCGACTGGTGGAGCGGCCCCGCGGGAGCCAATCTGAGCTTCAGCATCGGCGTCGAACGGGCCCCGCAGCCGGCCGAATGCCTCGGGCTGCACGCCGCCTGCGCGTGGGCCGATGCGCTGCTGCCCTTGCTCGGCGACGGCCGGCGCGCGGCATTGAAGTGGCCCAATGATCTGCTCCTCGACGGCGCCAAGGCCGGCGGCATCCTGGTCGAGCGTCCGGCCGCGGCCCCCGAGGGCTTCGCCGTGCTTGGCATCGGCCTCAACGTCAACGCCGCCCCGCCGGCAGAAGTGGCGCCCTACGCCACCACCTGCATCGCCCGCAGTGGAGTAATGGATTCCGACACTGGCAGCGTGCGCGGCGCAACGGTCGACCGCAGCGCCCTGCTGGCGCGTCTGCTGTGGGCCTTGGACCGGCGGCTGTGTCAGCACCAGCGCTGCGGCGCGGCTCGCCTGGAACAGGATTTCCTCGCCCTGTTGCGGCGCTGGGCCCCCGCCGGGATCATGGAATGCCGTACCGGCGTGGCCGGACCTCTGCTAGAATTCTCGGTTCTTGAGGGGTTGACCTGGGGCAAAGAGAACCGCACGGTGACCCGCCCGCTGGGCTGGATTGACAGCCTGCAGCCTCTTCCCACACCCGCACCCTGAGCCATGGCGCGCTTCGACGGCCGTTCCCACGACGCCCTGCGTCCTACCCGTTTCCACCGCGGCTTCATCGACACCGCCGAGGGCGCGGTGCTGGTCGAGGCCGGGCGCACCCGCGTGTTGTGCACCGTCTCGGCGACCACCGGGGTGCCGGCATGGAAGCGCGGCAGCGGCGAAGGCTGGCTGACCGCCGAATACTCCATGCTTCCCGGCTCGGTCGAGGGGCGCAAGCGGCGCGAGATCGGCAAACGTGACGGCCGTAGCGTCGAGATCCAGCGCCTGATCGGACGCGCGCTGCGTTCGGTGGTCGACCTCACCGGCTTTCCTGACGTCACCCTGAGCGTCGATTGCGACGTGCTGCAGGCCGACGGCGGCACCCGCTGCGCCTCGATCAGCGGCGCGATGGTGGCCTTGCACGACGCGTTGAAAACGCTGGCGTCGCGCGACCAGCTCAACCACTGGCCGCTGCGGGAATGGGTGGCTGCGGTCTCGGTCGGACTGGTCGGCAGCGAGGAATTGCTCGATCTGGACTACGGCGAAGATTTCGAAGCCGAGGTCGACATGAACGTGGTCGCCACCGCCAGCGGCAAGGTGGTCGAGGTGCAGGGCACCGCCGAAGGCGCTCCCTTTGAACGCGCCGCGCTCGACCGTCTGATCGACCTCGGCCTCGCCGGTGCGCAACAACTGACCCTGCTGCAACAGGAGGCGGTTGCCGAGCAGCAACCGGCCTGAGAATGCAACGGCAGCGCATCCTGGTGGCCTCCGGCAACGCGGTCAAGCTCGCCGAGCTGACGCGCTTGTGCGCGGACCTGCCGGTGGAAATCTTCAGCCCCACCGATCTGCCCGACGGCCTGCCTGAGGTGATCGAGGACGGCAACAACTTCCTCGACAACGCCGAGAAAAAGGCGCGCGCCTTTGCCATCGCGGCTGCCGCCCTCGGCGACTCGGTGTGGGCGCTGGCCGATGACTCCGGTCTGTGTGTCGACGCGCTCGACGGCGCGCCTGGGGTGCACTCGGCGCGCTTCGCCGGCGAAAAAGGGCCGCAGCGCGACCAGGCCAACAATCACTTGCTGCTGCAGCGCCTCGAGGGAATGCCCGCGGAACAGCGCGGCGCCGCCTTCTGGTGCGTGATCGCGGTGGCCAATTCTGCCGAACTGTTGTTCGCGGTCGAGGGCAGCGCCCGCGGCACCATCCTCGATCGACCGCGCGGTGACTGCGGATTCGGTTACGACCCACTATTCCTACATCCGCCCAGCGGGCGCACCTTCGCCGAACTCGACGCCGGTGAAAAGGCCGCCGTCAGCCACCGTGGACAAGCGGTGGCGCGCCTGCGCACCGTCCTCGCCACCGTTCTTCCTGCCGCGCCCGCATGAGCCGCCGCTTCCCGCCCGAGCGAATCCGGAACTTCTCGATCATCGCCCACATCGACCACGGCAAGTCGACGCTGGCCGATCGTTTCCTCGAAGTCACTGGCGCGGTCGACGGACGAAACCGCCAGGATCAGATGCTCGATTCGATGGACCTCGAGCGCGAACGCGGCATCACCATCAAGGCCGCGGCGGTCTCGCTGACCCACGTCATCGGCGGCGAGGAGTACCTGCTTAACCTGATCGACACGCCGGGCCACGTCGATTTCTCCTACGAGGTCGAGAAATCGCTGCAAGCCTGCGAGGGCGCGCTGCTGCTGATCGACGCGGCGCAGGGCATCCAGGCGCAGACGGTCGCCAACGCGATGCTGGCGATGAATCTGGACATGGCGGTGATCCCGGTGTTCAACAAGATGGACCTGCCGCACGCACGGCCCGAGGAGATCAAGGACGAACTCGAGAACACCCTGCTGCTGGAGCGCGATTCGGCGTTGTCGTGCTCGGCCAAGACCGGCGCCGGCATCGATGACATCCTGCAGGCGCTGGTCGACCGCATTCCGCCGCCGGAGGGTGACCCCGACGGCCCGCTGCGGGCACTGATCTTCGACGCCAAGTACGACGAGTACCGCGGCATCATCGTCTACCTGCGCATGATCGACGGCACTCTGAAGCGCGGCGACTGGGTACGCATGATCGGTGCCGAGGCCGACTACGAGGCGATCGAGATCGGCAAGTTCATGCCCAAGCCGGTGCCCCATCCGGAACTCTCGGTGGGCGAAGCGGGCTATCTGATCTCCAACATCAAACGGCTGGAAGACGTGCGTGTGGGCGACACCGTCACGGTGATGAAGGGCGAGCGCGCCCAACCGCTCGAGGGATACCGCGAACCGCAGCCGATGGTCTGGTGCGGCATCTATCCGACTAATTCGGGCGATTTCGAGAACCTGCGCGCGGCGCTCAAGGCGCTCAAGCTCAACGACTCGGCGATCGTTTTTGATCCCGAGTCCTCCGACGCGCTCGGCTTCGGCTTCCGCTGCGGTTTCCTCGGTCTGCTGCACATGGAAATCGTGCAGGAACGGCTCGAGCGCGAGAGCGGGCTCGACATCGTGCAGACCGCGCCGACGGTGCCCTACGAGGTGGTGATGAACGACGGCTCCACCAATGTGATCCACTCGCCAGGTGAACTTCCCGATCCAACCCAGTTCAGCGAAGTGCGCGAACCGGTGGTCACCATCCATATTCTGGTGCCGACCGAATCGATCGGCCCGATCATGAAGCTGTGCACCGAGCGGCGCGGGATCTTCTTGCGCCAGGAACACCTGTCGGCGGCGCGCGTGATGCTGACCTGGGACCTGCCACTGTCAGAGATCATCTACGATTTCTACGACAAGCTGAAGTCCGGGACCAAGGGCTACGGCACGATGAACTTCGAGGAGCCACGCTTCATCTGTGGCAATCTGGTCAAACTGCGCATCATGGTCAACGCCCGCGATGCCGACGCCTTGTCGATCATCTGTCACGCCGACAGCGCCCAGCGCCGCGGCCGCAGCGTGCTGCAGAAGCTGCAGAAAGAGATCCCGCGCCATCAATTCCAGGTGGCGCTGCAGGCCGCCGTGGGCGGCAAGATCCTGGCGCGCGAGAACATTCGTGCGCTGTCCAAGAACGTGACCGCCAAGTGCTACGGCGGCGACATCACGCGCAAGCGCAAGCTGCTCGAAAAGCAGAAAGAGGGCAAGAAGCGCATGAAGTCGATCGGCAACGTGGAAGTGCCGCAAAAGGCCTTCCTCGCCGTATTGTCCACCGACGACTGATCCTGGCTCCTCACCAGGCGCCCTGAGGGAGGCGCCATGAAGGAAGCGGCATGAGGAGTGCGATTACTCGACCTGGTCGAGGACCACGTTGGAAAAGATGGTGTGGACGCCGCCGGCGCCGCGGATCACCACCGCTTGCAAGGACACCGGACGGCGCAGCACGAAGTCGCCGATGCGGCGCAGGCTCAAGGCTTCGCCGCCGCTGGAGACCACGGTGTCGAAGGTACGGATCGGGCTCTTCAGCCCGAAGTGCAGCCCGCCGATGGTGGCCGAGGCCGGCCCGTAGCCGGCGTTGCTGGGAGTCCACAGGAAGTGGACCACCTCGCCGTCTTCGGCGCCCCACACTTGGACCGGATGCGTTTCACCGACGCGCAGAACCGGGTTCTCCATCAGGTGCAGCGGACTGATCGCCTTGCGGAAGATGTCGGTGACGCCGTTGTGGTCGCGCGGCACCAGCGCCGGGTCGTCGGAATGGAAGATGACCCAGCGACCGTTGGCCGAGATCATCGGTTCGCGCACCTGGCGCGTGGCCTGCAGCGAATTCCAGGTCGGAACCACGCGGCCGATCCGGTCCAGGCGGCGGTCGAGAAAGAAGCTGTCGCGCTGGCCGTTGCTGTCACCGGGTACCAGGTTCGACGCCTGCGAACCGAATACCATCATGCGGTCGTCATCGCTCAAGGTCACCCGCGAACCAAAAACGCCCTCGCCCTGGGGCAGCGAGCCATCATGTCCGTACAGGACCCGCTCGATCGTACCGCTGGATCGGTCCTTGACGTAGAGGTCGGCACTGGCGTTGTTGTCGGCGGGATCGAAGTTGCTGGCGTCGGACACCATGTAGACGAAGCGACCGTCCGAAGTGATCGCCTCGGGAACACTGCGCGCATTGCCGCCGCCGCCGTTGGCGTCGCTGCTGGCCAGTTCGATCTGCCCGCTAACGATGTCGAGCACGTAGGCATCGATCTCACCGTTGCTGTCGGCGGCGTCGTAGGCCCGGTCGGAATGGAACAGCAGTTCGCGGCTGCCGGGCGCGTAGTCGATCGGACGCATGTAATAGCTGCCGCTGCTGCCCGCGACGATCAGCTGCATACTGCCGGTCACGTAGTTGTAGGCGTAGAGGTCGGACCAGAAGGTGTTGGGGTCGGCCGGTCCGAGGTCATAGGCCGAACTGGCGAACACCACCAGGTTCTCCTCGGTTACCAGCAAGGAGAAGTCGCTGTCCTCGTTGCCGCTGGCGCCCGCGGGAGTGCGGCTCACCAGGGTGGTGGTCTTGTTGACCCGGTCGCGCAGGAACACGTCCATCTCGCCGTTGTTGTCCTTGGCAACCAAGTTGCTCGCATAACAGGAGAAGGTCAGGTAGCGCCCGTCGGCCGACATGCTGCCCATGAACACCGATCCGCCGTTGGCATTGCCGCCGCCCGAAGTCACGCTCTCGCGGGTGGTCTTGTCGAGGAACAGGTCGCGGACAAAGACGTCCTGTTCGTTGTTGGTGTCGTTGTCGACGAAATCTTTGGACTGGGATATGAACGCGACATATCTGCCGTCGGCGCTCATCGTCGAGCGCTGGCTGTAGCGCAGCGGGTCGCCGCCGAAGCGGTCGATGGTCACCCGCTCCACGTTCTGGGGCAGGAAACTCAGGGTCAGAAAGAGGGTGGCGGTGAGCATGACAAAGAAATCGAGGGGAGGAGGCCGCCGCGGCGGCCGGGCTTCCCATTAAAGCAGCATCCAACAAGTTTGGCACGCGGCGCCTGGGGGCGCAGAGAAGCGGCTCTCGGCTGGTAGAATCCCGCCCATGGCCAAGGCCGCCAAGCCGAAGAAGGAGAAGTCCACCCACCCCTTCCGCGACAACCTCGAGGTGGTGATCTTCGCCATCGCGATGTCGCTCGGCCTCAAGGTGTTCGCCCTTGAGGCCTATCAGATCCCCACTGGGTCGATGCAGCCGACGCTGCTCGGCACCGAGTTGCGCGGCCCCGGGCACAGCGCCGAAGGCAGCGTGCACGACCGTGTCCTGGTCGACAAGATCTGCTACCTGATCCGGGACCCGGCGCGCTGGGAGGTGGTGGTTTTTCGCTATCCGCTGGCGACCACCAACAACTACGTCAAGCGCCTGGTCGGTATGCCGGGCGAAGAAATGTGGATTCGCGAAGGGGACATCTGGGCGCATCCGGCCGGCGGCGACGCCGATTTCGACATCCAGCGCAAGCCGTGGAAGGTGCAAAAAAGCATTTGGAAGCGCGTCTATCCCCGACCCGAAGTCGAGGCCGGGCGTTGGACCGGCTGGAAGAAGATCAACATGGGCGAGGTTGGCAAGAACCAGGCGCTGAGCTTTGACAATGGGGCGGTACTCGCCTATCCGGCGCAGACGCGCGGCATCACCGATGAATACCGCGACGGTTATCCCGACAAGATCGCCTCGTTGATCCCGCAGCCGCCCTCGGCCAGCGGCCGCCACGACCTTGTGTCCGACCTGCGCTTCGTCTTCCGCGTGCAGCCCGAAGCCCAGGCCGAGCCGCTCGAAATCGACTGCGAATTCGGTCCGTTCCGTTTCATCCTGACCTTGCGCCCGGGCCAGACCAGCCTGCTCGAAATGCCCGGCGAGCGCGTCGAGGAACTCGATTTCATCGCCACCGCAGGCGAGGACTTCGAAGTCGATTTCGCCTTCTGGGACCACAGCGTGCGGCTCAAGCTCGGCTCATTTCTCTATGAAGACGACTTCGATCTGGAACCGCGCTCGGCGCCGCGCAACGGCATCACCCTGCGCTGCGACCGCGGCTGGAGCGTGCAGCCCTTCGAGATCTTCCGCGACATCCATTACTGGAAAGGAGTCAACGCCACCGCCACCGGCCTATGGACGATTCCCGAAGGCCACTACTTCATGATGGGTGATAACACCCAGAACTCGCTCGATTCGCGCGACTGGACCGCGCGGCTGATCGATTTCGATGAACCGGTGGATGGCGTTTCCTCTTTGCGCGGCGACCATCTGCGCGGCGGAGTGGATCCCTTCTTCGACAATCCGCGCTGGTCCCGCGGCAACACGGTCATGACCTTCCGCGATGAGTGGGGGGACCTGCACCTGCTGCCGGGTGCGGTGATTGCCAACCGTGGCACCCACGACCGCAATCACAACGAACCCTTCGTGCCGCGCGAGTACATCCTCGGCAAGGCGCTGGCGGTGTTCCTGCCGATTCCGCCCTTCGCCCCGGTGTGGCGCATCGGCTGGGTGCACTGAATCCGATGCTGCTGCAGACCGACAAGCTGTGCAAGGCCTACAAGGGCCGGCGCGTGGTCGACGAGGTCAGCCTGCATGTCGAGCGCGGCGAGATCGTCGGCCTGCTCGGCCCGAATGGCGCCGGCAAGACCACCACCTTCCGTATCTGCATGGGCATGATCCGCCCGGACTCCGGACGCATCACCCTGGCCGGACAAGACGCCACCCGCCTGCCGATCCACCGCCGCGCGCGCCTCGGCCTCGGTTATCTGCCACAAGATGCTTCGGTGTTTCGCAAGCTGACCGTCGAGGACAATCTGCTCGCGGTGCTCGAGATCGGCAATCGGCCGAAGGCGGTGCACGCCGAGCGCGCCGAGACCCTGCTGGAAGAGTTCGGCCTGGGGCATCTACGCCAGAGCCGCGGCGAGCTGCTCTCCGGGGGCGAGCGGCGCCGACTGGAAATCGCCCGTGCACTCGCCAGCGACCCCAAACTGATCCTGCTCGACGAGCCCTTTTCAGGGGTCGACCCGGTGGCGGTCGAGGAGATCCAGTCGATCCTGGGCCGCCTGAAGGAGCAGGGCATCGCCATCCTGCTGACCGATCACAACGTGCGCGAGACTCTGTCGATCACCGACCGCACCTACATCCTGGCCGACGGCAGGGTTCTCGCCGAAGGCAGCGCCGAGGCACTGGCTGCCGATCCGGAAGTGCGCCGGATCTATCTAGGAAGCCGCTTCGAACTGGCCTGAACGAAGGGCTAGGCCGGTCGCCCGCGAGGGTTTAGAATTCCCGGTCCTCCCCTTGTCAGGAGCCCGAATGAAGATCTTCGTATGTGTCAAACGCGTGCCGGCAACCACCACCCGGGTGGTGGTTGCCGACGGCAAGCTCGATCCCTCTGGCGTCGAATTCGTCCTCAATCCCTACGACGAATACGCGGTCGAGCAGGCCCTCCAGGTCAAGGAGGCGGTGGCCGAATCCACCGTGACCGTGATCAGCTTCGGCAGCGGCGACGCGAAAAAGGAGTTGCGCACCGTACTGGCGATGGGTGCCGACGACGCCCTCCTGCTGCAGAACGACGCCGCCCCCCACGCCGACGGCGCGACCACCGCCCAGATCCTTGCCGATGCCATCCGCGATCAGGGCGCCGACCTGGTGTTCTTCGGCAAACAGGCGGTCGACCGTGACCAGCATGGCGTTGGTGCCGCGGTGGCCACCCACCTCGGCATGCCGTGCATCACCGAAGCGGTGACCTTCGAACTCGGCGACGGCAAGGTTGTGTGCCAGCGCGAGGTCGAGGGCGCCCAGGAAACCATCGAAGCGCCTCTGCCGTGCGCGGTGACCTGCATGAAGGGCCTCAACGAGCCACGTTTTGCCAGCTTGAAGGGCATCATGGCGGCGAAGAAGAAGACCCTGGAAATGCGCCCCACCGAAGCCGGGGCAGCCCTGGTGGAAGTCCACAACATGACCATGCCGCCGCCGCGGCCAGCCGGCCGTATCGTCGGCGAAGGTGCCGCCGCGGTGCCCGAACTGGTGCGCGCGCTGCGCGAAGAAGCCAAGGTCCTTTGATACGGGAATCACGAACATGAGCGACATCCTCGTCATCCTTGAATCCCGCGCCGGCCAGTTGCGTCCGGCCTGCCTGGAAACGGTCGGCGCGGCGCGGCTCGCCGCAGACGCCAGCGGCGGCGGCCAGGTCATCGCCCTGGCGACCGAAACCACTGAACTCGACGCAGCAGCCCTCGGCGCCGCCGGTGCCGACCAGGTTCTGCTCGCCGCCGGCCAAGGCCACTCTGCCGATGGCGCCGCCGCGACCGCAGCGCGGGTCGCCACCGAACACAACGTGGCGCTGGTGCTGCTGCCCTCGACCGTGCGCGGTCGTGACCTGACCGGGCGCGTGGCCGCCCACCGGAAAACCGGTTTCGCCGCCGACTGCACCGCGCTGGACTACCAAGATGGCGGCTTCCTCTTCACCCGCCCGGTTTTTGCCGGCAAGGCGATCACCCAGGTCAGGGTCTGCGGCAGCATCGCGGTGGCTTCGCTGCGCGCCAATCACTTCGCGCCGGCGGGCCGCTCGGCGGTGGCCGAAATCACCCCGATCGAAGCTGAAATCGGGGTCGGCCAGGTCACCGAAATCAGCGCTCAACAAGGCGGCCGTCCAGACGTGGCCGAGGCCTCGCGCGTGGTCGCCGGCGGACGCGGACTTGGCAGCGCCGAAAACTGGCCGTTGCTCGAAGCCGTGGCCGACGCCATTCCTGGCTGCGCGCTGGGTGCTTCGCGCGCGGTGGTCGACAGTGGCTGGCGCCCGCACAGTGAACAGGTCGGCCAGACCGGCAAGGTGGTCTCGCCCGAGTTGTACATCGCGGTGGGCATCTCCGGCGCGATCCAGCATCTGGCCGGGATGAACTCGTCGAAGGTCATCGTCGCCATCAACAAAGACGCCGAGGCGCCGATCTTCCAACACGCCAGCTACGGCGTGGTGGGCGACGCCATGGAAATCCTGCCAGCCCTCGCGGCGGAGCTGGCCAAGGTCGGCGTCTGACCCCCTGCGGGCGCGGCCTCGACTGGACAGGGCGCTTCCTCCGGGAAGCGCTCTGTTGCATTGGACTCGGCGGCGCCGGGAAGCGCCTTGGTGCATTAGACTCGGCGCGTGCTTGCAACCGCCCTCCTCCTGCTTCCCGTCCCCGTCGCGTTGCCTCAGGACCAGGTCCTGACCTTGGAGCAGGCCTCCGGCCGCCAGGCGACGCCCAGCTTCGGCGCCCGTGCCGCCAGCTATGAGTGGGCAACCGACGGCTACCACCTGCGTTTCGGCCCCCGCGACGAGGCCAAATACCTTGACCCAGAGACCCTGCAGGAGGTTGAAGCGATCCCGATGGGCATGCCTGAAGGACCGCCGCAGGGCTTGAGCCAGGCTCAGATCCGCGCCGCCCTGGAGGAATTGGAAGGCGTCGATGCCGAGCGCGCCGACCGCCTCAGCGGGCGCCGCGCGCAGCGTGCCGCCGACGGTTCGGTGGTCGCCGCCCTCGACCAAGGAGCCATCCTGGTGGTGCGCGCCGAGGGTTCTGCCGCCACCGCCAGGCGGATTCCCACCAGCGGCCATAGCGAACTGCTGCGTGTGTCCGCCGATGGTTCGCAACTCGCCTGGGTCGCCGACAACGATTTGTGGATCGCCGCCACCGACAGCGGCAAGGCGCGCCGCCTGACCGACAACGGCGGTCCTGAGTTCTTCAACGGCAAGCTCGACTGGGTCTATCAGGAAGAGATCTACGGCCGCGGCAACTTCCTCGCCCACTGGTGGTCCCCCGACGGACGCTACCTCGCCTTCCTCGCCCTCGATGAAGAGGCGGTGCACTCCTTCACCCTGGTCGATCACATCGAAGACGACACTTTCCGCGTCAAGGCCGAGGTCACCAACTACCCCAAGTCGGGCGATCCCAATCCGACCGTGCAGCTCGGTATCGCCGACGCCCGCAACGGCAAGGTGCAGTGGGTCGACCTGGGTGAATACGCCGGCGAGGAGGCCTTGATCACCCGCGTCGGCTGGGATCCACAGGGCGCGCGCTGCCTGTTCGTGGTCGCCAACCGCATCCAGACCTACGCCCATTTGCGCAGCGTGGCGCCGGGCAAGCGCAACAGCAAACTGTTGATCGCCGAATCGAATGATTCGGGCTGGACCAACCGCCCGGCGATGCCGCGCTGGCTCGACGACGGCAGCTTTCTGTGGGAAAGCGACCGCGGCGGCAACCACCACGTCTACCACTACCGCGCCGACGGCAAGCTGCTGCGCGCGATCACCAGCGGTGACTGGAGCGTCAACGGCATCCGCGCCGTTGATGAGGAGAACGGCAGGATGTGGTTCTCGTCAACCCATGACGGCGCGGTCGATCGCAACCTCTACCGCATTCAGCTGGACGGCAGTGACATGCTGCGTCTGACCACCGGCGAGGGCTCCCACGCGGCCACCTTCAACCACGACCGCAGGTGGTTCCTGGACCGCGTTTCCAGCCTGAGCATGCCCGAGGAAGTGCGCCTGTGCGACGCCGACGGCCAGGTCCTCAAGGTTCTGGACCGCGCCACTGTGCCCGCCGCGGTCCAATTCCGCATGGGGCAATGGGAGCTCCATGAGATCCAAGCGCGCGATGGCACCGCCCTCGACGTTGCCGTGCTCAAGCCGGTACCCTTCGACGCCGACGCCCAATACCCGGTATGGATCTCGACCTATTCCGGACCCAACGCGCCGACTGTGCGCAACCGCTGGAACGGCAGCGCCTGGAACCAGTTCCTGGCCCAGCACGGCGTCATCGTTCTCAATGTCAACGTCAACACCGCCAGCGGCAAGGGCATGTGGTCGACCACCCGCTGCTACAAGCAGCTCGGCGTGCGCGAACTGCAGGACCTCGAAGACACCGTCGACTGGTTGTGTGCCAACCCGTGGGCCGACGCCGAGCGGGTCGGCATCACCGGCTACAGCTACGGCGGTTTCATGAGCGCCTACGCCCTGGTCGCCTCGGACAAGTTCGCCCTCGGCGTGGCCGGCGGCGGCGTCTACGACTGGGGCATGTACGACACCGTCTACACCGAGCGCTACATGAGCACGCCGCAGGACAACGCCGAGGGTTATGCCCTGGCGTCGTGCTTGAACAAGGCCGGTCAGCTGCACGGCTTTTTGCACATGCATCACGGCGTGATGGACGACAACGTGCACGTGCAGAACCTGATGCAGATGGTGCTCGCGCTCCAGAAAGCCGGTCAGACCAATTGGAGCATGATGGTCTATCCGCAGAATCGGCACGGCATCCGCGACGCCGATCAGCGCTGGCACGCGCGCCAGCTCGAATGGCGCCTGATCCAGGAACACCTGCGCCCGGCCGGCGCACCGGAACCGCAATAGAGCACGCCCGGCGCCTTGCCGCCGCGATTTCCCGTGGCCAGCCGGGTGGTTCAGCTGTGCTTCTCGAGCAGCACGAGGACCTGCTTCGAGAGCAGGCGGCGGCGGTGGCGGATGGCGACCACCCGCAGGCCGGCAGCGGCGGCCTCGGCACGGAACCCCGCCGGTGACTGCGGCGTCAAGATGCGCTGACGACGCCGCAAGCGGTCGCGCAGCACCGGTAAGGAGTGGGCGTCGAAAAAAGAGGCCAGCACCCAGCGCCGGCTGACGCGGCCGAGTTCCCCAAGCAGACGCACGCGCTCCTCGCGGTGGGCGAAATGGTGCACCACACGCAGGCAGAAGGCGAGGTCCAGGCACTCATCGGCGAGCGGAATGCACAACGCCGAGGCCTGCAGACACCAGTCTTCGGAGTGGGCGCGACGGCGCAGCATGGCGGCCGCCAGGTCGGCTTGGATCAGGCGCCGACAGCGCGCGCCTAGCAGAACACGCATGCGTCCGGCTCCGCAGGGAAGGTCGACGATGCGCTCGGCGGGCGCACCGGCGGTCATGCCGATCCGATCCAGCAGCGCGGCGATCGCCGCCGTTTCCCAGCGGTGGGTGGCTCGCGCGTGGCGCGTAGCGGTCCAGCGCTGGTCGGCGTAATAGGCCGCGTACTCATCGTCCTGGTAGCGGCGGCTGGCGAAATCTGACACGATCAGAGGAAGCTGTCTTGGCCTTCCGCGCCGCGGGGAAAGGCCTGGTCGAGATCCTCGTCCGAGTCGATCAGACCTTCGAGCAGATGGTTGACCGGATGATAAAGGCAGGTCACCTCGGCGCATTCCTGGCTGGCGTCGAACTCGTCGAGCAGGCGCGCGGTTCCGGCGCTTGCCTCGCTGCCACCGCCGGCCCACGCCGCGGCGCCGCCGACGCGCGCTTTGTACACGCCGCGATGGGCAGGGCAGTTGTACACCCCGAGCGGACTGACCACCTGGCGCAGCCACTGCATGTGGCACTCACGCGGCTGCACTGTGTAGTCCTGCCAACGCCCCTGCAGAAAGACCTGCAGATTGGTGCTGGCGATCACCCGAAAGGACGCGTTCTCGTGCTTGCGCGCGGCAGCCAGACCAGTCTCGATCGCCGCGACCACCGCTGCGCTGCTGGCTTGGGCGGTGCCGGGGTCCATCACCTCCGCGCCCTCCTCGGCGCGGTTGAGGAAGGGCTTGAAGCTGATGTAGTCAAAGCCGTGGCGGCTCGCCAGCGCAGTGGCCTGCTCCATTTCGTGCAAGTTCTCGACCACCGCGGTGGAGTCACGCAGAGCCCCCTTCCAAGTGATGACGAAGGAAAAACCGAGCTGCATTTCGGGCCCCTGGTCCTTGATCAGAGCGGCGCTGGCGCAAATCTGCTGCAGATCGATTCCCTGCCCCTTGGGATTGTGCATCGCCTGGAAAACCTCATCGCTGCCTGCGTCCAAAGACAACCGTACCCAGTCGCCGCGCTCGAACAGATGCGCGACCTCGGCGATGCGCTGGTTGCGGCTGCCGTTCGAAACCACCGCGAGCTGCACTCCCAGTTCTTGTTTGAGGAATCGCACCATGTCGCAGAAGCCGCGATGCATGGTCGGCTCGCCCCCACCGATCAGGATCACCGAACGCAGACCACGCCTGGCCATCTCGCGCAACGAGTCGCGCAACTCGTCATCCTGGTGGCGTAGCGGCAGGTTCAGCGCGTCCCAATCGATGCAGTGGTCACAGGCGTAATTGCACGCGGTGGTCAGATCCAGGTTGATCGAAGCCGGACCCAGCGGCGGCATCGGCGGGGCTGCGGCCCCGGCGGCGCGCGCGGCGCGCAGCTGGCGACGCCATTGCACGTACTCCAGCACCGCAGGCCGCAACGACGGCTGGCGCAGTTTGGCGCCGAAATCGTGAATCGCTTCCAATCCGGGGGCGCTGCGGGTGGCCGGATCCGGATTCATGCGCAGTGGGCGGAGTAGGAAGCCAGCACCTGCTGCACCAGCCGCTGGCGGCGGGCCAAGGCCTCGTCGACTCCGGCCATGCCGTTTTTGCGGGCGCGGTTGACGGCGGTCAGGAAACGCTGCAGGGCCTGCACCTGTGGGTCCTCGGCGTCGACGCGTTCGCTCTGCGGCTGGCCGTCGGGACGATACCCCTTGTCAAAGAAGAACTGGTAGCCCGGATTCTCGACCCGGCGCCGGCACACCAGGTCGTCGAAGGCGTATTCGGCCGGGCGCGGGCGCTCGCCGGTGTCCTGCAGCAGGATCTCGCATTCGATGCTGCGCTGCAGACTCTGAAAGCAGAAAAAGAGGCGCGAGTCGGGCGCGTCGAGCGCAGCTTCCTGGAAGCGCACGTTCTCCAGTTCGGCCGGTCCGGGAGCCACCGCCTGGAGCAGGGAAAGCGGATGGGAAACGATCTCCAGCCAGCGCGACAGGCCGCGGAAGGCCGGGGCCAGCATCATGCGGAAGCGACTGACCTGATCCAGCGCACAATCTGGGTGCAGGCGGCCGAAGGCTTCCAGGGTCATCGGCCACTGGCAGTTCTCCATCAGCACGCGGCCCTGGGCGGCAAAACGGTGCGGCACCAGGAAGGAGGCCTGGTCGTAGGTGGAAAGCAGCGGCTTTTCGCACAGCACGTGCATTTCGTGCTGCAGCGCGGCTTCCAGCCACGGGCGGTGGGTTCCCGCCGGCGAAGCAACGACCAGCGCCTCGGGGCGGCACTCGTTGACCATCGCGTCGAAATCCGAGTAGGCCGGGCAGGTGTAGCCATCGGCGGCCAGGTCGGAGCGCGCCCGTTCGGCGGTGGTGTCGGTGGTGCCAAGCACCGCCACCAGTTCGGCGCCGAGGTCGGCTGCCTGCCGGGCGAAGAAGGGCCCGGTGCCGTTGCGCACCCGGCGCGCGCCGATCACGCACACCCGCACTGGAGCGACGAACGGATCCTGCTGCAGTTGCAGGCCGGTGATCGCTGGAGGCTCGGACATGCGGCCCATCGTATCCCGGCCCGAAGCGCTATGCTGCCCGCTGAAGCCCGTTGCGGCACGGATTTGATGACGTCCGCCCCCTTGCTGGTCCGCTTGCCGAATCCTGTCGGCGACGTGGTCATGACCACGCCGCTGCTGCGCTGTCTGCGCCAGCAACTTCCCGGCACACCTGTGATTGCGGCCGGACGTCCGGCCTTTGCCGCCCTGCTTGACGGACTGGACAGCGTGGATGCCTTCGTGCCGCTGCCCGCCGCCGGCAGCGGTGCCGGGCTGCGAGGCCACGCTGCGGCGCTGCGCGCCAGCGGCGCCCGTACCTGCCTGCTGCTGCCCAACTCGTGGTCATCGGCTCTGGCGGTGCGCCTGGCGGGTATCCAGCGACGCGTAGGGCGGCGCGCCGCCGGCCGCCGCTGGCTGCTCAGCCATCCCTTGCCGCCGGTGGGCCCGGCGCGGCCGATGACGCGGGTCTACCTGGAAATGCTGAGTGGCATCGGCTTGCCAGTTCCGCCTGCAGAACAGGAGCCCGCCGCCGAACTTGTGGTCGCCGAATCTCCATTGCGAGAATGGCTCGGGGTGGCACCGGGCGCGGCCTTTGGCCCGAGCAAGATCTATCCCTTGGATCAGACCGTCGCCGCGCTGCGCCAGGCCTGCGCCCAAACCGGGCTGCGCCCGCTGGTTCTCGGCGCTGCGGGCGAGATCGAACTCCTGGAATCGCTGACCGCTCAGTTGCGCGCCCAGGGCCTCGACGCGCACATGCCCGCTCCCGGGGATCTGGGCAACGCCAAGCGCAACGTGGCCGCGTGCGCGGTGCTGTTGACCGCCGACTCCGGTACCCGCCACATCGCCGCCGCGTTGCGCGTCCCGCAAGTGGCGCTGTACGGACCGACCCATCCGGGCTGGTCGGCGCACGCACCGGAACTCACCCAGGTGCTGCGCGAGGACCAGGTCGACTGCCTCGGCTGCCACCACAAGATCTGTCCGATCGATCACCGTTGCATGACCCGGCTGGCGCCCGAACGCGTGGCGCAGGCCCTGATTGAACTGGCCGGCAGCAGCGCCACTGCTCCTCCGACGCCGAATCCGAATCCGAACCCCACCCCGAAGCCCACTTCGACGCCGCGCCAGGATGACTGAATTCCTTTTAAGCTGCAGAAATGCACAGACCCGGCCACGGGCAGGCGAACCGGGTCAGGCAGAATTCTGGTGGGCCGTGCTGGATTTGAACCAGCGACTTCCACCGTGTGAGGATGGCACTCTAGCCACTGAGTTAACGGCCCTGGAAGGCCGAACATTCTAATGTCGCCGACGTTCGCGTAAAGGCCATGGCCCGGACCCTCCAAGCCCCCTTCCCCTTCGTCGAGGCGCAGGAACTGTCCTTTCATACCGACCCGGCCACGACCTGGGCGGCGCTGGCCCAGGATCTGGCCGGCGCCAAGCAGCGGATCTGGCTGGAGAACTACATTTTCGAGGACGGAGTAGCCGCCGATTCTCTGGTCGCTGCTTTTTCCCAGGCACGTACCGCGGGCGCCGAGATCCGCATCGTCGCCGACGCGGTCGGCTCCTTCAAGATGAGCCGCGAACTGCGCCAGCGCCTTGAGGGTCTCGGCATCCAGATCCGCATCTACAACCCGATCCGTCTGCTGCCGGCGATCCGCCACGGACTGCACCGGATCTTCAGCCGCACCCACCGCCGCATCATCGTCATCGACGACCGCATCGCCTGGACCGGAGGCATGGCGGTCAGCGACCGCTGGTGGCCGGGCGGTGTCCATCCGCCGATCTTCGACACCATGCTGCGCATGCAGGGCCCGCTGGTCGAGCAGATGGCGCAGGCCTTCGATGCGTTATGGAACCGCAGCTTCTCTCTGGTCCGCAACGTGATTCAGAAAGGCGACCCGGGCCAGGCGCGGGTCATCGTCCAGTCGCCGGCCACCGGATTGCACTTCCGCAACGATTTCTACCGCCGCATGGCCAAGACCAAGACTCGTCTGTGGTTGGCGACCCCCTATTTCATTCCCTCGGTCAAGTTCCGCCGCACGCTGCGCAAGGCGTGCCAGCGCGGCGTCGACGTGCGCCTGTTGTTGCCGGGTGCCGTGGCTCACGACCACCCCGCCGTGCGTTACGCCAGCCGTCGCTATTACACCCGTCTACTGGTCGCGCGCGCGCGTATTTTCGAATACCAGCCGGCCTTCTTCCACGCCAAGATGGCGCTCTTCGACGACGCCTGGACCGCGCTCGGCTCCGCCAATCTCGACCGCTGGTCCTTCTTCTTCAACCACGAAGTGATGGTCGCCGCGCGCCATGAAGAACTGGCTCGCGAGGTCGAAAGTGCTTTCGAAATGTCCTTCGCCGACAGCACCGAGATCACCCTGCAGGAATGGAGCCGCCGTTCGCGCTGGAACCGGATCAAGGAACGTTTCTTCGGCTTTTTTGACCGCCTGTTTTGAGCCAGCACCTCACCGTGATGACCTGGAACATCCACCGTGCCATCGGCATGGACCGGAGATTCAAGCCGGAGCGCGTCGCCGAGGTGGTGCGCCATCACCAGCCCGACGTGCTCCTGCTCCAGGAAGTCGACCGCGGCGTGCCACGTTCGCGGCGCATGTGGCTTGACCATTACCTGGCAGAAGCCTGCGACTATCCCTTTCACTCGTGGGCGCAGGCGCGCGTGCTGCAGGAAGGCAGCTATGGCAACGCCACCCTGTCACGGCTGCCCTTCCAAAAGAGGCGCGTGTTCGAACTCACCGTCGCCTGGCGCAAGCGCCGCAACGCGCTCTACACCAAATTGCGCCTGCAAGGGGGCCGGCGCAGCCTGCACATGTTCAACTGGCATCTCGGACTGTCGGCGATGGAACGCCGACAGCAGGTGGCGAAACTGCTCCATTCCGGCACCCTGCGCCATCTGGGTCCGCGTCAGTCGGTGATCCTCGGCGGCGACACCAACGACTGGCGCAACCTATTGTTCCGCGGTGCGCGTCTGGCGGAAGAGGGTTTCGACGCCTGGGCCGAACACGGCCGGCGTCGGCCCATGCGCACCTATCCGAGCCCGCGCCCGATCGGCGCCCTCGACAAATTCTTCTGGCGCGGACCGCTGGTCGGGAACCACTTCCACACCAGCCGCATGACCTTGGCGCGCAACGCCAGCGATCACCTGCCCCTGTTGGGTGAATTCCACTTCGACTGAACCTGGCCTGCGGCCTGGGCGGCTTCCTGCACCCCACGGCTGAGCACGCTGCGCAGACCGCCGTCCTCGAGACGCAGCAGCGCGCTGATGGTGCAGCCGGCCGGGGTGGTCACCGCGTCCTTGAGTTCGGCCGGGTGCTGCCCGGTCTCGAGCACCATGCGTGCCGCGCCGAGCACCGCCTGCGTCGCCAGTTCCAGCGCGGTGGCGCGCGGCAGACCGGTCATGACGCCGCCATCGGTCAGCGCTTCAATGACCACGTAGACGAAGGCCGGACCACTTGCGGAGAGCCCGGTGACCGCGTCCATGTGCTCTTCGTCGAGCACCAAGGTGCGTCCCAGCGGCCGGAACAATTCCAGGCAGGCTTCGATTTCGTCGCTTGCGGCGTGCTCACCCGGACTGACCACGATCATGCCGGCGCCAACGCGGCTGGGCGTATTGGGCATCACGCGCAGCAGCGCGCGTGGTCCGCACCAGCCTTCCAATTCCTGCAGCCGCACTCCGGCAGCGATCGAGATCAGGCAGGCGTCGGCAGCGAGGTGCGCCTGCATTTCGCCTAAGGCGGCCTCCATCTTGTGGGGTTTCAGGCACATCACGACCTGATGCGAGGCAGCGAGTACCTCGGCGGCATCCGCGAACGGCGTAGCCGCCACGCCGAACTCGGCTTCAACCTGTTCCGCTGAGGCGGCATCGCGGGTCACCGCGGACAACCTCGAGGCATCCGCGCCAGCACGCAGCAGGCCGCCGAGCAGGGCGCGCCCCATGACGCCAATGCCGACCAGAGTGGTGGGCGGGATGTCGAGGGTGGCGCTGCTCATGGCTTGGTCCGAGGGTGATCGAGGAAGAAAAGGCTCATGGGTGATAGCTGCGGCCGGTCACCGCCGCGAGTACGCGCGTGTCGGCGACGATGTCGGCCAGTTCGCTGGCCAGCAGCGCCTGGTCCTTGTCGCTGCGTGCCTGTTCCGGGCGCGGATGCGACTCGACGATCAGGCCGTCGGCGCCGGCGGCGACCGCCGCGCGGGCCAGCGGACGGATGAAGCGCGCCACCCCGACCGCGTGCGCCGGATCGACAACGATCGGCAGGTGGGTCCATTCGCGCAGCAGCGGCAGTACGGTCAGGTCCAGGGTGTTGCGCGTGGCCGGCTCGTAGGTGCGGATGCCGCGCTCACACAACACCACCTGCGGGCTGCCGAAGGCGGACAGGTATTCCGCCGAATACAGCCACTCATCGACGGTGCCCGACAGTGCCCGCTTCAGCAGCACCGGAATACCGGCCTCGGCGATCACCTTGAGCATGGTGAAGTTCTGCATGTTGCGCGCGCCGATCTGCAGCATGTCGATGTCGTGGTCGACGAAGGCGGGCAGATGCGCCGCGTCCATGATCTCGGTGACCACCGGCATGCCGTAGGCCTCGCCGGCGTCTTTCAGTTGCGACAGCCCCTCAACGCCGAAGCCCTGGAAGCTGTAGGGACTGGTGCGCGGTTTGTAGGCCCCTCCCCGCAGCACCTGGGCGCCGGCGTCGCGCACCATGCGCGCCGATTCGAGCATGAAGTCGCGGCCCTCGACCGAGCACGGACCAGCCATCATCACCACCTTGCCGCCACCGATTTCGACCGAGCCGATACGCACCTTGGACGGCTGCTCGAAGAAAGCGCGCTCGACCATGCGCCGATCACCGCGGGTGGGCACGATGTCTTCGATCTGCGCATCCTGCTTCAATCCGTCGAGCAGAGCGGGCGGCGTCTTGTCGATCACCGCAACAAGCGGGCGCGCGGTTTCGGTGGAAAGCAGCGTGCGGATGCCCTCTTTCTCCAAGCCTTCACGCACCATCTGCACGTGCTCACGCGAGGATCCAGATTGGAAACGCAGGATCATGCGTCTTCCTCCGTGGGCGGGCGCCGCGCCGCACAGGCACCTCCATCCTGAACCCGCAGATTTCGCCCCGCCGGTGCACATCCGCGGTCGATCACCGCGAACACTTCCTCCAGGGAGGCAGGATCGAAACCACCCGCGTGGCGGCGCATCAAATCGTCGATCGCCGGGCGTCGCGCAGGATCTTCGGCGTCGACCGGCTGAAGCAGACGCGCGCGCTCGTTCAGCAAGGCGAGCAAGCTGCGATCGAGGAAGGCAAGTTGATGACGCAGGGCAGGATTCATGACACTAATCGGAACTGGGTGAGGACGAAACAGAAGTGGTGGCGGCGACCAGCTCACGCAGGTATTCCTCAGCGGCCTGCGTCGCCTGGGCACCGGCGCGGTGAATGCGTTCCACCAGGGCGGTACCGACGATGGCCAGATCGGCGTACCTGGTGGCCGCGGCCACGTCCTCGGCGGCACGGATGCCGAAGCCGACGGCCAGCGGCAGATCCCCGGCCAGGGCGCGTACACCCTTAAGGAAATCCAACGCACTGCTGTCGAAGGTGGTGCCGGCTCCGGTCACCCCGGTGCGGCCGACGACGTAGAGGAAGCCGCGACTGGCGGCCGCCGACGCACGGATGCGCCGCTCACTGCTGGTCGGCGCGGCAAAGAAAATCGGGCATAGCTCGGCAGCGGCGGCGGCCTCCATCACTTCGCCACCTTCCTCCACCGGCAGGTCGGGAACGATCAGGGCGTCGATGCCCGCGGTAGCGGCTTCGCTGCAAAAGGCCGGCCAGCCACGGTGGCCGAGTGGATTCCAATACGACATCAGCGCGATCGGCAGCGAACCACCGTTGTCGCGGAAGCGCGCGACCATTGCCAGGATGCGGTTGACGGTGGTGCCAGCGGCGAGCGCTCGATCGGCGGCCGCCTGCAGCACCGGACCATCGGCGATCGGATCACTGAAGGGCACCCCAAGTTCGCAGCAACTCGCACCGGAGGCCTCGACCGCATGTAGCAGATCCAAGGTCTGATCAAGACCACCGTCGCCGGCGGTCAGATAGGGTGACAGCCCGCGGCGGCCACTGGCGCGCAGTTCGCGGGTGACGCGATGCAGGCGGTTGTTCACGACAACACCTCCGCGTCACTGGCGCCTTCCTGACGCAACGCAAAGATGGTGCCCAGGTCCTTGTCGCCGCGTCCCGACAGGTTGACCAGCAAGCGCTTGCCTTGCAGTTCCTGCGCCTGTTCCATCACCCAGCCCACCGCGTGGCTGGATTCGAGCGCCGGCAGGATGCCCTCTCTTTCCGACAGCGCGGCGAAGGCTCGCAAGGCGACCTCGTCGCTGGCCGATTCGTAACGCGCGCGCTGGCGCCTCTCAAGGTCGGCGTGTTCGGGGCCGACCGCGGGATAGTCCAGGCCGGCGCTGACGCTGTGCGTCGGCAGGATCTGGCCGTCGTCGTCCTGCAACAACCAGGTGAAACAGCCGTGCAGGACTCCCGGGCTGCCGCCGGCGAAGCGCGCCGCGTGGCGGCCGCTGTCGATGCCTTCGCCGCCGGCCTCGACCCCGACCAGGCGCACCGACTCATCTTCGAGGAAGGCGCGGAACAGCCCGATCGCGTTGGAACCGCCGCCTACGCACGCGATGGCGTAATCCGGCAGGTCACCAGCCTGTTCCAGGATCTGGGCACGCGCCTCCTGGCCGATGACTTCGTGGAAGGCGGCGACCATCGACGGAAAGGGGTGCGGGCCCAGCGCCGAACCGAGCACGTAGTGCGCTTGCGGATCACTCACCCAGGCGCGCATCGCCTCGTTGATGGCGTCCTTCAAGGTGCGCTGGCCGTGCTCAACCACCACCACGCGCGCACCCATCAATTGCATGCGCAGCACGTTGGGCCGTTGACGCTGCGCGTCGACCGAACCCATGTAGACCACACAATCCAACCCCAGCTTGGCGCACGCGGTGGCGGTGGCGACGCCGTGCTGGCCGGCACCGGTTTCGGCGAGGATGCGGGTCTTGCCCATCGCCTGCGCCAGCAGGCACTGGCCGAGGGCGTTGTTGAGTTTGTGCGCGCCGGTGTGCAGCAGGTCTTCGCGCTTCAGCCACAACTCGAAGCCGAATTCCTCGGACAGGCGTTCGGCGTGGGTCAACGCCGTCGGGCGGCCGGCGTAGTCGCGCAACAGCCCGGACAAACGCGCACGGAATCCGAGGTCCGACCACAGCGAACGCCAGGCGTCTTCCAATTCCTCGAGCGAGGCCATCAAGGTCTCCGGCGCGAAGACGCCGCCGTAGGGGCCGAATCGGGTGTGCTTCATTGTTCTGCCTCTTGCTGGATCAGATCCAGCGCTGCGTGGGCACGTTGGACGAAGGTCAGGACCTCGGCCGGGTTCTTGCACCCGGGCGCAGCCTCGAGACGGCTGGAGGCGTCGACCCCGGCGGGCAGCGCGGCGGCGACCGCGGCGACGACGTTGTCCGCACCGAGACCACCGGCGAGCAGACATGGTCCGCGCTGAACGAGCTGGTGCGCCAGCTCCCAATCCACAGTGCGTCCGCTGCCGCCGACGCTGTCGGGATGGTCGAGTACGAACGCATTCGCCACGCCGTGCCAGCGCTTCATCTCCTCGGCTCCGTGGCCGTCGACCCCGATGCGCCGCCACAGCGGCAAGGGGAAGCCAGACCAGTCTTTGGCTTGTTCCTGACCGCACAATTGCACCGCCGCAACCCCGGCACGCGCCGCCCAGGCGTGGGCGCGGGTGGGATCCAGGTCGACCATCACCGCCACGCTCAGCGGCTCGCCCGCGGACCTCTGCCCGGCGCTGGGAAGGCCAACTGCGGATGCTCCGCTCGCCTCGTCCAACCCACTGCCGGCGGCGTCCAAACCCCTGGCGGCGTCCAGACCCCAGCTGCCGACGGCGGCGAGCATGTCGGCGACCTGGTCCGGGGCCACCGCACGCGGACTGGGCGGGTGCTGGACGAATCCCACCGCGTCGGCGCCGGCGGCCAGGGCGGCACGCAGGTCCTGCACGCGGCACAGACCACAGACCTTGACCCTGGGCAGTCGGTAGTTCATTTCACCCCCCCCTTGCCGCCGCGCAGGGCGCGGATCAGCGCCGCCGGATCGGCTGCGCGCATCAAGCTCTCGCCGACCAGCACCGCGTCGGCGCCAACGGCGCGCATGCGCTCTGCGTCGGCGGCGGTGCGCACACCGCTCTCAGCCACCCGCACGAAACGCTCCGGCACCTCGCTCATCCAGCTTTCGATGTGCGCCAGGTCGACCTCGAAGGAGGTCAGGTCACGCGCATTGATCCCCAGGCAGTCGGGCTGCGCGGCGACCGCGCGCTCCAATTCGGATGGATGATGGATCTCGAGCAGAACCGCAAGGCCGGCCTCGGCGGCGAGCTGACGCAACTCGAGCAGCAGCGTGTCCGGCAGGCACACCGCGAGCAACAGGATCGCGTCGGCGCCGGCAAGCTGGCTCTCCAGCACCATGCCGTGATCGAGCACGAAGTCCTTGCGCAGGCGCGGCAGACCGGCGCTCGCGGCGAGCTCCAGGTCGGCAAGGTCGCCATGAAAGTGATCCTGTTCGGTCAGGATCGACAAAGCGCTAGCCCCCCCCTCGGCGTAGGCGCGCGCGCGCGCGGCAACATCGACCTCGGTGGCCAGCACTCCCGCAGACGGCGAGCGGCGTTTGATTTCGGCGATCACTGCCAACTCTGGGTGGCGCAAGGCGGCGACAAAAACCTGGCGGCGCTGGTCATCGACCACGACCTCCTGGCGCAGACTGCTCAGCGGCCGCTGGCGACGGCGCTGTTGCGAACGCGCAGCCACCGCGCGCAGGATCGGCGCCAGCCGCTGGCCAGCCGCCGCATGATCCGCAGCGCTCACTGCAGTCCTCCCTGGCTTGGCCGCAAAGCGCTCACTGCAGCCCTCCGGCGACCAGATGGCTGGTGGTGGTCAGGCGCCCCATCAGGTCGCGCGCGGCACCACTGTCCAGGGCCTCGCGCGCGCCGGCGAGCGCGCCGGCTGGAACCTCGTGGACCCCGGCGGCGATCAGAGCGGCGCAGGCGTTGAGGCATACCGCGTCGCGGATCGCTCCGCCTTCGCCATCGAGCAGCGCGCGGAAGATGGCCAGATTGCGCGGCGCTTCGCCCCCTTGCAGGGCGGTCACCGGTGCCTCGGGCAAGCCAAGGCTGCCCGCGTCGAGTTGCACCTCGGGCACCGCGCCGACGTAGGCAATTTGGTTTTCTCCCGCGAGGGTCAGCTCATCGGCGCCGCCGGCGCCGTGGACCACGAAGGCCCGATCGAAATCCAGCTCGCGTAGCACCCCGGCGAAGGACTCCACCCGTGCCGCGTCGCTGACGCCGAGCAGATGGCGTCGCACCGAACCCGGATTGCACAACGGCCCGAGGAAATTGAATATCGTGCGGATGCCCAACTGCTTGCGCACCGGGGCAACGAAACGCATGGCAGGATGAAAGGCGGGGGCGTGCAGGTAGACGATGCCCACGCGACGGAAGACCTCGGCGGCCTGCTCGGGAGTCAGTTCCAGGCGTACTCCGGCGGCTTCGAGCAGATCGGCGCTGCCACACTTGGACGAAACGCTGCGGTTGCCGTGTTTGATCACCCGCGCGCCGGCGGCGGCCGCCACCACCGCCGCCGCGGTGGACAGGTTGAACGAGCCGAGGCCGTCGCCGCCGGTACCGCAGGTGTCTACGGCGGTGGCTGTGTCGTGCACGAAGGGGGTCATCGCGTCGCGCAGCGCCTCGGCGGCGCCGGCGATCTCATCGACCTGTTCGCCGCGCTCGGCCAGCCCACGCAGCAATTCTGCCAAGGCCACCGCATCGAGATCTTCGCGCAGGGTGGTGGCAAAAACCGCGCGGCTCTCGCTGCGGCTGAGGTGACCGCCGCTGCGCACCCGTTCGACCGCCTCGATCAGCCGCACCGCCCGCCCCCCCCCTCGCCGGTGTGGGTCAGGAAGTGCCCGATCAGGCGGTCCCCGGTCGGCGTCAGGATCGACTCCGGATGGAATTGGATGCCAAAGCGCGGCAGTTCGCGGTGCTGCACCCCCATCACCAGCCCGTCTTCGGTCCAGGCGCTCAACTCCAGGCACTGCGGCAGGCTGTCGCGCCGTGCGCGCAGGGAGTGGTAGCGCCCGGCGGGAAGCGGGTTGGGCAGACCGCGGAACAGACCCTCGCCGACGTGGTGCACCATGGTCGATTTGCCGTGCACCGGGACCGGATCAACCTCGAGGTCGGCGCCGTAGTACTGACACAGACCCTGGTGGCCGAGACATACGCCGAGCAAGGGCATGGTGTCGGGCAGTTCGGCAAAAAGCAGTGGTGTTATGCCGGCGTCGCCGGGCCAACCCGGCCCCGGACTGATCACCAGGCCGGTGGGGCGCAGTGCCAGTATTTCATCCACGCCGATGGCGTCGTTGCGCCGCACCTCGACCTGTGCACCCTGCGCCGCCATCGACTGGTACAGGTTGTAGGTGAAGCTGTCGTAGTTGTCGATCAGGAGGATCATCGTGAAGCAGGATCAGGAGCCGCTGAATGCCGGGTGGGAAGCCAGTTGCAGCGCCTCGAAGAGTGCCTGCGACTTGTGCAAGGTTTCGGCGAACTCGCGCTCGGGCACCGAGTCGTAGACGACCCCGGCACCGGCCTGTACCGAAACCACGTCACCACGCACGCTGAAGGTGCGGATGTTGATCGCCATGTCCAGATTGCCGCTGAGATCCAGGTAGCCGAAACAGCCGGCGTAGGCGCCGCGTTCGGCTTGCTCGATTTCGGCCAGCAGGGTCATGGCGCGCACCTTGGGCGCCCCGCTGACGGTTCCGGCAGGGAAGCACGCCGCCAGCGCGTCGAGCGCATCAAGGTTGGCAGCCAGCTCGCATTCGACCCGGCTCACCAGGTGCTGCACGCGGGCGAACTTTTCCAAAGCAGCGTGTTCCTTCACCGAAACGGTGCCGATGCGTGCCACCCGGCCCAGGTCATTGCGTCCGAGGTCGACCAGCATGTCGTGCTCGGCGCGTTCCTTGCGGTCGCCGCACAACTCGGCGCCGAGGCGCGCGTCGATCTCGAGGTCTTCGTCGCGTGGCCGCGTTCCGGCGATCGGCCGCACCTGCACCACCCGGTCATGCACCGACACCAGGCGCTCCGGCGAACTGCCGACCAGCGTCAGGCCGGGGGATTCAAAATAGAACATGTGCGGCGCCGGATTGGCCAGCCGCAGGACTCGGTAGAGGGTGAAGGGATCACCCTCGAAGCGGTGGTCGAAGCGCTGCGCCAGCACGGCTTGGAAGACTTCGCCCTGGCCGATGCATTCCTGCAGCTGGCCGACCTTGTCCTGGTACTGCTCGCGGGTCATCGAGGCCTGCGGCTCGGCCTCAAGCAGGCGCAGGGCTTCGATCTCCGGGGGCGGAGTGTGCAACTGATCGGCCACCTGCTGCAGGTGAGCCAGCGCACGGTCGTATTCGGCGGCGCCGCCGCGGCAGACCTGGATCAGGACCAGTTTCTGCGCTGCATGGTCCAGCGCCAGAATCGTCTCGAAGAGATGAAAAACCGCGTAGGGGTTCCGCTCCAGGCTGGTCTGCGGCATCGCGGTGGTCGGTTCCAGCACTCCGGCCCATTCGTAGCTGAAGCAGCCGATCCAGCCGCCGCAGAAGGGCGGCAATGCAGGAGGGGTCGGCGGCAGCTGGTAACGCCCCGCCACTTCCCGCAGCGCCTGCAGGCCGTCGCCGGGCAGGGTTTCGGTGCCGTCGGCGGTGACCAGTTCATTGCCGTCGTGGGCGGCGTGGAAGCGCGCCTTTGGATCCAGGCCGAGGAAGCTGTAACGTGCCAGGCGCTCCGGCCCTTCGGCCGATTCCAGCAGGCAGGCCTCGTGGCCGGCGGCGCGCAAGGCAAGAAACAGCCGCACCGGCGTGTGCAGATCGGCAGCGAGGTCCGCCCAGACCAGGCCATTCTGGTCGGCGTCTTCGGGAGTGCTCTGAGTGAGGAAAGGTGTCATTCAGGAACCGGGCAAAAAGAAAGCGGGCTCCTGTCTATCGGCAGGAGCCCGCTGGTGGTTTTGGAGGGGGATGAGCGAAATCAGCAATTTGATCCGTCAGACCCCGCCTTTCCAGCGGGCTCTTTCGGCCACCACCACTTGCTGATCTGTACTTGTCGCATGACGAGGCAAGTATAGCCCGGATTCTGGTATTGCAAGTTGCCTGCTGAGAAATCTCCGGCAACCTCGGGCCTCGCGCTCACCGGCGTGCACAGGTTCAGCTCGGATCGAGGCGCTGCAGAAGGCCTTCTTCGCTGAGGACTTCCACCCCAAGATCGTTGGCTTTGCCCAACTTGGAGCCCGGGTTGTCACCCGCTACCAGGAAATCGGTTTTCTTGGAGATCGAGGACACGACCTTGCCGCCGGCGGCTTCGATGCGCTGTTTGAAATCGCCGCGAGGGCGCGAAAGAGCGCCGGTCAGGACGAAACTGAGTCCAGCGATCCCGACCACCGCTGTGACCGGGCCCCGCTCTTCGGCGAGCTCTAACGGGCGCAATCCGTATTCGGCCATCCGCTTCAGAGCGTCGAGGTTGCGCTGTTCGGCGAAGAAGGCGATCAGCGAGGCGGCGACCTCGGGACCGATGCCCTCAACCGCAGAAAGGCGTTCGACCGCGTCAGCGGATTGTGCGGCCGCGACCACGCCGGCGAGGCTGCGGAATTTCAGCGCCAGCGCACGCGCGGTCTCGAGACCGACCTCGCGGATTCCGAGACCAAAGAGGAAACGCGGCAGATCCGGCGCGCGTGCGGCGTCGATCTGGTGGCGCAAGGCCTCGATCGATTTCTCGCCCCAGCGCTCAAGAGCAGCAATGCGCGTGTAGTCGAGTTGGAATAGGTCTTCGACCCTGTGCAAAAGGCCGGCCTCGGCGAACTGGGCCACCGCCTTGTCGCCCAGGCCCTCGATCTGCAGCGCGTTGCGCGAGGCCAGGTGCAGCACCCGCCGCTGCATCTGGGCCGGGCAGTCCATGTTGGGGCAGTAGCGATGCTCGCCACGCGTTTCGGCCTGACTGTGGCAAGAGGGGCAGCGACGCGGCCAGCGGAAGACCTTTTCGCTGCCGTCGCGACGCTCCTTCAGCGGCCCGACGATCTGCGGGATCACGTCGCCGGCGCGCCGCACCATGACCTGGTCGCCGACGCGGATGTCCAGATCATGGACGTACTTGGCGTTATGCAGGGTTGCGTATTGGACCGTGGTCCCACCCAGTTGCACCGCCTCCAGGCGCGCACGCGGGGTCAGGCGCCCGGTCCGCCCGACCTGAATCTCGATCTCGAGCAGGCGGGTCGACTCTTCGCGCGGTGCAAACTTGTAGGCGCAAGCCCATCGCGGGGTGCGCGCACGGGTGCCCAGCAAACGCCGGTGTTCAAGAGAATCAACCTTGAACACCACCCCGTCCATTTCGAAGTCGAGGGCGTCGCGTTGTTCCTCGAGGCGCTGGTGAAAAGCGACCATGCCGGCGCTTTCGGCCACCAGATCATGGTGCGGTGACACCGCAAAGCCCCAATTCTTCAGGGCTCGGATTGCATCGTGGTGGCTGCGCGGCTCCTGTTCTGGCTGCGATGCAGCACCCTCATAGCGGGCGATCTCGAAGGCCATGAAGCGCAGATCGCGACTGGCGACGACGGCTGGGTCCAGACGCTTGAGGGTTCCCGCGGTGGAATTGCGCGGATTGGCGAAGGGCGCCTCGCCGAGTTCAAGCATGCGCTGATTCAACGCCTCGAAGCCGGTCAGGCTCATCATCACCTCGCCGCGCACCTCGACCAGGGCCGGCGGCGCCGCGGCGGCCAGGCGCAGGGGAATGCCGCGCACCGCCCGCAGATTGGAGGTAAGGTCTTCTCCGGCCTGGCCGTCGCCGCGGGACAGCCCCTGGGTCAGCAAACCCTCGTGATAGGTCAGGGCCGCAGACACCCCATCCCATTTGGGTTCGCAGGCGAATTGCGGCTCCTCGCCGGTCTCGCCGGCCAGACCGCGCCGCACCCGCTCCTCGAACTCCTCGACCTCGGCGGCCGAGAACAGCGATTGAATGGAGATCATCGGCACCGCGTGCTCTACCCGGGCGAATCGGGTGCCTTCGGGCAGCGGCGCGCCGACGCGCTGCGAGGGAGAGTCCGGCTGCACCCAGTCCGGATGCAGTTTTTCCAGCTCCTGCAGGCGGCGGAACAGGCGGTCGTACTCGGCATCAGCGGCCAGCGGCCGGGCCTCGACGTAATAGGCCCGGTCGAGTTCGCGCAGGCGCACCAACAGGGCCTGGTATTCGGAGTCCTGCGCCCCCCGACCCAACGGCTCAGGAGGCTCCCACCTCGGCCAGCATTTCGCCCAGACTGCGCTGGACCACGCGCCCGCTTCCGGGTGAGAACAACACCTCGAGGTCGGGGGTGCCCAATTCCTGCAGGCGGCGCAAGGTCACCACCGGCACCGAGGGCAGGCTGCCGCCCGTGGGACTGTAGTAGCCGATGCGCTGCACCTTGCGCATGCCCTGCACCAGACCGGCGGCCAGCCCATTGGCGATCGGATCCTGATTGAGTTCCGGATCGGCGTATTCGATCAGGCAGCCGAGGAACACCCGGCCGTCGTCGGCGAGAATGGTGCAGCCAGCGATCGGGCCGGTAGCCACGCGCGAAGTCGCGGCCGCCTGTTCGGCCACAGCGACGAGGTTGCGATCATCCATGGTGTACCAGGATAGCCTCGCCCAAGGAAGTCCCTGTGGCCGTGCGCGCTCATGCGGGTTTGGCCGTGGGGACGCTTTCCTCCGCCTCTTTGAGCAGCGAGTAGCCGGCGAAGGGCACCCGATTGCTGATCCGACGAATGCAGGTGGAGGGATCTTCGCGTTCTTCGGATTCAACCGTGACCAGTGCACGGCGGCCCTGCAGTTCTTCGGGGCGCACTTCCAGGCGGCCATCCGATGGGAAGCCGAGCACGGTGAGCACGAACTTGACCCTGGGCAGGCCACGCTCCGACCAATGCAGCGAATCCCAGCACGCGGTGCGCCCGAGGTAATCGCCTGCTCCCACCTCCCAGCGCAGACCCCAGCGGGTGTGCCCGGACGGACTTTGGCTCTCGCGCACTTCAGCCACGTAGCACGGGTAGACCCCGGCGGGGATGGAACGCAGGTCTTGGATGTCTCCGATTTCGTTGAAGTCGATCTTCATGTAAATGCCTCAGGAATTCAGACGCAATTCCAAATGCAAGGTGACATCGCTTGCAATCGGCGTTGCCATTCCCATACAACATTCCCTTGGAAGCCTCTGCCAGGAAACCGCTTCCGCTCACAGCCCTCGCCCTCCGCCCGGCCCCGTGATCCTGCTCCAGAACACCGACCCGCCCGCCACGCTCAACTCCCTCGGCACGTCGGTGACCATTGCCACCTGGGTGGTGCTGGTGGCCGTCAACCTGTGGTGTCTGCGCAAGCTGCTGCGCGGCGGCGCCGTTCAGCCACGGCGCCGCTGACCGGGCGCGATCGGGCCGCCCCTGTCTCAAAACGGTACAAAGTGCCCTTGAGGCCACCTATCAGACGAAAATTGTCCCGTCTGACTACAGGAAACGGCGCGGACAGGACGACAGAAAGCTGCCACTGATGCAGCCATGACCTCTCCTACCTCCCCCGTCGATCAGTCCAAATTGGACGAATTGGTCGAACTCTTCGGCGCCCTGGAAGACGTCAAAGAACTCTTCGACGAGTTCTTCGAGGAACTTCCCCCGCGGATCCAGAGCCTGCGCGCCGGCGTCGCCGGAGCCTCCTGCTCAGAAGTCGACCACGCCGCCCACGCCATCAAGGGCAGTAGCGCCAGCCTCGGCGCCATCGGCGTCGAAAGCGTCGCCCGCACGCTGGAAGCCCAGGCCCGCAACGAAAGCCTCGACGGTGCCGACCAGCTGGTGGACCAATTGGAACAGGAACTCGCCAACCTACGTCAGTGGCTGAGCGAAAACGGCCTGCTCGGCAGCTAGCCGTTGCGGTAGAAGCCCGCAATCCTGTCCACGACCTCTTCGCGCTGCAACGCGGTCACCCCCGGGTAGATCGGCAGGGCGAGCACTTCAGCTGCAGCGGCCTCGGCTCCCGGCAGCTGCCCAGGCGCACCACCCAGCTCAGCGAAGCAAGGCTGCAGGTGCAAAGGCAAGGGATAGTAGATCGCGCAGCCGATCCCGGCCTGCTGCAGATGGTCGCGCAGCGCGTCACGACCTTGGCAGCGCAAAACGTATTGGTGGTAGACGTGTCCCGGCACCAGTTCCGGGGGGCGCACCTGTTCCCCCAGCGCGGCCTCGGCCAGCAGCTGGTCGTAGTGCTGGGCCCCTTCTTCGCGGGCGGCATTCCACTGCAGCAGATCGGGCAGGAACACCAGCAGCGCCGCAGCCTGCAGACTGTCGTGGCGGAAGTTGTAGCCGACCTCGTCGTGATAGTACTGCCGCCCCCCCCCATGCTCCCGCAGCCGCCGCAGGTGCGCCGCGCGCTCGCCATCGCGAGTGGTCACGAAGCCGGCGTCGCCCGCGGCGGGCAGGTTCTTGGTGGGGAAACAGGAGAAGGCGGCGGTGTCCCCCAGAGCACCGCACGGCCCGTCAGGATGCACGGCGCCGACCGCCTGCGCGGCGTCTTCGATCACCTGCACCGGGTGGCCGGCGGCTTCCTCGGCCACCGCACGCAACTCGGCGCAGCCCGCCGGACGGCCGTAAAGATGGACCGGCAACACCGCCTTGGTCGCCGCACTGGTCTTGGCCGCCAGCGCCTCGGGGCTGAGCAGAAAGGTGTCCAGGTCGACGTCGGCGAACACCGGAATCGCGCCGATCCGGGAAACCGCTCCTGCGGTGGCAAAGAAGGTGAAGGACGGCACCACCACCTCGTCGCCGGGTCCGACGCCGGCGGCGCGCAAGGCCAGCACCAGCGCGTCGGAGCCGTTGGAACAGGCGACCACGTGCTCGACGCCGAGGAACTCGCTCAGACTGGCTTCAAGTTCGCCGATTTCGGGGCCGTTGACGAAACGTCCGTGGACCAGAATCTCTTGCCAGCGACGCAGGAGTTCGCCGCGCCGACGCTCGTCCAGCAGATACTGGATGTCAAAAAAAGGCACCGCCATGGGGCCGGATTCTAGCCGCGCCGCACGCGGTGGAAGCGCAACGGAATCACCGCTTCCCCGACCACTGGCCGGCCATTTTCGGTTGCCGGTTCAAAACGCCAGTAACGCACCGCATCCAGGGCAGCGAGATCGAGAATCTCGTGGCCGGAGGACTCCTCCAGCCGCACCCAGTTGACGGTGCCGTCCAGCGCCACCGAAACGCGCACGCGCACGCGCCCTTCGATGCCGCGCTGCAGAGCCAGCTGCGGATAGGGTGGCGGCGGGCAATAACGACCGATCGGCTGCGGCAGTGTGGCTGCGGCAGCAGTCTCTGGGGGCTGCGCAGGCGAAGGTGGGGTTGTGACGGGCAGCGGCAGTGGACGCGGCGGGGCGCCAGCCTGGCCCGGGGGGCGCTGCGGCTCCTGATAGGAATTGGGATCCAGCAGCAGGCTGGAACGGTTCGGCCACGCCTGCAGCGGGGGCCGCGGCAATTTCTCGATTTCTTCCCAGGCGTCGTCCTGGAACGGCACCTCGACCACCTCGGTCGGCACCACCTCTGGCGGCACCACTTCGACCTCGGGCGCGTCGGGCGGTCCGGCCTCGGGAAGGACCGCCTGGAGGGCCGGTTTCAGCTCCAGGATCGGAGGCTCACGCGGCCCAGAACGCCACCACAGCACCAACGGCATGGCCACCAGAGCGGTGACGGCCAGCAGATGGAGCCCCATCGAGCCCAGTAGCGGGCCCAGGAAGCGCCTCGATTGAGCCATTCATCAAAACCTGAGGTCCAGACCTACAACGAGGTCGAGGCCTGCCCCGTTCACTCCGGAGCCATGGATGCGGTAATCCACGTCACCCAGGTTTTCCAGCGCGACGGTCAACGCGGAGGCCTGGCCGAACTGCCAGCCTGCGCGTAATCCGAGGATAGCGAAACCCGGGGTCCCGTCGGCGAATCCATCGCCATCACGATCCGGAATGCGCGTGGTGTCGCGTTCGTCGCGCAGCGAAAGGTCAGACTGGCCATCGACCAGCCACCAATAGGCTTCCGCCCACCAGCGTGATCCGTGCGGCGCATACCGCGTGGTCAGGTAGGCCTGCAGCGGCATCAGGCGGTCGATCGGTCGGCGCACGCGGGCAAAACCGGGCGCGGGCAGGCGCTGGTCGACCTCGCCGTCCATCCAGGAAGTCATCAGCTGGGTGCTCCAGTCGGTGCTCCAGGCGTAGGCTAGGCTCGCTTCGAGTCCGCGAATCCAACCGTCGCCGTTGTCCTTGAGCACCTCGCTGCCGGTGGGGTTCTCGGGCGAGCGCACGATCATGTCGCTGATCCAGGTCTGATAGAGAGAGGTGTTCCAGGACCAGTCGCCGGCCTCACCGCGGCCGCCGAGTTCGGCCTGCAGGAAGTGCTCCGGCTCGAGGTTGAAATCGGGAGTATCGATCACGCTGGTCTCGTCGAGGCTGGTCAGGTCATAGAGACTTGGAGCGCGAAAACCCTGAGACAGGCCGGCGAACCAGGACTGCCGCTCGGCAGGCCGCCACAGCGCGCGCAGCGAAGCCACCACGCTGTCGAAGTCGCGGCTGAAGGCGGTGGGCAGGCCGGAATCCGGATCTTCGACGCGGTCGACGTCGACGTCGACGCGCGTGTAACGCAGGCCCGAGACCAGGCTCCAGGCGTGGTCGAAGAAGATCTCGTCCTGCAGATAGGCGGCCAGCGTGGTGTAGCGGGCGTCGGCAGCGATCGGCCCCTGGATGGACGTGCTGGTGAAGACGCGATTGGCGTCGAACTTGCGTTTGAAGGAGTCGGCCCCCTCGCGGTGCAGCTCGATGCCATAGGACCAGCGGTCGTTCCAGCCACCGTCGGCCTCGAAGCGCGCGGTGAGGCCGAGGTCATTGATGCCGAAACCCTGGAAATCGCCGTCTTTGGACGTGCCGTCAGCGTTGGCCTTCATGCGCTCGCGGGTCTCGTCGTGCTCATGCAGACTCAGGGTCAGCTCGGCGCGATCGGACCAGCCGCCGGCGTCGCGCCACGAACTGCGCAGGTAGTACAGACGGCGCTTCTGGTCATGGCGCCGGAACAACTCCTTGCCCGGTTTGAGGCCTTCCCAATCCAGCCCCGCCAAGGTCTTGTGGGTGCGCGGCACGTCGTCGAGCTTGACGCTCTGCACCCCCAGTGCCAGCTCCGCGCCGGAGGCCAGGCGGCGCGCCAGGTGCAGATCGGTGGCGGCGAGGTCGTAACCGGTGTCGTCCTGGGTGCCGACCTCGCTGCCGCCGCGCAGATCGCCGTAGGTGGCCAGCGTCTGGCCGACCCGGAGGCTCCAGTCCTGGTCATGGATCTCGCCCTCAAAGCGCAGCGTGGCACTCGACTCGGCCGCACTCCAACGAGCGTAGACCCGGCCGCCCCCGGCCACCCCCTCCCCGGGCAGCGAGTAGCGAGTCGGCGGCGCCACCGCATGGACCACGCCGCCGACCGCGTCGGAACCGTAGATCACCCCGTGCGGCCCGCGCAGCAGCTCGACCCGGTCGAGGCCGAGCATGTCGACCGTGCTCCAATACTGATTCGGCCCGGAACGCATGGCGCTGTGATTGAGGCGGACCCCATCGACCAGCAGCACGTTGTGGTAGCCGGTCAAACCGCGCAGGTAGGGCGAAGACATGCCGTAGGCAGTCTTCTGCACCATCACCGAGGGCAGGCCGGTGAGCGCCTCGGAAAAGGTACGGCTGGTGTCGCGCAAACGGTCACCGCCGAGCACTTCTGCCGACCACGGCAGGGCGAAAAGATCCTGTTCGAAACCGCCGCTGGCGGTGATGACGATCTCTTCCAGGTCCTGCTGGGCGGAGGATTCCGTGGCCAGGACCAGTGGGAAAAAAAGAAGGAATAGAACCGGGCAAGCCGGTCGCAGGCAGCGATTGGGGGGAATCATGGAATCCAAACAACGGAATCAGGCAGCCGAGGTTCGAAAAAAACGCCAAAAACCATGGTCATAGGGAGGCCCCAGAAGGCGAGTCCAGGGTCCAGCACGCCAGGTGGAAAAAGGGCACCAGGCGCAGCAGATCGGCGCGGACGCCAGCGAACAGATCCTGACCGGCGGCCACCGCCGCGGCTGCGGGCAGGCGCTGCACCACCTCGAGACCGCTTTCCCCGGGCCGCAGGCTGCCTGCGAGATCGCGCCAGTCGCGATCGCTCATCCGTGCGATCGGCCGCGTACCGCCGCCGTCGATCTCGAGATGGAAGCCAGGCGCCGCAGCGCAGGCAGCGACGATCTGCGCGCGCCCCGGGCCCTCCTCGGCCCGTTTCAGGAGCACGTTGAGGTCGTACCAGGCGCTGGGATCGATGCGCAGGCCCCACCACGCCTGCTGGTGGTCGAGCCCGACCTGGAAGTGCACG
>JAJFFB010000039.1 GCA_021776925.1 Planctomycetota bacterium | reverse complement strand
CGCACGCCGCCACCTGCTCGCGGTCGGCGGGCAGAACCACCGCCAGCGGCCGACATCGGAACAGGGTCAGCGCGTCGGATTCATAGGGCAGCAGCTCGGCCGCCGATTCGAGCACGGAGTCGGCACCGGTCACCGCGCGCAGTCCGGCGAGCAGCTTGCCGGAGTCGCTCACGGTTCGCTGCGGCGCAGACGCGGCAGCCAGCGCGGAGTACGTTCCTTGTAGATGCGGTAGCCGTCGCCAAAGATCAGTTCGGCGTCGCGCTCTTCATAAGGAGCGGTGAGCAGGATCCAGGCGCCGAGCGACACCGCCAGCAGGAAGCGATCGACGGTGACCTCGGGCATCGACGCCAGCGCCATCAGGATGCCGAGGTTGATCGGCTGGCGCACCAGCGAATAGGGGGGCAGGGCGACGAATTCCGGGCTCGGCTCCTTGCGCCCTCTGGCCAGCGCGCGCAGGTGGGGCAGACCGAGCAGGAAGGCGCCGCCGACCACCAGACCGGCCCAGGCGATCAGGCCGAAGCCGGTGAACTGCACCACGCGCGCGACCAGGCCGGCCGCTCCGGTCAGATCCCACAGCACCGGCCCGGTGGTGCGCCAACCGGTGACCATGACAAAGAGGGTGGTGCTGGCAATCAGCACGTAGAGCGGACGCTCGCCGCACGGGCCGAGGGGGTGGTTGAGCCAGCGGCGGCCGTAACCGCGCGCGAATAGGGTGTGCGGCACGATGAAGAGCATCAGCAGCAACAAATCGCGCAGCAGCAGCCCGGCGTGGAAGTCGACCGCCTGGGCGAGGGGTGCCGCCATCAGGAGTTTGCCGAAACCGAGCACGGCGAAGCCGCTCAACACTGGACCGGCGACCAGCAGCAGCGCCGCCAGCGGACGCGGCAGCGTGGCCATCGGCTGCCGCGTTTCGTCGTCGAAGTCCTCGGCCACCGGTTCGACCTTGCGGTTGGTGCGACGTTCCTCCTTGACCACCGGTGCAGGGGTGGCTTCGGCTTTGCGCATGCTGTGGAAACGATCGCGCCCCGGATCCGACACCACCACCGCCTTGGGCCAGGTCGGACAATGCTCTTCACACAGGCCGCAGCCAATGCAGAAGTCCTCGACCAGGCTGGGTTTGCCGTTGATCAGGGTGAGCGCCTTGGGCTGGGTCGGGCAGATCGCGACGCAGGCCTCGCACCAGGTGCCCTGATAGGCGTGGCATAGATCCTGGTTGATCGCGGCCATGCCGATGTCGATTTCTCGCGGGCTGTTCAGCGGCAGCAGCGCGCCTGGCTCACACACTTTGGTACAGGCCAGCGAGGTGCACACCGCGCACGCCGCGGTCGAAGCCAGGATCTGCGGCGTGCCGGGGCCCGGTCCGCCCTCGGGAACCGGCACCAGACATTCGACCGGACACGCCTTGAAGCAGGCGTCGCAACGCGTGCACTTTTCCAGGAAGTGCATCTCATTGATCGCTCCGGGCGGGCGCAGCAGCCGCGCTTCAGGGGCAGGGCTGCTGCGCTCGCCGCCGCGGCGGCCCATCTCTTTGCGACCGGCGGTGACCGTGTCGGCGACGACCTTCGCCACCTGGCGCAAGCCGTGGCGGAAGAATTCGCGCCGGGGGATCGGGTCCACGGGCTGTCAAGGGGTGGTTCGGGTCTGCCCTACTTCACCGCGCGCGAGACCAGCTTGGCCTGGGTGAAGAGGGCGAGGTAGTCGCGGCCGCCGGCTTTGGAATCGGTGCCCGACATGTTGAAGCCGCCGAAGGGGTGCACACCGACCAGCGCACCGGTGCACTTGCGATTGATGTACAGGTTGCCGGCGTGCAGTTCGGTCTGCGCCTGGGCGATGCGTTCTTCGTTGCGGCCGAAGTAGGCACCGGTGAGGCCGAACATGGTGTCGTTGGCGGCCTCGACTCCTTCTTCGAAGTTGGCCACTTTGTGCACCGCGAGCACCGGCGCGAACAGCTCCTCGCGGAAGATGTGGTCGTTACGGCCGACGCCGGTGAACACGGTCGGCTGCAGGAACCAGCCGTCTTCGCTGGCGCGTTCGCCGCCGGCGACCAGGGTGTTGCCCTCTTTCTTGGCATTGGCGATGCCTTCGAGCGCCTGGTTCATCGCGCTTTCGTTGATCATCGCGGCGAGGAAATTCTTGTGCTCGCTGGGATGGCCAATGGTGGTGGCCTCAACCAATGGCAGCAGCTTCTCGATGAAGGCGTCGTGAATTTTCTCGTGCAGGATCAGACGCGAACACGCCGAGCACTTCTGGCCCTGGAAACCGAAGGCAGCCGAGTAGGTGCCGGTGACCGCTTTGTCGAGGTCGGCGTCTTCGTCGACGAAGATGAAGTCCTTGCCGCCCATCTCAGCGACCACGCGCTTGAGCCAGATCTGGCCATCGGGGGTAGTGCCGGCCTTCTGGTAGATCCCTTTTCCGACCTCCATGGAACCGGTGAAGTTGATGAAGCGGATCGCAGCGTGCTCGACCATGGTGTTGCCGACCTCGGCTCCGGAGCCGGGCACGAACTGCAGCACGCCGGCGGGCAGGCCGACTTCCTTCATCAGGTCGAGGAACATCGAGGCGATGCCGGGGCTGTCGGAAGACGGCTTCAGCAGCATGCAGTTGCCGGCCACGATCGGCGCCATGGTCACGCCGACCATGATCGCCAGCGGGAAGTTCCACGGCGGAATCGCTGCGCCGACGCCGAGCGGAATGTAGCGCAGTTCGTTGTCCTCGCCGCGCACGCGCGTGAGCGGCTGCTTGCGCGCGTAACGCAGCGCTTCGCGCGCGTAGAACTCGAGGAAGTCGATCGCCTCGGCGGTGTCGCCATCGGCTTCGGCCCAGCTCTTGCCGACCTCGTAGACCATCATCGCCGAGAACTGGTGCTTGCGCAGGCGCATGATGCGCGCCGCCTTGAACAGGTATTCGGCGCGTTCGGCAGCGGTGCGCCGCGCCCAGTCGCCGAAGGCCTTGTGCGCGCCGGCGATGGCGCGCAGGGTGTCGTCTTTGTTCGCCTTGGCCGAATTGGCCACCACCCGTGAGGTCAGCGATGGGTCGGTCGAACTGAAGGTGCCGCCACCGCCTTCGCAGTCCTCGCCGTCGATGTGCAGGCGCACGACGACCGGAAAGGAGGCCTCGGCGCTTTCCAGCGCGGATTGGAAGGCCTTGGCGTTTTCTTCAACCGAGAAATCGGTGAAGGGCTCGTTGACGAAAGGAGTGATCTCGGAAGTGATCTGCATGGTTCTCAGACAAAGGGGGAGGCCGTTGCCGGCGCCGCCCCATTATGAAGGAATCCGGCCAGGTCGGCAGCGCTGCGCTCGGCGTAGGCCTGCTTGCGCTCGCTCTTGGGCCGCGCAGGGTACAGCGGCGGCAGCAGGCCGAACTCGGCCTTCATCGGCTGGAAGTTGGTCGAGGGCGATTCGGCCACGTGGCGGGTCAGAGCGCCGAGCAGGGTGGTCGGCGGCAGCGCAGCCGGTGCGGACCCGCGCAGGCGCGCGAGCAGGCCGCGCGCGGCCACCAGCCCCGAGCCAACGTTGCCCAGGTAGCCCTCCATGCCGGTGATCTGGCCTGCGCAGAAGAGGCCGCGCCGCTCACGCCATTCGAGACAGCTGCTGAGCAGGCGTGGCGCGTCGAGAAAGGTGTTGCGGTGCATCGAGCCGAGGCGCGCGAACTCGGCGTCGGCCATGCCCGGCAGGGTACGCAGCAAGCGCTCCTGTTCGCCGTAGCGCAGGTTGGTCTGCAAGCCGACCATGTTGTAGAGCGAGGCCTGGCGGTTTTCGGCGCGCAGCTGGATGACCGCCCACGGACGCCGGCCGGTGCGCGGATCGAACAGCCCGACCGGGCGCATCGGGCCGAAACGCAGCGTCTGCTGCCCGCGCGCGGCGAGCACTTCGATCGGCAGGCAGCGTTCGAAGAACTGCTTGGCGCGCGGGTCGTGGGCCTCGAAATCCTTGATCTCGTGCTTTTCGGCCACCAGCAGCGCGGCGACGAAGGCGTCGTAGTCGTCGCGTTCGAGCGGCACGTTGAGATAGTCCGGATCGCCCTTGTCCCAGCGCGAGGCGGCGAAGACCACCTCACGATCGAGGCTGTCGGCGTGCACCACTGGGGCAATGGCATCGAAGAAGGCCAGGTGCTCGCGCCCGGCCAGCTGCTGGATTGAAGCGGCCAGCGCGGCCGAGGTCAGCGGCCCGCTGGCGATCACCGCCAGGTCGTTTTCGGGTACCGCGGTGCATTCGCTGCGTACCAATTCGATCAAGGGGTGCTCTTCAATCGCCTCGGTGACGGCGGCCGCAAAGGCTCCGCGGTCAACCGCCAACGCCTGGCCGGCGGCCACCGCGTGGCGTTCGGCCAGGGGCAGCAACTGGCAGTCCAGCGCCCGCATTTCGGCCTGTAGAACCCCCGCGGCACGGTCCGGCAAACGCGAACCGAGCGAATTGGAACACACCAGTTCGGCGCAATCGCCACTCTGGTGCGCGGCGGTCGGTTGCAATGGGCGCATTTCGTGCAGACGCACCGCCACCCCGGCTGCGGCCAGTTGCAGCGCGCATTCCGAGCCGGCCAGACCGGCGCCAATGACAGGGATCGGATCCATGGGCGAAGCCCATAGAATACCCGGACCATGATCCCGTTCCTGCTCGCGCTCGCCGCCCTCCTGCCGCCGCAGGAAGCCGTGGCGGCACCGCTCGAGTCCCAGCTGGACCGGGTCACGGTCTATCCCAATCACGCCCTGGTCGAACGCGTGCTCCAGGTCGAAGGCACCGCCGCAGGGGTGGTCCAGTTCGAGATCAGTCCGCTGCCGATCCTGGCCGATACCGGTTCCTTCCAGGTGCGCGTCGAAGAGGGCGCGGTCGAGGTCGGCGCGCTCGGAATGCGCGCGCGCAATGGCCAGATGCCCGCGACCAGTTCGCACGATGAATTGCGCCAGCAGCTCGATCTGCTGCGCGACCGGCGGCGCCGGCTCGACGCGGTGAAAGCGGGTATCGACGCGCGCCAGTCGGCGCTGGACGCGCTGGTGCAGTCGGCGGCTCTGCTGCAGAGCCCGCTCGAGGAAGACCAGCTGGACCAGTTGCTGGCCTACGTCGACACGCGCGCGCGCCGCGTCGATCAGGAGCGCGCCGACTACGAAGGCCAGGTGGCCGAGCTCGAAGAGCAGATCCAGGAACTGAACCGCCAGTTGTCGGCGAGTACCTTTCAACCGCGGCCGTACAAGAGCCTGGACCTCGACATCGAATTTCTGCGCCCGGGCATCGCGCGCCTGCGCCTCAGCTATCTGGTGCCCAACGCCAGCTGGCAGCCGACCTACGACGTGCGTGTGGCCCCCGACCTGACCGGGGTTGCGGTCAGCCTGGTGGCGCAGGTGGAACAGTCGACTGGCGAAGACTGGAGCGAGGTCGAGCTGCTGCTGAGCACCTCGATGCCCTCGGTCGGCCTGACCCCGCCGGCGCATCCGACGCGCCTGTTCACCCTGCCCTTCGCCGGCGCGCCCGACCTCGAGGGGCTGGCCGCGCTGGCCTACGAAGGGCCCGACGGCGCGGGGCCGAATCCTGCCAGTGCGCGCCGCCCGGCGCAGTCGGCCACCGTGTCGGCGCAGTACCCGGTGCCCGAACGGCGCAGCGTGATCCATGGCGGCAACCCGGAGCGCATCGTGTTGCGGCGCCTGCCGCTGCGGGTGCAGCCCGAGCGCTATCTGGTGCCGTCGGTCAGCGAGCAGGCCTTCTTGCGCGCCGAGGTCCTGTACAGCGGCACCGAACCCTTGCTGGCCGGATCGGCGCGCGTTTATCTCGGTCCCGATTATCTCGGCGAGGCCGATTTCCCGGTGCTGCAACAAGGCGAGAGCACCATGCTCAACCTGGGGGTCGATCCGCACCTGACCGTGCACCACGAGCGCATTACCGACCGCCGCGAAGAACCAAGTCTGCTCGGTTCGACCGCGCACATCGTGCGTGTATTCCGCGCCGAGATGCGCCTCAGTCCGGCGTCGCAGGCGGTGACCGTGGTGGTCGAAGAGGCGCTGCCGATGTCGCGCGACGAACGCATCCGCATCAAGGCGGTGCAGTTGTCGCCCAATGTGCTCGACGACGACGAGTCGCGCAAATTGCGCGAGGAAAAAGGCATCCTGCGCTGGCGCCTGGATCTGGCGCCCGGCGCCAGTCAGCGCATCGTCTGGGGTTACGACGCCGCCTTCGACGAAGATCTCGAACCGATCCTGATCGAACGCTGACCTGCATTAGCGATTTGCTTGATATTCTGGGGATCCCGCCCGATCCCCATGATGATTCCTCTCCTTCCTTTTCTTCTCCTGGCAGCCCAAGGATCCGACGCGGTCCAGTCACGCCAGGTCCTCGAGGTCGATGCTGACGGCGCCCGCGTGGTGCTGGAAACTCAGCAGGGACCTTTCACCCAAGCCGATGGATTTGTGCCACAAGGCACGGCGGTGACCACACCGCGCTGGCAGATGGTCGACGGCGGGCTGGCCTGGATCGGCGGACCGGTCGACCTCGGCGACAACGGCGCCACCTTGATCGCCGGGCGCTACCTCAACAACGAAGGAGTTTCGGTGCACGCCGCGACTTCGGCCGACGAGCTGTTCTTCCACGACACCCTCGGTTCCGAAGGGCCGTACACCGCGATCGCCGATCGCGCGCCGGTCGCCGCCTCGCTGGTGGTGGTCGACATGGACCCGAGTTCGAACTACGACTTCGAGGCCACGCTATCAGTTTTTGGCACGGAGGGAGCAGGTGGTTCGGACTGGACCTACGTCTTCCCGCGTACGCTCAATTACTTCGGTGGCGGCGTGGCGATCAGCGACGACGGCCAGACCATCCTCGCCTGGAAGGCCGATCCCAACATCGGCCAGCTGCGCGTCGAGGCCTTCGACCGCAACGGCATTTCACTGTCCAGCGGCCTGGTCGCGGCGGGCAGCAGCTTCCACGCGCGCCAGGCGCGGCTCAGCGACGACGGCAGCCGTGCCTATCTCTTCGTCGGCACCGTCGCCCACATCTACGACGTGGCCAGTGCAACTGTGATCCACACCCATAACATCGGCGCATCTTTCGATTCGCACGCTTTCGCCGGCGACGGCCGCAGCTTCGCCTACGGCTACTTCGGTTATCTGCGGGTGTACTCCGAAGCGGGCGGCAACTGGAGTCTGGCGCACACCGAGAACTTCGCCGGCGGCACCTACGTCGGCTGGCTCGACCTCGACGCCGACGGCGACCGCCTCGCCTACCAGGTACAGCGCTACACCCCGGCCTACGATCACAACGAGATCGGCATGGTCGACGTGCCGACGTCGACGCTGCTGTGGTCGGATTCGCTCGACGCGCCGGGGACCTCCTTCCAGCTGGTATGTTCCGGGGTCGAATTGAACGACGCCGGTACGCGCCTGGCCGGCTGCAGCTGGGGCGATTCTTTGAACATGACCCCCGAGGGCTACGCCTACGACGACGCTGGCAACCTCACCGCCTCGCTCGATCTGGGCGGCTCGGCCTTCTCGGTGGCGATGGCGCCCGATGGCGAGGTGTGGGCCACCGGCACCAAGGCGGTGCACGCCAACACCTTCGGCAACGGCGGTGCGGTCACCGTCTGTGACACCGAGGAGCAGGCGCTGCACATCGTCGGTGTGCCGCGCTCCGGTGCCACCGTGCAGTTGCAGATCGCCGCGGGGCCGAGCACCGCGACGGTCGGCTTCTCCAGCGGCCTGGCGCCTTCGAGCACCGCGATCGGGGTATTCGACATCGACCTTGGTGCGCTGCTTGGCCAGATCAGCGTGCCGGTGCCCCCGGGTGGCTATGACCAGCCGCTGAACGTGCCGCCCAACCCGGGTCTGATCGGCACCGCCGTGCACGTGCAGGGTTACACCACCGGTGGCGGTGGGGGCGCGGTGATCACCAACAAGGTGTCGGCGCGCATCTTGCAGTAGCCGCCTTGGCCGGTCCTGCCCGCGCGCAAGAGCCCAGGCAGCACGGCTAGAATGGCCGGTTGCACGCCCTGCAGAATGACTCTGCGGGGCGCGCGCACCGGCCATGACCGACCCCGTCCGCGTCCGTTTCGCTCCCTCGCCCACCGGCCGCCTGCACATCGGCGGTGCGCGCACCGCGCTGTTCAACTGGGCCTTCGCCCGGGCCAACGACGGCGCCTTCATCCTGCGCGTCGAGGACACCGACAGCGAACGCAACAGCGAGGATTCGCTGCATTCGATCCTCGCTTCGATGCGCTGGCTGGGGCTCGACTGGGACGAAGGCCCCGAAGCCGGTGGCGCTGCCGGGCCGTATTTCCAGAGCGAGCGGCGTGATTCCTACCAGGCCGGCATCGAGCGCGGACTGGCAGAGGGCTGGCTCTACCGCTGCTTTGCGACCTCTGATGAAATCCAGGCGCTGCGCGATGCACACCGCGAGCAGAAGGCGCACGGGTGCTGGGCCAGCCCTTCGCGCGACCTCGACCCGGCGACCGCCGAGCGCCGCGCCGCCGACGGCGAATCCTGCGTGCTGCGCTTCCGCGTGCCGCTGGGGGAAGAGATCCTGGTCCGCGACCACATCCGCGGCGAGGTGCGCTTTCGCAGCGACGAGGTCGAGGACTGGGTGGCGGTGCGCAGCAACGGCATGCCGACCTACAACTTCTGCTGTGCGCTCGACGACGACGCCATGCGCATCAGCCACGTGATCCGCGGCGAAGAGCACCTGGTCAACACCCCCAAGCAGATCCTGCTCGCCCAGGCCATGAGCCTGCGAGTGCCCGACTTCGCCCACGTGCCCCTGATCCTCGGCGAGGACGGCAAGAAACTATCCAAGCGCACCGGCGACACCGCGCTCGGCGACTACATCGACAAGGGCTACCCGCCCGAAGCGATGTTCAATTTCCTCGCCCTGCTCGGCTTCTCCATCGACGACAAGACCACCGTATTCAACCGCGAAGAACTGCTCGCCCACTTCGACCTCAAACGCATCAGCAAAGGCGGCGCCCTCTTCGACACCGCCAAACTCCACTTCCTGTGCGCCGAATACATCCGCCACACCGAGCCCGCCGAACTGGCCCAACGCCTGCAACCCTGGCTCGACCAGGCCGGCCTGCAGCCGCCTTCGATGGATTCCGAGCAGGCCGGCAGCGACTCTGCTAGCACCTCCCGAAAGCCTTGGCTTGAAACCCTCGCCAACGCCTTCCGTGAACGCCTCGGCCTCTATTCCGAACTCCCCGACAAAGCCGCCTTCCTCTTTTCCGACCACGTAGAAATCGACGACAAAGCACAGAAAGCCCTGGACGCCGAAGGCGCCCAAGACCTCCTCCTGCGCCTCGCCGAAGCCCTTGAACAAGAACCACTATTCCCCCCTGCCGACTGGTCCGCCTGGATCAAAAACCAGGCCGCCATCATGGAGGTCGGCATGGGCAAACTCATGAAACCCATGCGCGCCGCCCTCAGTGGCACCCTAGGCGGCCCCGAACTCGCCGACATCCTGGTCCTACTAGGACGGGACCGCGTCTTACAAAGATTGCGAGGAGCTTCGGTTCGTTCCTAGGCCCGGCAGGGTCTGTTCGCGCGTAGCTAGGTAACCTTGGTTGCGTCGGAGCGCGGGCAGACCCTGCCGGGCCTTACCCATGACCCAACTACCCGTCATTAGGAAGGAGGACGGCCAACGCGTCGAGGAGTTCGGTCCAACGAGGATGGCGCAGGCGCACCACGCCTTGAGTGTCCAATAGAAATAGCGCGGGTAGGGAACGGACGGCGTTGGGTTTGGCCAGAGGGGAGTTCCAGCCATCGGTCTGAGCAAGTTGCGGCCAGTCCAGGTTGAAGTTCTTGATGGTGGCGCGCAGTTCGTCGAGGTGGTCGGGGGATTCCTCGAGGGGGATGCCGAGGACGGCGAGGTCACGGTCGGCGTATTGCTTGCGCAGGGCTTCGAGGCGGGGCAGCAAGCGCATGCAGGGCGGGTCGGTGCGCGACCAATAGATCAGCAGGGTGACGCGGCCGCGATAGCTGCTGAGTTGCAGGGGCTGGTTGCTCTGCATGTCCATCGCGGTGAAGGCGGGGAAGACCTGGCCGGGCGCGGTGCGCCGCCACAGGCGGACCTCGAGGTCGAGCGCGCGCGCCAGTTCGCCACTGGGGTCCTGGCGGCCGAGGTAGGGGAGCAGCACCGCGGCGGCCTCGTCGTAGCGGTTGTATTCGGCCAGCGTGCGCGCGTAGAGCAGGAAGTAGCGCTGCGGGTCGTAGCTGATTCCTTCGACCACTTCTCCGTTTGGGAGCGGTGCCGGACGTCGCTTGAGTGCGCGGTGGATCCAGCCCATCGTCTCGAGCCCCAGATCAGGGCGCGCCAGGGCGTGGATCTGCATGAGACCGATGCGGTGACGCGCCTCGTAGGAGGCCAGCGTGCCGGAGAATTCCTTGGAGAAAGCGTCCAGCTGCTTCAATCGTCCTTGCAGGACCTGGTCGAATTCGGCCCGATCGCGCGGCTGCGGGTGGGTTTCGGCTTGCAGCTGCTGCCAGCGCGCGAGGGCTTGTTTCTCGGCGTTTTCGACCGGGGCTTCCTCGCTGACCTGCGCCCAGCTGGTTGCGGATGTTACGCAAAGGGCCATGATTCCAGCGGCGAGGATTCGGGTTCTCACGGCTCCAGTTTAGAGGTGCTCTTGAGGGGGGTTGGTAACGGCGCGATGGGGCCGCCCTGGCCGCTAAAGCGGCGGCGCAACGCCGCCGAAGCCGCGTCCAGCACGGCCCCACCGCGCCTTCAGCCACCCACTCGGCGCACCGTCCTTTTCTGGAGGGGATAGCCGGACTCTTGGATGGTGAAGGGACCCCCAGTCGTCCAGAGGAGAAAGAGGGGTAGAGCAACTTGCGGCAAGCGGCTAGAATCCCGGGCCAGAAATCGCCCGATGGCGGGCGGTCGGCGGAGTAGCTCAGCTGGTTAGAGCAGCGGAATCATAATCCGCGTGTCGGGGGTTCGAGTCCCTCCTCCGCTACCAAATGGACCCGTGGTGGCCTTAGGGCTGTCACGGGTTTTTTGGTTGATGCCGGTGGTATGGGTGGGTGATAGGGTTTATTCGGGTCTGAGCCGACTTGAATGGGACGGATTCATGGTTTTAGTTCATTTCTTTCTGCACGTTGGATTCCTGCTTCCTTGGGCGGCCAGTTGTTGGGGATTGGATTCGTCCGACCCTGATTGGTTTGCTGGGGTTCAAGATGATCCTGGCTATGAGGTCCGAGTGAGTGTGATTGATGGGGCAACCGGCCTGCTGCTCTCCGGTGTTCAGGTCAACTTGTCGTTCGGGCAAAGAGACGGTCGATGGAGGGCAAGGGGCAACACCGATGAGACCGGTGCGGTGGTTCTCAGGGCGGGAATGGAAGGCATCCATTTCATCTCCCTTTCGGGTGGCAGTGTGGTCCCGGAACAAGTCCAACTGCCTCTCTCCAAAAATGCGCGGTCGATTGTTGTCCCTTGCACCTTGGGAACCCAATTGTCCATTTCTTCCAGGGCTGTTTTGAATCAAGTGCGTCTTTATCGACTGGGAAACGAAGGTTGGAAGGTGTTTACCCATGGGGGCAAGAGCTGGAGGGCCGAAAAGGTCCTGCGGTCCCAGTTCATTTTTGATCCTGTGCCGGCTGGGATCTATGCAGCATTGATCCTGAGTGAAGATCTTGGCGGACAGGTTCCAATGGACTCCGCTTTTCAATTCAGGGACCTACGAGTGATGGCGCAAGTGGATCCTTTCGAGGTGATGCCTGGTCCTGGAAAACGAATGGAGCTTGCTCCTTCCACGGAGTTTTTGGATCGGGAATCGATATTTCAACTCACAGGCTTTGGAACAGAGAACGCAGACGCTGCCTTGGCCTGGCCAGGCATCCTGCCGCACGAGAACGGAACTTGGTCGGTTTCCGCAGGCAAGTTAAGAGTAAGGGGTCTGCCCTTTTGCGGGTTATTCGCGAACGTAGTCGTTCAAGGACATGGCCAGCGGGTTTTCCGCCTTTTGCCCATGCCGGCCGGTGACCAAGAAGAGCCATTGGAATTGTGGGTGCCCAAGTGCGAGAAGACCAGAATCCAAGTCATCGATCCAATGGGTCGCTTGGTAACTTCCATGGTTTTCATAACTCTGGAAGATGGTCTTCCGCAAGTTCATATGTTGCAGGCGAGCGAAGAGAACATGGCCTACGATGGACGTTGCAAGTTGAGCCTTCCTGTGGACGCGACTGGGTTTTTGGTTAATCCAGTGGCCTTAACGGATCCTTTCAAGTGGGTTCAGGTCGCCCTTTCTGACTGCATTGTTGGTCCTGGATTTGTTCAGATCCGTCTTCCCATGATCGACGCGGAAATTGGTGATGGGGTGGTTGGTTTTCGCGTGGTGAGTGCCAAGGACAAAAGTGGCTGGTTCATGAGGGTGCGGGAGTTTTCAGTCACTTTCCTTGATGCAAGTGGGTCTCCTCTCTTTTCTGTTGACCAGCGCGATCTGATTGGGAGCTTCCGCAACCGGAGCCATTCCGAGGATTCCTCGCGTCCCCCTGAGACTCTACGACAATTTGAGGGGAGTGAATTGGACCTTGCGACGCGAGACATGGAGGTCTTGTGGACTGCGTTTCCGGCTGACGCGTCGAGTGTGCGTATCGAACTGAAGAATGGCAAGGGAGTTACCTTGCCCATGGAGGGGCTTCAGATTGGAGCAGTAAACACCGTGGTGTTGCGTAAGGAGGAACTTCAATGACTTGGGAGACCAGATTGCTTTGCTAGGATGATGCAGGCCATAGTGGGCCTTCAAGTGGATGCTTAAACGGAGATTTCTGGCCATGCATTTCTACGATTTCATTGTTCTGCCTCTGTTCGCCGTTGGCGTGCTGCCGTTTGGAATCTCAAGCGACTCTTGGATTCACGCAACGGCTGATAGAAAAGGAGTCATTTTTGCCGTTACGAATGAAAATGGACGGCTCATTCCTGGTGCGGAGGTGACGGTTGGCAGCGGTGGTGAGTTTGTTTCCTTCCGCGGAGCGGTGGGCGTTGTCGGAGTGCCGGCAGAGCCGTTGCAGTCCGCGCTGTCGGCGGTGGTTTCGGCACCGTGGTTTGTCAGCAAGGTCGTTACGATCGCAAAGACAGACTCCAACATGACGGTCACCTTGAAGAGGGGGCGCGCCATTCACGGCAGGGTTGTTGATCCAGATGGAAACGCGGTTTCTGGAGTTCGTATCTGCGGATGGGCTAAAAGATATGGGGTTCGGCTGGCTGAGATTGAGGATGCCATGCATGGGTATCCGAGGTTCCCCTTTGCTGTTTCCGATGAGGCCGGGGACTTTGTCTTGAGAGGCATTGATGAAGAGGAAACCACCGTGCTCGCGGCGGGGGGTTCGGGCTGGATCTGCCTGCGCGGCGGAAGAGTTTCTGATCGGGTTAATAAGGTCAGTCTCGAGGTCACGCGTCTGTTTGGCGCCTCCCTTCGATATTCAGATGCTGAAACGGGAGACTCCCTGGTTTTCGGTCCTCTGAGCTCTGCTGGCAGATCTGTCGAGGAACTCGATTTCGGCCAGAACTCCCAACTCGAATTCCAATCGAACCCTGATCGCGAAGGTTTGGTCCTGGCGGGAGTACCGGCGAGACGGATTCAATCGCCTCCTTCGGAAAAAGAATGGGGGGAGTTGTTTTTCGCCACTGGAAATGTACCCCCAGGCCATGAGGCAAAGGGCAGGCTCCGTAAGCGGCTGCCCGGTTACCACGAGTCTGATGCTCGAATGTTTCTGGCTCCAGTCGATGGGAAGGTGCTTGAACTTGAGATTCCAATGCGCAGGCAATGCGAGGAGTGGGGATCCCTCAGGATTGACTGGACTGGACTGTCCTCCATCAGGGTGGATGCGCGCCCGCGAATTCCACGCATGGGTCTGGTTCTCTTAAATCAAGAGGATCCGAGCGCCAGTCTCGCCATTGAAATCTGGCAGATCGGAGTGCCTTTGGATCTTCCCAAAGTACCGGTTGGAACGTTTCTCCTGGACTGCCGGGTGATGGTCAATACGAGTAAATGGGTCACCCTGACACCAGGAGTGATCGAAGTCGATTCCTTACGTGGCCCAGCCAAGATCACGATCGACTTGAGCAAGGCTGCTTCAGCCACGCTCTCCATTGAGGAGGATGGAAGGCCATTCCACGGAGAGATCCTGATGGAAGCCTGCGACGTAGCGGATCCATTTGGTCCGCTGTGGCAACCCTTAAGTTGTTATGGACCGCCTTACCATTTCCCGATCCTGCCGGTTGGAGATATGAAATTTACTGCCTTCATTCGTGGCTCCGGCCACGTAGAGACCTTGATCGCGACTCGGGCAGGACGGCATTCGGAGGGCACCTTGACCTCCGTTGACTAGAATGCCGAGGCTCGCGGATTTGCGCTTTGTCGGCGTACGCGTCCATGAATAAACGTCACTTCTTGCTGCTGTTTTCTCTGGTAGTCATTTTGGCGGTTGTTTTTGCCTTTCCTCCGTGGAACGACCGTGGTGGATTCAGGGATTTTGCTGGGAGCGAATCTTTGGATGGGCAAAGTGGGTTGGTGCCTGCCCGGGAGGTCCCGGTTTCTGAAGCGAGGGTTTCAGCCAGCCAGGGCTTCGTATTCTCCGACATGAATGGTCAGGACCTGCGCGGATTGCAGGTGCATGAGATTGTTGGATCGGAGGTGGTTCCTTGGACCAGCGATCTGGTGTCATCTGGAAGGCTGGAACTGGTCAAGGAGGAGCGCGACCGGGTCTTTGTGATTCACTCGCTGGATTGCCACCCGACGCTGGTGCGGTGGGCTTTCGTAGACCTGCCCACGGTCGCCATCCGCGTTCCGCGCAATGCGGGCATCACCTTGGTTTTTGAGGATGAGGTCGGCGCAAGGGTGCCTGGCATCCGGGTGGAAATGAAGCCAGAGGGTTCGCTGGTACGCATGCAAAACGCGAGGAGAGGCCTTGATCGGTGGATGAGGGCTTTGGGAAGGGGCGATACGAGGCGTTTAGGACAGGGCAGCGACATGGCGGCCGATCCGGCCATGCCTGACGTGGCCCGCTTGTTGGAGTTGTTCGAAATGGAGGGGGGATCGATCTGGTCTCTATTCACTTTTGAGCGCACCGCGGTTTCGGACCAGGAGGGCGTTGCACGCTTTGTGGGGCTTCCTGCTCAGGGTTTCAGGTGGCGCTGGCAGCCGGGTCGGTCAGGGTTCAAAGTACTTTGTTCCCCGCAGATACCGGATCCGACCGATCTGTCGAAAGGAGTTCCCGCCTCATTCACCGCCATCAACCGGGTCCAGTCGTCGGCACCCTTTGCGCTGCAACCTGGAGAGAACCGGCGCTTTCTAAGCCTGGTGTTGAGGGCTACGGGCCTTCGAGGATCGTTCCAGCCACAAGACCAATTGGCCAAGGTGGTCATTCGAGTCCGGCACGTGACTCGGATCAAGCAATGTGTCGGCCGGGACCAGGAAGCCGTTCCTGAGGTCGAACCGACGGGTGAGTTTGAGATCTTGGGCCTGGTGCCGGGTGAGAAAGTGGTTTCCATTTCTGCGCAGAACGCCGACGGTGATCTCTGGCAGCATGCAGAATTTGTCCAGGTCGTCCAAGGAGAGGTCTTGGATATGGGAGACGTTTTTAGGAACCTGGAAGACAGCGCAACTCTGTATTGGAAACCAGAAGTGGTTACGCAAGAGGGAGTTCAACTCTCGTCGCCCGCCAGGACTCGAGGAAAATTGAATCTCATTGAGCGGGTCCGCGGTCCCTTGCTCTGGGAAACCATTTTCCTGGAAGACGTCCTGAGACCAAGGGCCATCCGCGGACTCCCTTTTGGAAAAGTGAGGCTGCAAGTTGAATTGCGCGGTGGAGGCCGGGTGTTCGAACGCGACAACACCCGGACCTTCCTATCAGTGGTCGATCTTGCGGCGGGCTCTGCTTCTTTGTCTCCTCGAATCCTGGTCACTGGACAATAGGTTTGGAATGGAAACACCGGTCTGATCCATGAACGGATTGTCATGGGTGTGTGGCCTGCCTGGTCGTGGCTTACCTGCTAGGTTGCGGGTGGCGAATCCCGCTTGGCTGATCTCCTCGATTGGCAAGTCGTTCCCCGATCGGAACCCACCATGAAGATCTTGCTCACTGCATTGTTGGTTGTTGGCACCTTGCTGGGGGGCTCTTCGGCGGTCCAGGCTCAGACCGAAACCGCGACCTTTACTTTGGAAGACGTCTGGTTCTACCCGGACATCGCCAATCCTCGCGGACTTCCTCCGCAGCAGATGACCGGGACCTTTGTCTGGACCTACGACATCGGCGATTTTGAGAACGGATCCGGGGTTTTTTCCCAGATGTACATTCCCTACTACGGGTCCAACCTGAGCGATATCCGCACCACGATCGATCTTACTTCGATCGAGTTCTCGCTGATCCCCAACGTTCACGGATTCAGCGTGGACGGCACCTTGTTCCTGCTCAACCCGTTGTCGCGCGATCAGCCTGCCGTGGTCGATCCGGTGCGCAGCGTGATGGAATACGAAGACGGCGTGACCACCAAGGGGCACTTCACCTCCGGCAGCGTAGATCCTGAATCGCGGCTGGTGGTGACCGCATCGAATACCTGTCCCAATCTGCAGGTGGAGGTACAAAGGGCGACCACCCATGGAAAGGTGGCGCTGCTGTTTGCCTTTGGGACCGGCGCCACCGTCATCCCCAACGGGAAACCGTGTGCCGGAACCGTGCTCGGCCTGGACAATACGGTCGCCGTGGCGGCGGTGCTGACCGCCGATGCGAATGGCAGCGCGACGGTGAGCCGTACGGTGCCGCCGAATCTGTGCGGAACCGTTTTTCTGCAGGCGCTGGACCTGACCACCTGCACGGTTTCGTGGGTGGAACCGGTGCTTTAGACCCGGCCTGAACCGAAGCGAGTCCTGGTTCAGCCGTCCTGCTTGCTTTGCTCGGCCTGGCGACGGGCTTTGCGGGCTTGGGTGGCCTGGTAAAGGGCGCGCGCCGCATGGGTGGCGACGAAGGTGTTGCCGGCCGGGTTGAGGTGCACGCCGTCGCTGGTCAGGACACCCTTTTCCACCTCCTTCGGATTGAACAGCGCGAGGTGGTGGTGGAAGGCTTCGCTCAGGTCGCACAGGGTCGCGCCTTCTTCTCGTGCGACCTTGCGCGAACGGGTGGCAAAGTCGGCGAGCATCGTATCGAGCGGGTTCTCACCACGCGGACGTTCGCCGATCACGCTGGGGGTGGCGAGCACGACCTCGGCGCCCGAGGCCTGGAAGTCTCGCACCAGCGTGCGCAGACCGGCTTCGAAGTCCTCGATCGGGGTTCCCCTGTTGCTGGTCGAGTGCCACACGTCGTTGATGCCGATGTAGAGGAAGACCATGGTGGCTTTTTGCTCGAGTACGTCCTTGCGATAACGCTTGAGCAGATCGGGCACCTTGTGGCCACTGATTCCGGCGGGAATGACCACGGCCTGCGGGCGCTGCGCGGCGATGTCACTGCGGATCTGATCGAGGTAACCATCCGGGCGGTTGCCGGCCTGGGTGATCGAATCGCCGAGGAATGCAATACGTTCCTCCTTGTCGATCGCCGCGGCGAGCAGCTGCGCGGTCGCGGTCTGGATCGCGGCTGGATTGCGTTGATGATTGAGCAACAGGTCGAGGCAGGATTCATCCCTATAGGCCTGGGTCCAGGAGTTGTGTCGCACGCCAGGAAGTTCGTGGTAATCGACCGGGATCTGCAGCGCCTTCATCGCGCCGATCATCACCCGCGACTGCGCCGGGCGCACCACGGTGTCGGCGGCACCGTGCCACACCTGCATCGGCAGGCCGGCGTAAAGCGCGGCGTTGGCAGGATCACCGCCGCCGCAGATCGGGATCGCGGCCGAAAACCATTCGGGATGGCGCGCCGCCAGGTCCCAGGTGCCGAAGCCGCCCATCGACAAGCCGGTCAGCGACATGCGGTTGACGTCGACCGGTTGGGTGCGCACGACTTCCTGCAAGGCGGCGATCGCAGCACGCATTGGTGGAGCCATGACCCGGGGCAGGCCTGCGGAGAGTTTGCTGCCGCGGCGGCGGGTCGTCCATCCACCGTCTTTGGGGCATTGCGGTGCCAGGACAAAACACGGCGCACCCTTGCCGTCGGGGCCCTTGGCCATGCGCGCAGGAAAATGATTGCGTTGCGCGCGGTTGTCGTTGCCGCGCTCACCGGCGCCGTGCAGGAACAGGATCAGCGGATAGGTCTGCCCGGCGACGATCTCGGTCGGCGGCAGCAGTGAGTAGGGATAGCTCAAGCCATCGATCTCGACCTGCCCGGTGATGTACTCGGGTGCTTGGGCGAGGGCCGGTGCGGCAAGGGCCAACAGGCCGAAGCCAATGAGGAGTGCGCGCGGGCGGGGGAATCGCATCCAACGAGCATAGTGGGAGGCCGTCCTTGCGTGGCCTCGGAATCTCATGCATCGTGCTATCCTGCCGCGTTGCGACCGCATGAGCCGGTCCGTTCGACATGAGTACCCTCGAACCGCGTCAACCGACCCAGCCGGGCAAGAGCCTGGAGTGCTTCGACAATCCGCGCCCCGGGTCCAGCTATCTGGTCGAGTGCGTGACCCACGAGTTCACCTGCCTGTGCCCGGTCACCGGCCAGCCGGATTTCGCCAGCGTGCGCGTGCGTTACGTGCCCGCCGCGCGCTGCTTCGAGCTGAAGTCCTTCAAGCAATACCTGTGGAGCTTCCGCGACGAGGGCCACTTCCACGAGGACGTCACCAATCTCATCCTCGCCGACCTGGTCGCGGCGCTGGAACCGCAGTGGCTGGAAGTGCGCGGCGAGTTCAACGTGCGCGGCGGGATCGCCACCACAGTGACCGCGCGCCACGGGGAGCGGCCGCAGTCGCTCGACGGCGTCGAGCGCAACCCCTTCTAGCTCCGCGCCCCGACGGGGGGGCCCCGGGGAGAGTCGGAGGGGGGGCGACTGGGTGCCGGTTCAAGCAAGCAGGCGGCTACGGTCGATGAGCGGTCATGGACCGCCTTCGCACCGCTCCGGTTCGCCGGCGGCGGCGTTGGCCGTGGCCGCTGGTCGGCGCCGTGCTGGCCTTGAGCCTGGCGGCGGTGCCGGTGCGCTGGGCTCCAGTGCAGGGTGCGAGCATGGAACCGACGCTGCACGACGGCGGCCTGGTCTGCTACCACCTGGTCCCCGACGGCTGGCTGCCACGCCGCGGACAGCTGGTGGTCTTCGACGCCCCGACTCGCGAGGGTCATCTCTTCGTCAAGCGCCTGGTGGGCCTGCCCGGCGACGAAATACGCTTCCGCAACGGACGCCTGCTGGTCAACGGCCTGCCCCTGGAACTGCCCCCCGGCGCGATCCAGCCCGGCTACGCCGCGGTCACCCACGTCCCCCCCGGCCACTTCTACGTCCTCGGTGACCACGCCGCAGTGTCCTACGACTCCCGCCGCTTCGGCGCGGTCCCCCAGGACCGCCTGGTCGGTCGCCTGTTGCTTTACTGAGGCAACCAGCTCGGCCTCGGCCCAGCCGAGGGCAGCTAGAGGATCTCGACGCTGGCCAAGGTGGTCATCGTGAACAGATGTCCGGGTTGAAGCGGGTCGTGCACCAAACCGCGCAGCCACAGGGTGCGGCCGCTGAGCAGAGCACGATTGGGAAGGCGGGCGCTGAGGCTTGCCTTGCCCTGGGCGTCCAGTACACCCGTTACCGGATTCAGCAGCGACCGCTGCAATACGGCACCGTCCCCGAGGTGGGTATTCCAGCCGCCGATTGCGAGGCCTTCCTTGCGCAAAAACCTGTCCGAGGCAATAACCGCTACTGACATCCCGGCGGCATTGGGCAAATGGACTGCGAGTGGAATGGTGGCGCCGAGGTTGACCTGGTCGGGAACGCTCAGGGTCTCGCGCCCGACGATTGCGAAATAGGAATTGCTGGTATTCCACCCGTAGGATTCGACTGCAGTGGTGGTCACGCCATATTCCACAAAACCGTCCCGGTCGACGTCTCCGAGCAGGAATGCATTTTGAAATTGGAATGGCCCGTCAGGGTGATAGATCTGGTCCTTGGACCAAGGCTCCAAGGTGGCGGGCGGCCTAGTGTGTCCGATGGTGTGGCCATCTACCGGGTCAAGATGGAGCCATACTCTGCTCTCGGCAGAAGTAGCCCAATTGAGAACCCGCACCACAATAGTGATGTCAGGAGTGTCCCAACCATCAATTCCTGCATTAACGAAAAGGAACCTGGTGTTATCTACCGCCAAATCTCCAGGTCCAAATTCTGCTTGAAGTTCGATTTCAAAGTCGGTCATATCCCGAGTCCACAAATTTGTGCCATTGCGTCCATCGATTGCTTGAATCAAACCAGGTTTATTCAGAATGGGAACTCCAGAGTCAGCGACCAGGATGTCCGTGATCCCATCCAGGTTTATGTCACGCGTTGCGACACCAGGGCGGAATCCTTGAAAATCTGCGCCGCCAATTTCCTTGCGCTCCCAAATCCGAAGCCCATCCATGCCTGAATAGGCGATCAATTGCATGTTGCGATTGGGGCGAGAAAACGACACAACCAGGTCCGAAGATCCGTCACCATTAAAGTCTGGAAAAAAGCCAGTCTCAGTTTGCTCAATGAAATATATGAAGCGGGAATGCAATTCATAATCCATCCACACGACATCTCCAGATGCCCCGTCAAGCAAACCTGCAACATGGTATTCACCTGCACCACCATTGGCCTGGGTCTCAAAAAAGAGATCGTCATATCCGTCCCCATCCAAGTCACCAGCATTTCGGTGTCCGCCAAATTCTCTGATTGGCGGTAGGCCAATGTTTGGTGGCGGTGGCAATGGGATTTCTCGCGTCTGAGTAGGATTCAAGAAAGGACGCAAAGTTAGCGTTGTAGGGTCATCATGCCTGGAAATAGAAAATAACTCTCCACCCAAGTTCAAAACAGTTGCCGCCCACAAATCATCCAATCCACTCATTTCTGAATTGAAGGCATAGCTCCGAGTTCCAATCCAGTCGACATGCGAGGGGCTTTCGACGAATGAAAATGTGAGGAGTCCCTGAAACTGCGATCCACGATCAGGAAATTTATGTCCGCTGATGATGAAACTGCCGAATCCTGAGTGGTGAATATCCCCTACAGGAATGCCTTCAAGCCAACCCTGCCATCCTCCCTGAATTGGAAAGGGCTTGGGAAAGTCGACCTCTTGAATCACCCATTTTGGGGTGGCGGATCCCATTTGGGGCAAAGAGGCGCCAGGAGATTGGGACGTGCAGATGCATGTCCAACAGAAAAACCAGGTTTTTCCTAGCGGCATTAGTTTACCTCGTGAGCTCCTTTGTCTCTGAGGCCGGAATTCCTATCAACCCGAGCCTTGAATGCCGTGAAGTCAATATTAGATTCCGTCTCAGAAGTAATTGAGTAAGATGTCGGGGTTGCATTAGCAAATTCAGTAATAAATAATCCGTTAGGGTCAAGATAATAGCGCAATGCACCAACTAGGGTAGGGTTGCTCAAATAGGAAAATGGCGTGGCAGAATCTGTTGATGTATTGAATGAACTGATTGGGCCGTTGAAATTCATCCGAATTCCCCGGACGCCGATTTGATTTGAAAGTACATTGTTATCGTCTTTGGCAAATACTTCCAGCTGCGGTCCAAAGTCGAATTCCATTGGACTAAGTGTCTCTCTCTGGAAAATGGAATTCAGGATCTTCATCTTCGCATTCTCCTTGCTTGAAGGGTCAAGGTTGAATTCGAATTTGAGGGAGTTGGAACCACCTCCGTTTCGTTCAACTTCCATGGTGTAGTCGGAATTCCAGCCGTTGTCTGCGAATGTAGAATGCAAGATGGGTGTCAGGAGGTAGGCGTCTACCGGGTTATTGGCTGTAGCCCTGAAGGCCCCATCAGGTTGATTCCAGGCGATGCAGTTGACGAATCGCATGGAAGCAATGTCTGGAGCGGTGGGCCCGTTATCCAAAAGGATTTCAATCCCCTCATGCACGTTGTCGTAGAATGTGCATCGGTCAGCAAATCCCTGGCCGTAGTCGATGTCGAAGGGCTTGGCTCCGTCCCTTACCAAGGAGCGGCTGCCTAGCTGGTAATCCCAGGTCCCCCCGACGATCCCTCCCTGGGTTCCATCAACCAGCGCCTTGGGCCCGGCAAGCGTCATTCCAACTTGATTATTGTGGAATTGGCTGTCCCTGAAGCCGAGATAAAGTCCCGTGGGCCATTTGGCATCGATAGATAGGATCGTCCCGCCTGAATTCGCGAGCAAACCGGAGCCTACATTGTGGTGAGTGTCGAGGGCGGTTCCGGTGAAAGCCAGGTATCCTTCTACAACGTAACCGTGGATTCCATTGTGAAGAGGCGGATTCACAGGGGAAGAAGTAGTTCCTCCTGTCCGGTAGATTTCTGCGCCTTGGAAATCGACGTGACCACGGGCATCGGTCATGCTGGTGGCGTAGACTCCTGCCAATTTGCAGTCGTGGATCTTCGTTCCATTTACTTGGATGTCGTAGCCCGCAACATAGTCATATTTAAAGGAGGGCGGAGTGCTGGAAACCGCGGAGTAGATCCCAATATCCCAACCATTCTGGCCATCAAACTTCCCATCCAAATCCCCGTTCACGATGTTGGCCTTGACCTCGGCGATGACACCAGTGCCTGAGTGCTCAGGATTGTTCTCCCCCCTGGCGAAAATGTCAATCAACCTGGAGCCTCCACTAATGGAATACTCAGGAGCAGCAAGATCGGAAGTCCCATACCAAACCTCTGGCACGGTCGGAGGTGCTGTTCCGATTGTCCTAGGATTCAAGACCTCGACTTGGATAATTCCTGGTGCGAATCCCTCATCATGCAGTGCGTGAAACTGGAACCCAATTTTTTGCAGCATTGGCGTTGGAGGCTGAACTGTGTTGGGGTCAATCGGACCAAATGCAATTTTGCAATGGCGCACTGCCAAGTTTATCGAGCCTCCAGAATTGGCGATAGCCGAAAAGCCAATTGTATTTGCTTGAAACTGGACATTTCGGATCACAGCATTCATCAGATGCAGGGATGAACTCATTTGAATCCCCACCTTTCCGCCAGTGAGGTACAAATCGTGGAAGCGAGTGGTGGCCAAGGCCGCTGAGTTCTCAGATACAATGAACAGTGCGGACGGGGCGGCAGCGACCGGTTCATTGGACCAGATGTGAACGGGTGTGCCGTCATAAGGTTCGACTACCACACCCTCGGGGATTTCAAGCGGAAAGGTTTCCATGGCATTTCCGAGTGGGTCGGTTTCCGCATATCCTGCTGGGACACCATTTTCGGAAAATCCCTTGATCAGGAGTTTGTCGCCATCAGCCAGAGGTGATCCTCCATTATTGAGAGCCAGAGTAATTGTTGGGTAAGAACCCCCAATCTCGCCTTTCCAATCAGCTACAGCGATCTGATTCTGGGGGGGGGGCTGAAACGAGCAAAGTTAGAATGATGGAAATCATGCGTTCAAGTTATCACCTCTTAGCTTTCTCTGCAATCTGTATTCCGTCGAATAAATAAATGAGATCATCCCCTTTCAGCCCTGGCTTTGGGCGAGCAGGACATTCCGCAACGGAGAGAGTTTGAGGTCAAGAGCGCCGGGGCCTTCGAGGGCGACTTCGAGTTGGTCGTTGGCTTGTACGCCGGCGACGCCGCTGGGGGTGCCGAGGAAGACGAGGTCGCCGGGGTGCAGCGGCAGCCAGCGGCTGAGTTCGACCAGGGCTTCGACCGGGGGCCAGATCATGTCGGCGAGGCTGGCGTGTTGCTGCACTTCGCCATTGACGCGGCCGACCAGTTCGAGTTGATCCCAAGGCGGCATGTGCGCGGCGGGAATCCACGCCGGGCCGAAGGGGCCGAAGCCGGCGAGGTTCTTGCTACGCGTCCACGGCCATGACTTTTCCTTGTCGCCGGCCTGCACGCCGCGGGCGGTGACGTCGTTGCCGAGGGTGTAGGCGGCGATCGCGGCGGCGGCCTGTTCGGCGCTGCATTCTTGCAAGGTCGCGCCGATCAACAGCACCAGTTCGGCTTCGGGATCGATGCGGCCCTGCAGCCAGGAGGGGATCACCACCGGGACGTCGGGGCCCGACAGGCAGCCGGGCAGCTTGGTGAACCAGCACATCTCGCCGCCGGGTTTGGCGCCCATCTCGCGCGCGTGGGCGGCGAAGTTGCGGCCCAGGGCCAGGGCCTTGCCGGGGTGGCCGGGTTGCAGGTGTGGCCAGCTGCCGGCGTCGTCCACACGCGGTGCAGCGGTGAGCAAGGGGTGGCCAGCCGCCGCGGCCTGCCCGGTGCTGGGCTGGTCCTGCCCGTTGCCGTCATGGATTTCGAGCAGCCACGCGGCGACCTCGGCCAGATCATCGGCGAGGCCCGCGGCACTCAGATCGCACCAGCCGGCGTCATCCTGCCACAGCCAGTGCGGCTGGGATTCGGGACCCAGCGCCCGGGACAGACTCACTCTTTTGCGGCCGGCTGCGTCAGCGCCAGCGCGTTGAGGGCGTAGGCGGTGCACAGCACCGGGTTGCCTTCCCACCAGCGTTCGGCAGTGAGGTTGATCCAGGAGCCGTCTTCCTTTTGTACGGCGATCAGCTTGAGCGCGAGTTCGAGGCGCCAGTTGTGCCTGGCGCCGTCGGGCGTGGTGAGCTCCTTGACTTCGGCGGCGCTCAATGCCTGCGCCAGACTCAGATAGTAGTAGTACAAACCCTGCGCGGCGGCGCGCGGGTCGCGCAGGCCGTCGAATCCGGGGTTGACCTCGAGCGTCCAGTGGCGCGCGATCCATTCGATCGCCGCGGCCACGCGCGGATCGCTGCCGTCGAGGCCGGCGAAGACGTAGCACTTGAGCAGCGCGTAGGTCATCGAACCATAGGAACGCGCCACCAGGCTGCCGTCGGCCTGGGTGTCGTAACCAGCCATCGAACTGCCCGGCATGTAGATGCCGCCGCCATCGTCGCCGGAGCGCACCGGGCGCGGATCGTCACCGTTGCGGAAGGTGCCGGTGTTGACCTCTTTCAGGTTCTGGCAGCGTTCGAGGAACAGCAAGGCACGCTGGTAGGCGGGGTCGTCGGCTTCCGCCCCGGAGTCGTGCATCCCCTGCAGCGCGTACTGCAGGTTGGACAAGTCGGGGCGCAGGTCGTTGCCGTAGCCGATGCCGCCATAGAACTTGTCGCTCTCGGAATAGCCCTCGTCGCCGTCGCTCTGCACCGCGCGCAGGTAGTTGGCGGCCCTCTTCACCGCTTCCTGGTCGACCGGGCGACCGCCAGCGGCGAGCGCGCCGAGCGCGACCGAGGTCACGTAGACCGGCACGCGGCCGGAATGGATCGAGCCGTCTTCCTTCTGCAACGCACGCAACAGATCGAGTACCGCGTAGGCGCGTTGATGCACTTCGGCGCGCGAGCTGTCGAGCAACGCGCGTGCGGCGAGCGCCGAGATGCCGGGCTCGGGCCGGCCGAAGGCTTCCCACATGCCGGACTCTCCGATCTCGCCGAGCAGGAAGTCGACGCCGCGCTCATAAGCATCGTCGACCTTGGGCGCCTTGGCGGTGGCGAGCTGATGCTGCTGCGCCTTGCGATAGGCCACCGCACCGCGCGCGCAGGCCAGCGCGCGCACCGAGATGCTGGCGTTGTCGGGGATCGCCATCAGGTGCTCGACCGCCTGGGTGCTCGACCAGCCCGGCAGTGCCAGGTCGGCCATCGCGGTCGGCACCGCGGTGGCGCTCGGCTCGGGCAGACGCGCGGTCAATTTGGTGATCAGCGCGGCATGGATTTCGCGGTCGCTGGACTGCAGCGCGTAGATCACCTTGGCGTCCTGGCCGAGATCGGCATCGGCGGCCGGGGCGTGTGCGAGCAGATAGGCCACCGCGCGCGACAGGAAGGGGCCGTCCTCGGCGCGGTAGGCGCGCGGCCCGAGCGACAGCGCGGTGACCACGTGGGCGGTGTCGATCAGGCCGCGGCCGTAGCTGCCGTCCTCGTTCTGGGTCAGACGCAGGGTGGCGAGCTGGTAGTCGAGCAGTTCCTTGACGCTCGGCTGCTGGGGGGCGGGTGCAGCGACCAGGGCGGCGCTGAGGAGGGTGGTCAGGATCATCGGTACTGGAACGATTGAGGCCGGGAAAGGTTCATTTTAAGGCACCGATTCTTCCACTGCACGCGCCGCCCGCGCGGCCGCGCCGGGCAGGGCAAATGCCGGCAGCAGGGGCTCCAGGGCGCGCAGGAAGTCCTCGCGCAGCGGGCCGTCGAGGCGCGCCTCGAGATCGTCGGCCAGCGCCTGCGGGTCGATCCCCCGGCCGAGGTGCTCGGGCGCGAGCGCGCGGCCGGCGAGCAGGTTGAGGCCGCCGACCCACGGCACCGCCAGCCAGTGCGCCGCCAGCCAGCTGCCGAGGCGGGAAGACATGCCGTAGACCAGCACCGTCGGCACGCGGTGCGCGGCGACCTCGAGCAGCGCGGTGCCGCTGGCCACCCACGCCGCGCGCAGCTGCGGCAGCACCCGCTGGAAACACCCGGGTGCGTACAGCACCGGCACCGCCGAGGCGTCGAGCAGCTCGCGGATCAGGGGCTCCATGTCGCTGCGCAGATGCGGCAGCACCAGCCGCAGCTGCGGCTGCCGGCGCAGCAGGATTTCGGCCGCCGCCAGCATGTGCGGCAGGTTCTCGCTGATCTCGCGGCGGCGGCTGCCGGGCAAAAGACCAATCCAGGTGGCGGCGGGATCCCAGTCCGGTGGCAGTTCGGCCTCGGTGTGGGCGGCCGTCGCGTTCACATCTTCTTCTGCGTTCGCGTTCGCGCCACCGTCCGGAACCACCTTGGAGGACTGCAACCCGTCGCCGAGCGGATGCCCGACGTACAAGGGCTGCGCACCACGGCGCCGGTACCAGTCGGCCTCAAAGGGCAGGATCACCAACAGGCGATCGGCGCGGCGGAAGTCGCGCACCCGCCACGGCGCCCACGCCCACAGCTGCGGGGCGATGAAATCGATCACCGGGACCTGGGCGCGCGCCGCCACGCGCAGCAGGTGGCGGTTGAGTCCGGGGTAGTCGACCAGCACCACCGCATCGGGTGGCTGCTGCGCGAGTTCGCGGGCGAAGCGCGCCACGCAGCCGAAGAACAGCGGCAGCTGCTTGAGCACGTCCTTGAAACCCATGACGTTGAGGTCGGCGAGCGGTTGCCATACCTGCATGCCCTCGGCGGCCATGCGTTCACTGCCGAAGCCGGCGACCTCGAGGCCGGGATGGCGCGCGCGCAGTTCGGCCAGCAGGCGCCGCGCGTGTGCTTCGCCGCTGGCGTCGCCACAGGACAAAAAGATGCGCCGCAACGGCCGTTGGGGGGGGGCTTGATCCAGCGGCGGCAGCGTGGTGTCGGACTCCAGACTGCGGAACTCGTGCAGACGCGCGCGGCGGCGCAGCAGCGACCACGCCTGACGTGGGATGCCGAGCAGCAAGTCGAGCATCGCGTGACCGAACTCACGCGCGACTTCGAGCCGCACGATCACGGCGCGTCGCGGGCGCAGCGGAAGCCGATGTGGTGAAACTGCCGTCCGAGCGCGGGGTAGAGGCGCCGGTAGCCGTTGCGGCACGCCTCGGCAGAGGCGATGAAGGAGCCGCCGCGCACCACCGCCTCGGCGCCGGAGCGCGGGTCACTGAGCGCGCGCGCGCGCCGCCCCTGATCTTGCAGCAGATAAAGGTCTGCGGTCCATTCCGCCGCGTTGCCAGCCATGCTGAGCACACCGAGCGGAGTGCGGTCCTGAGCAAACTCCGACGCCGGCCGCGCGTGGCGCATGCGCGTCGGCAGACAATTGATGCGCCGCGCGTCGAAGAGTTCACCGCTCGCGTAGCTGCGTTTTTCCAGCCCGGCGGCGGCGGCTTCCCATTCCTCTTCGGTCGGCAGGCGCTTGCCCGCCCAGCGCGCATAGCTCGACGCCGAGGTCCAGGCCACGCCGACCACCGGGGCTTCCTCGAGGCTTTCGGGAACCACCGGCAGGCCGTCACGGTCGAGCTGCCAGCCGCGCGGCAGATGTTGCTGGCGCAGGCTGTCGGGCTGTGCCATCAGGAACTTCCAATAGTCGTTGTTGGAGACCTCGCTGCGATCGAGATAGAAGGCTTTGATGCGCACGTCGCGTTCGTCCTTCGAAGCCGGGAAGCCCTCCAGCTGGCCGCTGTGCGGCCCAATGCGGTAGCGCCCGCCCGGAATCAGCACCATGTCCTGTGGGGTCGTGTCAAAACCCTTTTCGAAGCGCTCGGGGTGGCGCATTTCCTCGACCGAAAGAAAGGCGTCTTCGAGTTTTTCACTGGCGGCGGTGAAGGCGCGGGCGCCGGGGGAGTTCAAATACAGCTCCTCGTTCCACCATTGGTGGAAGGGGCCACTGTCGCGCAGCCGCGCCCACTCGCGCGGCCATTTGCCGGTGTCGAGGCCGGCGTCGGCGAGCCAGCCGAGCACCGGCGCTGGCAGCACCTCGGGCGCTTTTTCGGCCAGGAAGCAATCCTCGCACGCGGTGTATTCCTCCGTCAAAGCGGCAATGGCCACGTCGCGCTGCGCCACCGCCTGCCGCAGAGCCGCCTCGCGCGCCGCCAGCCGCCGCTGCCGCCGCGGATCCGGCGCCGACACCGCTTCCTGCTCGGCACCTTCCTGGGGTTCCTGGGCCGGGGCCGCCGGCATCATCAGCAGGCAAAGGAGGAGGAGGGGCCTTGGTAGCATGCGCACGACATGGCCGGTCAGTGGCAGACGGAACGGCTGCTCAAGTCCGACCTCTTCGGCAGGGTCGAGTGCGGGCATCTTAGCGATCACGGCGACCCGCTTGTGCTGGTTCGCCGCGACCTCGCCGCGGCCCGCTGGTGGGCACGCCCGCTGGCCCGCCGCCTGGCCCGGCGCGAAGCGCGTGCCTTGCGCCATCTGACCGCTGTCGCGGGCATTCCGGGACTCGTGCAAATGGACCGCCAGGAGCTCCTGCGCGAGTGGCTGGACGGCCAGCCCATGCAGGTGGCTCAGCCCCAGGACCCTGCTTATTTCGCCGCGGCGTTCCGCCTCCTGGTTCGGCTGCACCGCTGCGGTGTGGTTCACAACGACCTCGCCAAGGAGCCCAATTGGCTGGTGCGGTCAGATGGGTCTCCGGCGTTGATCGACTTTCAACTGGCTTCGGTCCATCGGCGGCGTAGTCGCTGGTTCCGCCTCAAGGCTCGGGAGGACTTGCGCCATCTGCTCAAGCACAAGCGGACTTATTGTCCGGAGTTGCTCACTTCTCGGGAGCGCGGCATTTTGAGTGATCCGGCATGGCCTTCTCGTCTGTGGCGTCGCACGGGTAAACCGGTTTATCTCTTTGTTACCCGTCGGCTTCTTCACTGGTCGGACCGCGAAGGGGCCGGGGATCGGGGTGGGCGGTAGGGGTGTTGGTTTTGGGTTGGTGTGCGGGTGGGGCGTGTTCGCTTCAACGGCGGCGCGGCGCCGCCGAATACCGCTAACCCGCCCCACCCGCACACCATGCTCAGGTTTTTGGGCCCCTACCGCCCGGCACGGATAGGGCGGCCTGGAGGTCGGGGGTGAAGTCGTGGGTGAAGACTTGGGTGAAGACTTGGGATAAGAGGTGGGATAAGAGGTGGGATAAGAGGTGGGTGGCATGGGGGTTGAAGGGGGATGGGTGCCCAGGAGATTGGGCGGATTTGATGCGGAATTGGTTCCCCTCGCGAAACATGAGTGCCTTGAAGGTGGCGGCGTGGTTGTCCATGGCGGCGTTGCCAGGGATTGGGATTGCGGCGTTGGGGGGGGGGACGGTGGGAGCCCTGGAGGTGGAGGTTTTTTTGGGGGACTCGGGGGTGGTGGTTGCAGAGAGGGCGGTTGCGGGTGCGGGGAACTGTGTGGTGGGGGATCGGGTTGAGGAAATCAGGGAGCGTGTAGCGGTTGGTTTTTTGGAGGGTGGGCCGACGGTCGTTGGGGGCTTGGCGCCGGGTTCCTTGGAGGTGGTGGTGCGGTCGAGCGAGGGGGTGGTCTTGCCGGGGATGTGGGTTGGTGTGCGCAAGGGGTGGCGGCGGGATCCTTGGCCGCTGGTTCCGGACCGGGGTGGGGTATTGGGGGGCAGCCTGCTGGCCTTTGGGCGCACCGATGCGGAGGGGCGTGTGCTTTTGGCTTGGCGGAATCCGCCTGAGAGGTCGCGAGGGCATATGGAGGTGGCGGCTTGGGGGCCTGGCCGGGCGCTGGCTTGCCGTAGGTGGGATGCGGATGGGGGGTTGGGGTCGACCGAACTCAGGCTTTGTGCTGGGCGGGACGTGGGAGTGAGGATTCAGGCAAGGGGCGGGCAGCCGGTGGCGCACGCCGAGGCGCGTCTGCGGGTGGGAAAATCGTGCACTTTTAGCAGTGGTTGTGTGGTCGACCGCTGGCGGGGTGGTTCTGCGATCAGCGATGAGACCGGGTTGTTCCAGGGCTATGAGCAGGTCGCGTCGGTGGATGCAATGGGGCGGGTGGTTTTTCCGTCGGTGCCTGACGGGGTACGGGAGGTCCGCTGGCTCGCCGAGGGTTGTCTGAATGAGGGCGATCTGGCATTTGCTGCGGACGCTACTGAGCTGCTCATCGTTGCCGAAAGGGGGGATTCCCTCGCCGGCAGAGTGCTGGACCACCTCGGCAATCCGCTCGCTGGGGTGGCGGTGCAGATGGTGCAGCAGGTCGAGACTCCTGAACCGGATGAGGCCCTAGGGATCCTAGGCTCATACGTCCGCCCTGCTCGGGCTGACCATTGGGTGTTTCATAGCGACGCGAGTGGGCGCTTTGAGGTTCACGGGCTGGAGCCGGGCAATTGGTTCTACTTCCACTTTGTCTACGGCGGGGCCGACTTTGAAACTCCTTGGCAGCAGGACGACGGCGGTGCTCGTGACCATCGGCTGCCGCCTTTCCACCATGTCAGCGGTCGATTGCTCTTGCCCAGCGCCCCGGCCGGCCGTTTCGCCGAACTGTCTGAGGAGGAAGTTGCCGAGATCTGGAGCGACGCCGAGATCGAGATTGATAGGCCCGCTCACCTTCCTGAAGAAAGCCCGATCGAATCGCCCAGCGCGACCATCCGCGTGCAGGCCGACGGCAGCTTCTTGTTCGTCGTTGCCAGCGGACCCTTGCACTTCGAAATCGACGCCGGGCCGATCTGGATCACCCGGCTGCTCGACATTCAAAGCGACATCGACCTCGGCGAGATCCGCCTGCTCACCCCGCCGCTGTGCAGCGCCATCGGCCTATTCCCCGGCGATTCCGAGCTCGAAGAAATCAGCCTCAGCCTTTTCTGCCTGCATCAAGACCAGATCCCGAACGGCTTTCATCCCAAGCGCCAAGGCGACGAGATCGATTCCCTGGACGCCATCCCCGGCGAACCCTTCCGCTTCGAGGACCTGGCCCCAGGCCAATACAGCCTGCTCGCCGAAGCCGCCGGCGAGGACGGAAAAATCTACGCTGCCTACACCCCGCGTATCCAGATCTCCGGCCCCGACACCCAGCTCCACCTCGAACCCCTGCAAGCCACCGCCGACCTCGAACTCAGCCTTGCCGGCTTCGCCCCCTGGTTCGAACGAGATACCGAAACCACGCTAACCCTGATCCCGGTCGGCAATCCCGAACTCATCCCCGATCTCAGCTACACCCAGCGCTGGATCAAAGGCAAGGACCTCAGCTTCCTGAGCCCCAATCAACAAAAGCATCTCGACCAAGGCACCTCCTTGCCCTTCACCTTCCATCGCGTCCCCGCCGGCACCTATCAACTCCACTTCCACACTTCTCGCGACAAACATCTCATCCATCACACCTCGCCACCCATTCATATCCAACCCCATAAACTCACCACCCACACCTGGCGCCTGCCTTCCCCTTGAGGAATCCTCCTACCTCAGTGGTTGAGCGATGTGCTAAGGAATGAACTTCCTCTGTGCGGGTGGGGCGTGTTCGCTCCAACGGCGGCGCAGCGCCGCCGAATTACGCGAACACGCCCCACC
>JAJFFB010000038.1 GCA_021776925.1 Planctomycetota bacterium | reverse complement strand
TCCAGGAACCAGCCGGGGTTGGTGACCAGCGAGCGGCTGGTGGGGGGGGCGGTGAACAGCTCTTCGAGACCGGCGTCTCCGCGCGCGGCGGCGACCGCCTGCACCAGGGCCTCGCCCTGGACGTAACCAAAGGAGAATGTGTGCACCGTCATCTCGACGATCATGCGTTCGGCCGCGTCCTCGATCTCGGGCGTGGTGGAGATGACCTCAGCGAGCTGGTTGAAGCCGCTCATCATCCACTCCTCGGTGCACGCCGCGCGCCCGGCGTATTGGGCATAGCCTTCGATCACCGCGTTGGCGGCGTAGAGTTCTTCCGCGTTGCTACAGCGCCCGATCAGATCGAGCAGCCCGTACTTACGGTCGGCGACCGCGTGCGCGCCCTCGTGCGCGAGCAGTCCGTAGAGCATCGCGCGGCTGAGGATCTCCGGCCGGTCAAAGAGCTCGCTGATGTGCTCCAGATTGCCCAGCACCACCTGCACCTTCTTCTCATCCATGCTGTAGATGCCGGCCAATCCCTTGGATAGAGGTTCGAGCGCCCCCCTCGACGCGGGCTCGGCGTCATCCAGGGTCTGATGGCCAATGTTGGTGACCAGCGTGTCCAGCATGGTGCTGCGCGACACCGCCTTGTAGACCAGGTCGCTCATGTCGATTCCACTGGCGCGGGTCAGCTCCTCCTGCACCCGTTGCACCAAACCGGGCAACGCCGCCTCAAGTTCCTCGACGCTGGCCGGCGCGAGCTCGACGGCAATGGTCGCACCACCCAGGCCGGCGTTCGCCGCCTCCTGATCGGGCGTCGTGCCGCCGGAAGAGGTCGAAGCAGGATCCCCACATGCACTCAGCAGGGCGAGAAGAAAAACGTAGAGGACTTTCATGTGGGCTTACGCCGCCCAGTCTATGCCAGCTTGGACTGAAAGGTCATCGCCAGCCCGCCCGGTGCCAGGATCGAATAGATGCGCTCCCCATGCGCCTCCATCGGCCCGCGCGGCTGCAAACCCTGCGCCCGCGCATGTTCCGCCACCGCATCCGCATCATCCACCACTACCTGCAACATGATCCCCGCCGGCATGCCTTCGCCCTCCGGCCACACCTCCACCCAGCTGTCCCCAGCCGCAAAAATCCCCCCCTGCGGCGACTCCGGATCCCCCTCACGCAAGGGCCTGGCCACACAAGGAAAGCCCAACCCCAGCCCCAGAAACTCCACCAAAGCCCCAGCCTCGGAAGAAATCGCACAAAACCGAATCGACAACACCTTCATCCCGCCACTCTAATCCCGGTCCTCCATGGGAGGCCCCAGAAGGAGGAAGTTCCTCCGGGGCTCCCCGCGTCATCCTCACTCCACACCGCCAATCGACAGGGAAGAGCGCGCCAGGGAGAGGCGACAACTATCCTGACACCGGGGGGGGGCAGAGCTCGAGAGCCGCGTCAGCGGCTTCGAATTCAAATGGAGAAGAGCGAATGTTCCAGGGATGACGCTCGCCGACCTCGGGCGCAAGAGCGTCCGCCGCAATGCCCTGATCGCCGATTTGCTGCATCGCATCGAGTTCATCGAGAAGGCCGGCACCGGCATCAAGCGCATTCGCGACGAGGCCCAGCATCAGGGCTGTCCCGGGCCCGTCTGGGAGGCGAACGGCTTCACCACAGCGATCTTCCGCCCGAATCCCGAGGTTCGGGCCGCAGTCGGGGCCCAGTCCGACCAGGTGCTGGTGGCCCTGTCCCAGGGTGAACATTCGGCCGGGGATCTGGCGGTAGCGATCGGTCTGCGGTCCAAGACCGGGGCCCTGAAGCGCACGCTCGGCGAACTCGTGGCCGCAGGGCTGGTGGAATACACCTTGCCGGACAAGCCCACTAGCCGACTCCAACGCTACCGCCTGACCCGCGCGGGCCGCGCCCACTTGAAGAAGAACAAGGAACCCAAGTAGATGGCAAAGATCGACATCACTCAGACCGAGCTGGTCTGGCCCGGCAAGTACAACGAGGACGGCATGCTCAAGGAGGTGCCGCGCGTCAGCCTGCCTTTCCAGGTCATCGAGACCGTCAAATCTATTGGCGGAAGGATGGGTCGACATTCTGGGTGGTTAACGAAGGAGTGGAGATGCAGTTTCATCACAGCGTCGATGTCTGGGAGCGAGGATTGGATCGATGATGTTAAAAAGTTGCTGATCTACGCTCACGCTCCGGTTTATTGTTCGGCAAGTATTTCTGGTGCCCCGGAGCTTGCTCGGCACCTCCGGGTGTGGAATTCTGGAAATTGTTTTAAGCTGTTGCCGGAGTTGTCATCCAGCCATCCTTGGAATGAATAAGTGGATGGCTTGCCGAAGCGTACGCCCTGACAGGCAGGAAATGAAATCTGGTCACGCAATCCTATTGGGTCAGGGGCTTGGGGCTCTCAAGTTCGGCGCGAACCGAGAAGAGGTGCGTGGAGTTTTGGGGGAGCCAGATTCCATCAAGCGCCGGGATTTGCTCGAGGATGGATTTTGCGTCTGCGAGATTTGGCGTTTCGTGGCCCTTGGATTGGAGGCCACCTTCGACCAGGACGATGACTGGCGCCTGGGCTCGCTTGGAGTTTCGACTCAGGGATTCTCTCTCGAAGGTGAGGAACTGCTTGGTCAAGGGAGACCGGCCGTTCTTGCCTTGGCGCAGTCGTGTGGGTGGGGTGATCCTGTGATCGAACCAATGGGCGAAGATCCCGAGCAGGTTGCCTTTGAAGCCGTCCGCTTGACCTTGGTCTTCCATTGCGATGCTCTGGACAGCATCCAGTGGGGGTTCTTTTGGCAAGACGAAAATACACCCGATTGGCCCGACTAGGACCTGCGGGCTAGGCTGAAACGATGCTGCGCTTGCTCCCCATCCTTCGTGTCACGCTCGTTGGGCTCCTGCTGGCCGGAGTGGGGTGGGGGCTTCCCTGTGCCCAGGATCAGACGCAGAGGAAGGTCCGGCAGGATGCCGAAGCTGTGCGTGGCACGGGGTCCGATGCAACGCCGGCGAAGGAACTGCCGCCCCGGAAGCTGCGGGTCTTCGTGCTGGCCGGGCAGTCCAACATGCAGGGGTCGGGGATCATTGCGGCGGATCCCAAGCGCAATGAAGGAAAGGGGTCGCTTGAGAACCTGGCCCGCTCGGAGGAGTCCCGTGAGCGTTTTGGTCATCTGCTGGATGAGGAAGGGAAGTGGAAGGTGCGCAAGGATGTGCTCATCTCCTACTTCGAGCGGCGTGGCTTCCTCACTGTGGGCTACGGCGCGCGGCCGGACACCATCGGGCCCGAACTTGGTTTCGGCTGGGTGGTCGGCGAGCACTACGAGGAGCCGGTGCTCTTGATCAAGGTCGCCTGGGGCGGCAAGGCGATCGGCAAGGAGTTCCGTCCGCCGAGTGCCGGCGGCGAGGTCGGGGAATCCTACACCGCGATGTTCCAGGAGATCCGGCGCGTGCTCGCGAGCCTGAAGCAGATCTATCCCAAGCTGGTTTACGACGAGGTCGAGATCATGGGGATCGGCTGGCATCAGGGGTGGAACGACCGCGTCAATCAGGAATTCAACGATGCCTACGAAGAGAACCTGTCCTGCTTCATCCGCGATGCACGCAAGGAACTCGGTCTGCCGAACCTCCCCTTCGTGATCGCCGAGACCGGCATGAGCGGCCACGAGGAAAAACATCCGCGCGCGCTCTCGCTGATGAAGGCGCAGGCCGCCGTCGCCAGCAGGAAGGAGTTCCGTGGCAACGTGGCCTTCGTCGGCACCAGGGACTTCTGGCGGTCGAAAGAACAATCCCCCAGCGGCCAGGCCTACCACTGGAACAACAACGCCGAGACCTTCTACCGGATCGGAGACGCGATGGCGCGCGCCATGATCAGACTGCAGACTGCCGTGGAGAAGGAAAGCCGAGCAGGGAACTAGCGTCACTGCTCTCGGCCCACCCTTGAGACCGACCATGAACGAAGATTCCTTGATCTCGCTCGCCATCGATCGCCCCCAACGAGGGCGCTATCGCATCCTGCTGGCCAATCCCAAGAAGAGGAACTGGCTGCTGGGTAAACTCAATCATCGACCTCCGCTCGATCCGCGCTACACCCGATGGTTTGCATCCTTGACCAAAGCCCTCGCGTCCATCGAGGTCGCGCCGTCAACCCAGGTCTACCTGCTTTCCTTTGACGAGGAACTTGACGGCACCTCGATGTCCTTTGCCGATGCCGTCGACCAGGTTCCGATGCACGGTTGGGGGACCCTCATCGGGGTTTCTCCCTGCCTTGCGCTGTATTATGGAGAATGTGGCGAAAGGGCTGCGGTCATCATGAAATCTTGATCACGGCCTGAATCGAAATATGCGGTCACGGAGTCGACCCCAGGAATGAACATCCCCACGCAAGCAGATTGGGACAGCGAGCCGTTGTGCCGGGACGGTCAGTGGGCCTACGAGCATTTCTTCGGCCTGGATGAACTCCAGGCCACCGAGCTCTTCGTCGAGAACGCTCTCGCCTACAACGAATCCCTGCTGTTCATGCCGCTCGGGTGCTTCCGCTACTACATCCATTCCTTCATGCGCTACCTCCTCTCCCCGGCCAGCGAGAGGGACTCGGACGGGGCGCACGCTTTCTTTGGCGTGGTGAAGTTGCGCTGCGCCGATCTTCCCGCAGAGGACCCCGTCTTCCAAGACAAGCTGCGCGCGGTCCTGCAGCGGCTCGCCAGCGGCCAGGAGTGGTTCGACGCCGACGTCGGCATCTACGGCTCCTTCGCCGCCAAAGCGCGCCAATGCTGCAAGCTTGCCCTGCCCGACCCGGAAGCCCTGTGACCCAGGCCGTAGTCAGAGCATGCCTGCCGGACCTCCCCACAGGCGTTGGGCTCTTAAAATTACTCAGTGTATTGAGTAAAACCACTCACAATCGTGAGCGTCACCCCTGACCGCCCTCCGTTTCAACGCCCGCACGCCGCCTGGCTGCAATCCTGAAGCGTGAGCGCCCGCTAAACTGAGGATGCACCAAGGCACGTAGATCTCATTCGGAGTGCAACACCACCATGACTCAACTCTTCCTGTTCCCTGAAGCGGTCAGGCGTGATCCAGAGGTGGATGCCTGGATGAGGGATCACGCTGGTGAGTTGGGGGCGATCGCTCAGCGGTGGTTCGACGTCCTGCGCGGGTGCGGCAAGGATGTGCGCGAGCTTCTGCATGACGGTCATCCCACTGCATGCGTGGGAGAGGCGGCGTTTGCTTACGTCAATGCGTTTACGGCGCACGTCAACGTGGGGTTCTTTCGGGGGGCCTCGCTTGCCGATCCGGCGCAGCTGCTGGAAGGCACCGGCAAGTTCATGCGGCACGTGAAGCTCAGGCCGGGAAGTGAGGTGGACAGTGTCGCGCTGATTGCCCTCATTCATGCAGCGCACGCGGACATGAGGACCAGAGCTGGGTGAGCCACGCGAGAATCATCCGCCCCCTGTTCCGTCTCGCCGTCGTGTGCCAGCCGGGCGAATTCCAATTATGCAACGCCAGCATGCCGATCTTGTACTACTGACCTCCGAGGTTGAGAGCGGGCACCGTCCAGGTGTATTCGGTGGGGCCATCCGCACCAACCATGAACTGGGAGGAACGGGCAACCTCTATTTGTTCGTAGTAGAGAACCAATTCGTATGCCCCTGGAGGGAGATTCCACTCCTCGGCGCGCTCCTCGCGGACCCACATCGTGTTTTCAGTTGCCCTTTTGGATCCCACGGGAAAACAACCCAGGAAGAGCTCTCTACGGATATCCTCGTCAAGGTCGGAGATTCCCGCGATCTGAACGCGAGTGGGCATGAGTTCAATGAGCGTCAGGACTCCGAGATCGTGGCTCTCGCTTTCGATGCGGAATGAATCCGAAATCGCGCGGGCGGAGCGCTTGTCGGACTCGATTGTCGCAAGGACCCGATACTCACCCGGCGGCAGATGATGAAACTCCACGCGTTCATTCAGGCTTGCCCGGCGGGCCGCGATTTCCCGCAGGAAGAGGCCTTCGTGTTCCCCTTCCAGCTCCTGGAAGAACCGCATTCGTTCCAACCGCGAAACCACTTCTTCGTCGGCATCGCTGGGGATTTCGGTCGGTGTGTTGACCGCGATGACGGTGACCTGGACTTGTTGAGCAATGTCACTGCCAGTGACCTGCAGGTGAATGCCACCTGAAGCGAGCTCCAGGATTACGTCCTGGGTGCCAGTTTCGACAAACACTTCTTTCTTTGTCCAGGCCTCCTGGAAACCCCATTGGAGGGAATCACTGGCAAGGCGCGCGCCGATCCAATGCGGCTTGCGAGGGGCCAGCGAGGTGATGAGAAGGCTCCCGTCGGGCCCGGTTGTGCCTGAGGGCTCCGGATCCAGGATTCGTCCAAGCCCCCATGGATCGTCCTGCTTGACCACCGCGAAGACCTCGGCCTCGGGGAGGATCTGCCCGTTTCGCATGACCATCACGCGCACCTCCGCCATGGCAGCGAGCGAGGCTTCGACCTCGGTGGTCTGGCCGGCATGGACCTGGAAGGTGGCGAGGACCGGTCGATCCAAATCCGGCGGAGGAGAGAGGAATCCGCCTTCCTTCTCACCTTCGATCGAAATGATTTCATACTCGCCAGGGAAAACGTCGCGGAAACGTACGATTCCCTCGGAGTCAGGTTGTTCCTTCTGCTCGATATCGTGGAAGGTCCGCCGGGTCCTGCGCAGTTCTTCATGCATCGGGTGCATCGGGATGCCCGTGGCGGGTGAAAGCTGCACCGTGACGCCAGCGGCAGCCTCCCCGGTGCGTTGCGCAAGATGCACCCGCACCTGCCCGGTCGCTTCCATGACCACGACCTTGTCCTGGTCTCCGGTTTCTTCCACCAGGTTCAAATCAACGATCGCAGGGACGAATCCGGGCGCCTGGAGAAGGTAGCGCCAATCTCCGTCAGGCTGGTTCCTCCAGGTTGCAGTCTCTTCGACCACATCAGCATCGGCAGAGGACCTGGACCAAACCCAGTCTCGTTCCCCCCAGGGCGCGGTTTCCTTATTGCCACTACCCCCAAGAAGCGAAGGTCTGCTTCTCCCTTCTTCGGACGGCATCAAGCTGCGTTCCCCTTCCAGTCCCTGAATCTTCCGCGATGGGTCAGCGGCCTGGGCAACAATGCGCACCGCGCGCCCGGCCGGGATCTCGATATCGCCAAGATCCATCGGAGCATTGACCAGATAGGGGCCCGGAAACAGATGTCGCCCACCAGGAACGAGCACTTCGAGCCAGTAGTGGTCCGGCAGTAGGTTCTTGACGAAGGCCCCTTGAGGATCGCACGCACCTGGGGAAGGATCGAAGCGATAGGAATAGTCAAAGGACTCTGGAGGAGGTTTCGTCTCCCCAGGTCCCGGACGCTTGTGGAAGACGACTTCGGCGTCCACCATCGGCTTGCCCATTGGATCGAGCAGCCAACCGGTGACCTGAAACATCACCGGGACGGTGATATCCAGGACCTCGTTGGGCGAACGCCACTTGCTGGTGATGGCAAAATCATCTCCAATCAAAACCGTCGCCGAAATCAGATCGGGGATTGGGTCGGATTCAAGACTGAATCGGGCCGCATGAGGAATTTTCGCCCGAAAGGCTCCTTGCGCATCCGTTTGCACTTCGGAAGCATAATCGGAGAGCGAGGTATGCGAACCCCAGAGGCGGCTGGGAGAAGTTTCTCGCAATTGTTCTTCAGTATCGCCTTCATCGAAGTCCCAGCTCTGAAAGCGCCCCATCGTGATCTGGGCCCCGACTACCGGATTGCCCTCGGTATCGATCACGCGCCCTGTGGCCCATTCGGTAGGTGGCACGATGATGCGGATCCGTCCGCCCTTTTCATCTCGCTCTCCAATGGGTTCGAACTTTGCATCACCGCTGAGGACTTCCCCTCCGAACCCATAATCAAACCCCGGCATCTGTGGGAGACCAAGGACGTGGGCGACGCCGTCCACTCCGGTATCCGCCCAGGACATTGTGATAGGAGGGAATTCCTTTGAATAATGATCAGGGAATGGAGTGTCAAAAATACTGACCCTTACCTCAGTACCAGTGACCGGTGTGCCGTCATGCTCGACGACCTCGACCTCGATGTGGGCACTCGGGCCCAGAGGGATCGCTCCCAGGTCATGGAGTTTTCCAGTTTCCTCGCTTTGGCATTCGAATTCGACCGAGGCATATCCATCTGCACGAAGCCATCCAAGAAATCCAGAATGGGGCGTCAGACCCTCCAGAATGGCGACGCCGTTGGCACCGGTGCGTGCACTGGCCAGCGCCAAATCAGGGTCATAGGCAAGACGTTTGGCAATGATCCATCCTCCGCCATAGCCTCCGTATTCTCTGCTCCTGGAATTGGCGATCACCAAAACCTCCGCGTCGGCAATGGCATCTCCGGCGGAATCGACCACAGTCAGCGAAAGTGCAGCAAGGCCGGGGTCGAACTTTGCGGACGGGTCCTCTTCGGCGTTCTTGCGCCCAATGGGTTCGGTGCCGGCACCCGGTAGTTCCGGTGAGGCCGGGACCGACTCCGGCCCTGAGGCCGGCAGATCGTCCGCCACCTTGCCCTGCCCGCTCGCAGGGGGTGGAGCATCGTTTACGACTCCGTCGGAGTCAGGAAAAAAGAAGATCGCGAGGCTGGTAAAGAGAGCGAGTCCAGCCAAGCCCATCATGATCCGGGCAGAGGGCGTTGACATCGTGAGCCACCAGCCTATCTAAAAACCAAAATTCCATAGGAATTGCAAATTATGTGAATTAACCCTGGGGTTTTGGTGGCCATGTGGGCCATGGTGGAGAGTAGAAACGGACCCGAGGATCGCGTCCAACCCCCTGTGTCGGCGAGATGAATCGAACCCTTCCCGCTTTTGCCCTTTGGCTTCCACTCCTTGCCGCTCAACTTGCGTCCTGTACGCAATCCACTCTGAGTGGCGAGGGCGAGGTCGGGCAGGCACGCGATGCCGCAGACCGGCCACCCAACATCGTGTTGATCATCAGCGATGACCAGAGCTGGACCGATTTCGGCTTCATGGGACACGCCGAGATCGAAACGCCGCATCTTGATCGTCTTGCCGGGCAGAGCGTGGTCTTTCGACGAGGCTACGTGCCGACGGCTTTGTGCCGGCCGTCGCTGATGACTCTGGCCACCGGGCTCTACGCGCACCAGAGCCTGGTGACCGGCAACGATCCGGCTGACACCGACGCGAACCGGGACCACGCGCAGCGCTCGGGCTTGTCGGCGCGCGAAATGCTGATCTCCAACGTCGATCGTCATCCCACCCTGCCGCGTCTGTTGGCGCGACGCGGCTACCTCAGTTTCCAGAGCGGCAAGTGGTGGGAGGGGAGTTTCGAGCGCGC
>JAJFFB010000037.1 GCA_021776925.1 Planctomycetota bacterium | reverse complement strand
TGCGCGCGGTGACCGGTGCCGACTCCGTGCTCGAATCGGCGGCCGAGCTGCTGCCCTATGAATCCGACGCGCTGACCCTGTTCCGATGTCGGCCGCTGGCGGTGGTTCTGCCCGCCGACCGCGAGCAGGTGGCGGCGTGCGTGCGCCTGCTGCATCAGGCGGGAGTTCCCTTCGCCGCGCGCGGGGCGGGTACCGGTCTGTCCGGCGGAGCGCTGGTCGCCGAGGGCGGCGTGATCCTGGCACTGGCGCGCATGAAACGCGTGCTGCACGTCGACGTGGCAGGCCGTTTTGCGGTGGTCGAACCGGGTCTGGTCAATGCCGAGTTGGGGCGCGCCGTTGCGCCTCATGGCCTGCGTTATGCGCCGGACCCGGCGAGCCAGACCGTGTGCACGCTGGGTGGCAACGCCGCCGAGAACTCGGGCGGGCCGCAGTGCCTGCTGCACGGCAACACCACCCAGCACATCCTCGCCGCCGAGGTGGTGCTGGCCGACGGCACGCTGGAGAGCTGGGGCAGCGCGACGGCCTTTTCGGATGCGCTCGACCTGCGCGGTTTCCTGATCGGTTCCGAAGGCACCGTGGCGGTCATCGTTTCCTTGACGGTGCGCCTGATCCCGATCCCGGAACACGTCATCACGCTGCTCGCCGGCTTCGATTCGGTCGCCACCGCGTGCGCCGCGGTCGCTGAGGTGGTCGCCGCCGGAGTGCAGCCGGTGGCGCTGGAGGTGATGGACCAGCGCACCATCCGCGCGGTCGAGGATTCGGTCTACCGCGCCGGTTTGCCGCTCGACGCCGGCGCGGTGCTGATCGTCGAGATCGAGGGTCCGCGCGCCACCACTCTGGCCGACGCCGCCACCGCCGAGGAGCTGCTCCAACGGCACCGTCCGCTGCAGATCGAGCGTGCCGAGGACGCCGCCCAGCGTGCAGCGATCTGGAAAGGGCGCAAGGGCGCCGGCGGTGCGCTCGGCCGCCTGGGACCGGATTCGCTGGTCATGGACGGCGTGGTGCCGCGCGCGCGCCTGGCCGAAGTGATGGACTACGTCGAAAAGGTCGGCAGCGCCACCGGTCTGCCGCTGGCCAATCTCTTCCACGCCGGTGACGGCAACATCCACCCGCACTTCTCCTACGACGGCCGCGACCCGCAGCAGGTCGAGGCGGTGGAAGAGGCCGGCAGCCTGATCCTGCGCAAGTGTCTGGAACTCGGCGGTTCGATCAGCGGCGAGCACGGCGTCGGCCTGGAAAAGGAACACCTGTTGGCCGAGCAGTTCCCCGCCGCCGCCATCGCCTTGATGGAGCGGCTGCGACGCGTGTTCAACCGCGACGACCTGCTCAACCCGGGCCGCGGCCTGCCGATGAAACGCGGCTGCGTCGAGGCCTTCCACCGCCACCGCAGGCCGGCCGATGACTGAGCTGCCCCGCAACCCGGACCCCGACGCGGCCACCCATCGGGTCGCGGCCGCCAACCTGGTCGAGGCCGCTGACCTGCTGCGCGAAGCCCACGCCGGCGGGCGCGTGCTGCGCCCGTGTGGAAAGCGCAGCCGTGCGCGCCTGACCCTCGCGCGCGACGACGAGTCCTGGCTGTCGTTGACGGCGCTCGACGGCATTCACTGGATCGACGCCGCCGACTTCACCTGCGAGGTCGGCGCCGGTCTCAGCCCGGCGCGCCTCGACCAGACCCTGGCCGAACACGGCCTGATGCTCGGAGTGCTCGCCGCCGGCGCGAAAGACGGAACTTTGGGCGGTATGTTCCAGGCGCGCGAGCCGTCGCTGCTCGCCGGCAGCGCCGGCCTGCCGCGCGACCAGGTGCTCGGCGCGCGCTGGCTGTTGCCCGACGGCAGCGAGGTTCCCAGCGGTGCGCGCGTGGTCAAGTCGGTGGCAGGTTACGACGTAACCCGCCTGCTACTCGGCGCCGCCGGCCGCCTCGCCGCGAATACCCGCCTGATCCTGCGCCTGCGGCCCAGGCCCAAAGCGCTGCGCTGGTTCCACCTCGATCCGACCTTCGAAGCTCCTCTGCAAGCGCCGCCGGCGTGGCTGGACTTCGGTCTGCCGGCGCCCGCCGGCGGCAAGCCCGCGGGCGCAGGTCAGGACGGGGCGCTACGTGTGGGTGCCTGGGATCGCGTGAACTGTCCTGATCCCGGGGCGCGTGAAATCGATCCGGGAGAAGGGGACCGGCTCCTGGAGCTGGCGCTGCAGCGGGCCGCAGGCTGCCGCCACTGGCTGGCCGCGCCGTCGCGCCCGCAGTGGGACGCCCACGCAGGTCTGCAGCAGGAGGGCGTGGTGCTGGTCGACTATCTGGCCCATCAGAGCGCCTGGAGCGGGCCGCCGCCGGCCTGCGCCGGGGGCGCTCTGCTGCCGACCGCCGCCGAGAAGCGTTGGCTGGAACCGCTTCAGGCCGCGCTTTCGGCGTCGAGGAACATCCAGCAGGCGGTCACCACGGCGAGCAGCACCAGCCCGACGAAAGCGCCCACCCAGCGCTGATGCGAGGCGCGGCTGCCGCTGCGGGTGCGTAGCCGCAGGCCGGTCCAGACCACGCCGGGCACGGTTGCCAAAGCTGCAAACGCCGCGAAAAGGTGCACGTTCAGGCGCACCGGATCGAAAACGAAACTGCGACCAAAGAGTTCGGCCTGAACGATCGCGCCGATCAGCGAGAGCACTGTGAACACCACCAGTCGGTAGTGCAGGCGGCGCTTCGCCTTGCGCCCTGACCACAGGGTGGCCGCCAGCAGAGCCACCGTCAGCACCAGATTGGCGAGGAATAGGGCGAGGTCCACGGGCGGTGAGCTTAGCAGCGCGCGGGTAGAATGAACTGCCGTGAGCACGGTTCTCGACACATCTATGGTTTCGATCCCAGCGGATTGCGGCACCGATGCCGCCCAGCGCGGCTTGAGTGCCATGGCCCAGGCCATGGAACCCTCGTCGATCCTTACTATCGCCAACGAGATTCGCGCCTTGCACGAACAAGGGGTCGAGGTCGCCAACCTGACCGTCGGTGATTTCTCCTCCGACCAGTTCCCGATTCCAACCGGCCTGCATGAACGCGTGGTCGCGGCGCTGGAGCGGGGCGACACCAACTACCCCCCCCCAGCGGGTGTTGCCGCGCTGCGCCAGGCCGCGCGCGCGCACGTGCAGCGCACCCAGGGCCTCGACTATCCGCTCGAAGCCTTCACCATCGTCGGCGGCGGGCGTCCGGCTTTGTATGCCACCTACCGCCTGCTGGTCGATCCGGGTGATCTGGTGGTGTTCCCGGTGCCGTCCTGGAACAACCACAACTACGGCGAAGTCTGCCAGGTGCGCGTGCACACCGTCGACTGCCGCGCCGAAGACGCCTTCCAGCCGACCGCCGCACTGCTCGCCCCGCACCTCAGCGAAGCCCGGCTGCTGGTGCTGAACACGCCACAGAATCCGTCTGGTGGCGTCATGCCCAAAGCCGAGATGGCGGCCTTCGGGCGCCTCCTGGTGGAAGAGAACCAGCGCCGCGAGCAGAACGGTGGCAAACCGTTGTACCTGCTGTTCGACCAGATCTACCGCTCGATCACCTTCGCCGGGCACCAGCATTACTCGCCGGTGCAGCTGGTTCCCGAATGCGCGCCCTACGTCGTGCACATGGACGGAATCTCCAAAGGCTTCTGCGCCACCGGCCTGCGCTGCGGCTGGATGTTCGGGCCGCCGCTGATCTCGCGCAAGGCGGTGGCGCTGCTCACCCACGTCGGTGCATGGGCGCCCAAGCCGGTGCAGACCGCGACCGCCGGCTGGCTCGACGACGTGGCCGCGGTCGACGCCTGGGACCAGCACCTGATCGGCGAGGTCCAGGGGCGCCTCGAGGTGCTCTCGCGCGGTATGCAACGGCTCAAGGACGACGGATTCCCGGTCGACTACATCGAGCCGCAGGGCGCGATCTACCTGTCGGTGCGTTTCGACCTGGTCGGTCGCACCACGCCTGCGGGCATGGTCCTCGCCAACAACGAGGACATCCGCTCCTATCTGCTGCAGAGCGCCGCCTTCGCCTTGGTGCCCTTCAGTGCCTTCGGCGCCGAACGCGCCGACCACCAGGGCTGGTCACGCGCCAGCGTCGGCGCCGCCTCGGCAAGCGAACTTGCCGCCTCACTCGAGCGCGTGCATCGCAGTCTGTCGCAGCTGAGCTGAGCCGCGGAACCCGCGGAGCCGTCAAACGCGCTGCACTTCAAAGGAGACCGCTCCGTACTCGACGCCGTTGAGAAAAAAGCGGGCGCCGGCGCCACCGTCGATCAGCCGCGCGCTCTTGCGGTCGAAGATGCGCTCGCGAATGAAGAACTCTGACATGCAGCGGCCGGCGATTTCGATTTCTCCGGCGCGGTAGCGCTGACGCCGTGGGCGCTGCGGATTCTTGCCCGCAGTCTCGATCTGATAGACCAGTTCGGCGCGCGTGGTCGGGCCTTCGTTATGGATTTCGATCTCGAAGACCAGCGCGGTGTTGGGCTCCACCGGCGAACCGTTGCGCAGGCGCACCTGCATGTTCAGATCGAGCGCCCCATAGCCGAGAGCGGCCATCGCCCGCGGGTCGCCGCTCTTGAGCAGACTGCGCAAGCCTTTGCGGATCACGTGCTCCTGCAGCGGACCGGCGTCTTCACCCATCTGCCAACGCGCGGCGAGTTCCAACACCAGTTCCGGATTGCGCCGAGAGATGTCGTTGAGGGTGTTGCCGACCGCGTTGGCGACGTAACGCGAGGAATCTCCGCGCAGATGATCGAGCAGCGGCACCAGGTGCGCCGGAGCTTGCACGCTCCAGTCCAGATGCTTGACCCATACTCCGCGTGGGCGCACCGCTTCGACCGCGGCGCGACGCACGAATTCGGATGGGTGGTTGATCCAGTCGTGCAATAGCTCGAGGACTTCGGGGCCGAGAGCGTCGGCCTGCGGGCGCAGGCCGAAGGCTTGTACCGACTCGGCCACCAGCATCGATTCGTCAGAGGCCAGCGGCAGCAGCTCCTCGATAACGATCTCGGGCTGTGCCACCAGCACGCGGGCCATGGCCCCCGGAACGTGGAAGCGCACCATCGGCTCGTCCGAGTCGGCGAGTTCACGCAGGGGCAGCAGTGGGTCGGCGGCTTCGGCGGCGCGCTCGGCGGTGCGGTCCTGCACCAGCTTCCATTGCGCCATCACCCCGAGTTCGAAGTAGCCCGCGGCGATCAGTTCCTGTTCCAGGCCGAAGGCGCGCGGCAGCCCGGCGCGCGCGGCCTCGGCTTCCACCAGCGGCAGCGTCGAAGCGTCCGGAGTCTCGGCAGCGAGCCCGGCGCCCCGGCTGCTGCGGCGACGCAATTTCCCTGGCATCAACCGGCTCCGCTAGCGACGGTAACGGGCAAAGACAGTCTGCAGTTCCTCGACCACCTTGGCCTTGCGCTTGGCGTCGTCGGATTCCAGCGCGTGGCGCACACAGGTATCCAGGTGGGAGCCCAGGACCGCGGTGCTGACCCGCGTCAGCGCCCCCTGCACCGCTGACACCTGCAACATGATGTCCACGCAGTAGCGGCCTTCCTCGACCATTTTCTGCAGGCCCTGCACCTGCCCCTCGATGCGGCGCAACCTCTTGCCCAGATCGGATTTGGCGTCGTCGTCAAGCATGGTCAGAGAATACCACGAATTTTGCCAACATACTATACCCCCATAGGGTATATTGTTTGGATGCGACGCCTGAGCCACCGCCTGATCCTCATCTTCCTGGCAGTGCCGATGATGAGTTCCATGGCGTTCGGCCTGGACGTGGAACTGGCCACAAACAGCCTCAGCGGGGCGCAGGAGCACGATCACGAGCATGACCACGCCGACGAGGGCGCAGGCCTGGCATGGTTAGGCAAGTTGCACCCCCTGGTGGTGCACTTTCCTATCGCTCTGCTCCTCGCGGCAGGCCTGGCCGAACTGATTCTGGCGCTCGGTGGGCAAAAGTGGGCCTGGCTTCAGGGGAGTGCCAGGTTTTCGGTCCTTCTAGGTGGAATCGGGGCCCTCGTGGCGGCGCCGCTTGGCTGGCTTGCGGCCACGGGCGCGGAATATGGCAGCGACCTCGAAGGCACCCTCTGGTGGCACCGCGTACTCGGTACCGCTACCGCCGCGTCTGCGGTCGCCTTGCTGATCGCCTCCGAACGTCTTGCCAGGTCTCTGCAGCCGGATCCGGCCAGATCCTTTTTCCGCGCGCTGCTCTTCGCCACCTGCATCCTGATTCCGCTGACCGGACATCTCGGGGCGACGCTGGTCTTCGGCCCGGCTTTCCTGTTCTGATCCCCTGACCACCATCCGCGCAACCTCCATGAGCACGCACTCCTGCCACTCGACCCACCACGGCGATCCGCCGCGGACGGCGGCCCCGGCAGGAAGCGACTTCACCTGTCCGATGCACCCGGAAGTAGTGCAGGACCTGCCGGGTGATTGCCCGATCTGTGGCATGGCGCTCGAAGCGGTCCTTCCGGCCAGCAACGAAGAAGGCAACGAATTGCTGCGCATGGCACACCGTTTCTGGATCAGTGCGGCGCTTTCCTTCCCGTTACTGCTGCTCTCCATGGGAGAGGCGGTCGGACTTTCCTGGGATGGCCTACTTTCGGCCCCCGCCCAGCAATGGCTACAACTGCTGCTGGCCAGCCCGGTGGTTGTGTGGGCCGGTGCCTCCTTCTTCGTGCGCGGCTGGCGCTCGGTGAGAAACCGCCAATGGAACATGTTCACCCTGATTGCGGTGGGCGTCGGCGCGGCCTACGGCTACAGCATCCTGGCTCTGCTCGCCCCTGGCGCCTTCCCGAGCGAAATGCTGTTGGCTAACGGCACCGTACCGGTCTATTTCGAAGCGGCGGCGGTCATCATCACCCTGGTCCTGCTCGGCCAGGTCCTGGAACTGCGCGCACGCAGCAGCACCAGTTCTGCGTTGAAGGCCTTGCTCGCCCTCGCTCCGCCCACAGCGCGCGTGCTGCAGGAAGACGGCTCCGAACAGGACCTCCCCCTGGAAGAGGTCCGCGTCGGCATGCGCCTGCGCATTCGTCCGGGCGAAAAAATTCCGGTCGACGGCCTGGTCGAAGATGGCTCCAGCAACGTCGACGAGTCGATGGTCAGCGGCGAAGCCATTCCGGTGCCGAAGGCCGCTGGCGACCGCGTGGTCGGCGGCACCATCAACGCCACCGGCAGCCTGGTCATGCGTGCGGACCGGGTGGGAAGTGACACGCTGCTGGCGCGCATCATTCATCTGGTGGCGGCGGCGCAGCGCAGCCGTGCCCGGGTGCAGAAACTGGCCGACCAGGTCGCCGCGGTGTTCGTTCCCGCGGTCTTGATCGTGGCGGTCGCCACCACCGTGATCTGGCTGGTTTTCGGCCCGCAACCGCGCCTATCCTACGCCCTGGTCAATGCCGTGGCGGTGCTGATCATCGCCTGTCCCTGTGCGCTCGGCCTGGCCACGCCGATGTCGATCATGGTGGCCACCGGCCGCGGAGCCGCGCACGGCATCCTGTTCCGCGACGCCGACGCGATCGAAACCCTGCGCAAGGTCGACACGCTGCTGGTCGACAAGACCGGAACGCTGACCCAGGGGCGGCCGGAGTTGCTCAGCATCCACGCCCTGGGCGAGTGGACCGAGGACCGCTTGCTGCAGCGCACGGCGTCGCTGGAACGCGCCAGCGAACACCCGCTCGGCGCGGCCATCGTTCAGGCCGCCGAATCACGTGGTTTGAACCTCGCTCCGGTCGAAGCCTTTCAATCGGACACGGGTTCCGGAATTCAGGGCAAGGTCGAAGGGGACCAGGTGCAGATCGGCAGCCTCGCCTATCTGCAGGAATCCGCGATCACTCTCGGCGGAGCGGAAGAGCAAGCGAGTGAGGTGCGCAGCCAGGGTCAGACCGCGGTATTGGTTGCGGCTCAGGGCCGATTGGTCGGCATCCTTGGAATTGGAGATCCGGTGCGCTCGAGTAGCAAAGAGGCCATCCGACTGCTCCAGGAAGACGGCCTGGAAGTGATCATGCTGACCGGCGACCACCGCACCACTGCCGAGGCTATCGCACGACAAGTGGGGATCGACAAGGTGCTCGCCGAAGTCAATCCGGTCGACAAGCGCGACGTGGTCGCCGACCTGCAACGCCGGGGCCACGTGGTGGCCATGGCCGGGGACGGCATCAACGACGCGCCTGCGCTGGCGCTCGCCGAGGTCGGCATCGCCATGGGAACCGGAACCGACGTCGCCATGGAGAGCGCTGCACTGACCCTGGTCAAGGGTGACCTGTTGGCGATTCACCGGGCCCGTCGGCTGAGTCGCGCGACCATGGCCAACATCCGTCAGAACCTGGCCTTCGCCTTCGGCTACAACATGCTCGGCGTGCCGATCGCCGCGGGCATCCTTTATCCCTTCAGCGGAATCCTGCTCAATCCGATGGTGGCCGCACTTGCCATGAGCCTGAGTTCGGTCTCGGTCATCACCAATTCCCTGCGCCTGCGCCGGGCAGCCCTGGTTCAGCCGAGTTGATGTTCCAACTCTCTCAAGGTGAACTGCACCGCCTCCGTATGGAAGGGCTGGGGGTGTTCGTGCACGCGCAGCAACACGCGTTGGTCGGCCTTGACCTCGATGCGCAAGAAGAAATGCTGGCAGAAGGAACCGTCGGCCGCCGAGACCTGCAACAGCCAGCCGTCCTCGGCCTGGAAGACGCGTTTGATTTCGACCCGCGACTCGCCCTCGCGGAAGGACTGCCCGACCAAGGCATTCAGCGTGGCGGCGGCAGGAGGACTGGCAAGGTGGGCGATGCGCATTGGCTCAGGCGTGCAGTTTCGTTCACTGGGTCGGGGGTGTGCAAGGCGGGACTGCAGCCGGAAAACGCTGCGCCCTTCGGCCAACCACTTGCTTTCGTAACGGGTGCGAAAATCCCGTTCCGGATCGACTTCGATGGCTTCCACGTCGAAGGCGCCGTTTTCCTTCATGCGCCGCCTGGCCTCTTCGCAGAGCCAGCCCTGATCGGTCACCAGTTCGAACTGTCCTCCGCGAACCAGAACGTCGCCCAAAGTCGCAGCGAAACCTGGAGTGATCACCCGGTGCTTGGCGTGCTTCTGCTTCGGCCACGGCATCGGGAACTGCATCAGAACTCGATCGACCGAAGCAGCAGGAAAAAGTTCCCGCAGCAGGAAGCGCGCGTCGCCGCGCACCAGGCGGACGTTGTCGACGCCAACCTTGCTCAGGCGGCGCACCGCGTGGCTGAAACAGGCCATCGGGAGTTCGATGCCGACGAAATCACTTCGTGGAGCCCGAGGCGCGTGCCAGGCCAGCGATTCTCCCCCGCCGAAGCCGATTTCGACCTCCAGGGGTGCCTTGCGGCCAAATACAAGCTCCCAGGAGGGCAAATCCTGGAGCCGTTCTCCGGCCAGGATCATGTACCGCTCGAGAAGGTCAGCCTGCGCTCTCATGGACCCGGCATTATCCGTCTCAGCGCGGTTCGTGCCAATCCCATAGCCTTCTTCCTTGTCCAAATCCAATTATGGTTTATCCTTTGAGGGTCATGGTTGCGCGGAGCCTGAATTTCATCGCCCTGCTGCTGCTGGTTTTCCCCAGCGGTCTGTGGGCGCAGGCTCTCTGTGCGCAGGGCCAGGCCGAGCGCTGCTCTCCTGCGCCCCAGGCGACCGAATTCATGTCATCCGCGGTGATGGCGTGCTGCCAGCCCATGGCCCCCGCGCCGACTGAAGACGAAGATCCGGTGCTGCCCCAATGGGCAGCTCCTGCATGCTGCTGTGGCGCATCTCCTGCGCCAGAACAGGAGCAAGCGCCCGTCCTGCCTCGGATCCAGGTCGACGCCGGAGCCGAATTTGCAGCGCCTCCGCTCGAGCCGGTCGACCTGCAACCGGCACCGTCCGTATCTGCTGGGCGCACCACGCAGGATGAGGTGCCGCGCCCACCGCCGCGACCGCTCTTCCTGCTCTTCGGAGTTTTCCTCAGCTGATTCGTGTGCGAACGGCCCTTGATCGGGGCTGTTCCTTCGCACACTTACGTCCCTTCCGTCGTGCGACGGGAAGGCCGACCCACAACGAATCATGCTGAGAAAAACAAGTGCGTACCCCATTCTGGTTGCTGATCCTTTTCGGGATCGGCGGTTGTAGCCAACTCGCTACCCGCCCGCTTCCCTTGATCGAGCCCACCCGGGCTCCCAGTCCACCACCGGCTCCGCCCTCCTTTGATGGAGGACTCGAGGAGTTGCTGATCGAAGGCCTGCGCTCCAATCCGGGGCTTGCTGCCAGCGCAGCGGCGTGGGCCGCCGCCGAGGCGCGGATTGCCCAGGCGCGCGGCTACCCCGACCCGACGATCGGCGTGAGCGGCTTCCTGACTCCGCTCGAAACGCGCAATGGCCCGACCCGGGCGCGGCTCGGCGTCCAGCAGCGAGTGCCGTGGCCGAGCGAACTCGACGCCCTCGAAGACGGTGCCAGCGCCCGCGCTGCGGCGGCCTTCAGTCGTCTCAACGATCAGGCCTTGGAGGTCAGCGAGCAGATTCGTCTGGCTTGGTGGGAGCTCGCCTTCCTGCATCGTGCCTTGGACCTGGTGCAGCAGACTCTTGATCTGGTCAAGACCACCGAGAGCAGTCTGCACTCGCGCCTGGAGGTCGGTCGCGCCAGTTATGGCGACGTGGTCCGCATCGAAGTCGAGCGCGAGAAGCTGGAAGACCAGCTGCGCAGTTACCGCGATCGCCTGAACCCCTTGCGTCATCAGATCCGCAGCCTGATCGGGCTGGGCGGTGACGAATCGTTGTGGCCGCTGCCAACCCTGCAACAGGACGCGGTGCCGGAGGCTCCGGACGCCATCCCCGAAGCTCCCCTGCCGCGCCATCCGGCGCTGATGGAGTACGCCTACCTGCAGCTTGCCGCCCGTGCCGAGCTTGAGCTGGCCAAAAAAGAGAGCTGGCCCGACCTGATCTTCGGCCTGGAATGGACCATGGTTGGCGATGGTCCGGCCGTAGCTCCGGACTCCGGGCAGGACGCGCTGGCGGCCTCGGTCAATTTCAGTCTGCCCTTGCACGGCTACCGCTACGAAGGGGCGCGACGCGAAGCGCGATCGAGAATGACGCAATTCTCGGAGGGTGGGCGCAACCTCGAATTGACCCTGCGCGCACGGCTTTCCGAAGCCGCATTCCAGTTCCGCGACGCCGAGCGCCGCATCGCACTGTACCGGGATCAGTTGGAACCCAAAACTGAGAGGGGTTTCGAAGCCGCACTCTCCGCCTTTGAAAGCGGCGGCGAGAGCTTCGAAACCCTGCTCGACACGCTGCGCCTGCTGCTGGACTTCCAGGTCGGCTCTGCTCGTGCAGAGTCCGACCGGGCCCAGGCCCTGGCGCGCATCGAACGGCTTCACGGCCAATCCACCATCCCCACTCCGCCTGGGGTCGAAGGCGATGAGAACGAGAGCAGCGAGGAGGAAGAAGAATGAGCGAAAGTCAAGACCAGGCTTCTAAGAAAAAGTCGAAGAAAAAGGCCAAGCGCAAGATGCCCGCCTTCAAGCAGCCGCCGACCTGGGTGGTGCTGGTGATCGGAGGACTGATCGGCTGGATCCTGCATCCGAACCAGGAAGAATCGCCAGCCGATGCCGGTGAGCACGATCATCCGGGTGCGGAGGCCAGCGCCGGGGATCCGGGCGCTGCAGCCGAACCCGCAATTTGGACCTGCTCCATGCATCCGCAGATCCAACTGCCCGATCCCGGCTTGTGCCCGATCTGCAACATGGACTTGATCGAGTTGGACACTGGATCCGCTAACACGGGTCCCACCGAACTGAAAATGAGCGAGACCGCGATGGCGCTGGCCGAGATCACCACCTTCCCGGTGCAGCGGATCGAAGTCGCCAACGAGGTCACCATGGTTGGCAAGATCGCCTACGACGAGACCCGTCAGGCCGCCATCCCGGCCTGGTTCTCGGGCCGGATCGACCGCATCTTCGTCGATTCCACCGACATTCCGGTCAAGGCGGGCGACCATTTGGTCGCGCTCTACAGCCCCGATCTCTACGCCGCCGAACGCGACTTCCTTGAAGCCCGCTCTGGAGATTCACGGCTGGCAAAGGCGGCACGGGGCCGTTTGCGTCTGCTCGGCATGAGTGAAGAGCAGATCCAGCAATTGGAAGAGCGTGGTTCCCCCAATGAGAACGAGGTGGTGCACGCTTCGATCGACGGCGTGGTGGTGCACAAGAACGCACTGCTCGGCCGTTATGTCAAGGAGGGCGAGGTGCTGTACGAGATCGCCGACCTGGACCAGGTGTGGCTGGAACTGGAAGCCTATGAGACCGATCTGCCGTGGATCCGTTTCGGTCAGGACGTGGAGTTCGACGTCACCGGCTGGCCGGGTGAGACCTTCCACGGACGCATTGCCCTGATCTCGCCGGTACTTGACGAGCGCTCGCGTTCGATCCGGGTACGCGTGCACGTGGACAACCGCGATCGGCGCTTGCGCCCCGGAATGTTCGTCCAGGCCCACGTTCTTTCGCAGCTCACCTCAGCCGGAAACGCGGTGGATCCCGCCATCGCCGACCTATGGATCTGCCCGATGCATCCGGAAGTCCAGCAGGAAGAGGCGGGTGCCTGCCCCAAATGCGGAATGGATCTGGTGCCGGCGACCGAACTTGGTTTTGTCGCCAGCGGTGCCGCTGAAGCACCCTTGGTGATCCCGGCCACCGCGCCCTTGCTGACCGGCAAACGCGCGGTGGTCTACGTGCGCATGCCGGGGAAAGAGCCGCATTTCCAGGGCCGCACGGTGGTGCTCGGGCCGCGCGCGGGCGATTGGTTCGTGGTCCGCGAAGGCTTGATGGAGGGCGAGCTTGTGGTTGAAAAGGGCGCCTTCCGCATCGATGCCGAACTCCAGCTCAGCGGCAAGTCGAGCATGATGAGTCCGGATGGGGGCGGTGGCGGCGCGCACGACCACGGTGGCATGGGAGGCGGACAAGAGATGCCGGCGATGAAGCCGCATGAGATGGAATTTCCACGGCTGCAGGCCACCGACGCATTCCAGAAGAACATGGGAGGAATCGCGCGCGCCTACGTCACGGTTCAAGTTGCGCTTGCCGCCGATGACCTGACGGCCGCAAAGCAGGCTGCAGGAAACGCCCAAGCCGCACTCACAACCATGCCTCACGACGGAGTCAGTGCGGATGACCACGCGACCTGGATGGGCTTGCAGCAACAGATGGACAAGGCGCTCGTCGGAATCATCGAAGCCGCTGGATTTCCCGGGGCACGCAAGCACTTCGTCGCGCTCAGCCATGCGCTGATCGAATCCGTTCAACACTTCGGCACCCAGGGCGCCGACGGCTTGCGACTGGCTTTTTGTCCGATGGCCGATAACGACCAAGGCGCCGATTGGCTGCAATTCGGCGACGACATCCGCAATCCGTATTTCGGCGATGAAATGCTGCAGTGCGGAGAAGTCATCGTGACCCTCGGCGAGGATCAGTGACATGTTGCAATCCCTGAGCAACGCCTTCCTAGAGCGTCGGCTGGCGGTCTGGCTGCTGATGCTGATGCTGGTCGGCTGGGGCCTGCTGGTGGCGCCCTTCGACTGGAAACTTGGCGGCGCACCCCGTGATCCGGTGCCGGTCGATGCGATTCCTGACATCGGTGAGAACCAACAGATCGTGTTCACCGAGTGGATGGGCCGTTCGCCGCAGGACGTCGAGGACCAGGTCACCTATCCGCTGACCGTGTCGCTGCTCGGCGTGCCTGGAGTGAAGACCATTCGCTCCTATTCCTACTTCGGCTTCTCGTCGGTCTACATCATCTTCGAGGACGACATCGAGTTCTACTGGTCGCGCTCGCGCGTGCTGGAGAAACTCAACAGCCTGCCAGCAGGCACCCTTCCCGCCGACGTGCAGCCGGCGCTCGGGCCCGACGCCACCGCGCTCGGCCAGGTCTTCTGGTACACGCTGGAAGGGCGCGACCCCGATGGCAATCCGACCGGCGGCTGGGACCTGGATGAATTGCGCAGCTACCAGGACTGGCTGGTGCGTTACGCCCTGATGTCGGCGAACGGCATTTCCGAAGTGGCTTCGGTGGGCGGTTTCCTGCGCGAGTATCAGGTCGACGTCAACCCGGAGGCGATGCGCGCACACCGTGTCACCCTGCAGCAAGTCTTCCAGGCGGTACGCAACGCCAACCTTGAGGTCGGTGCGCGGGTCATCGAGCTGAATTCGGTTGAGTACTTCGTGCGCGGTCTTGGCTGGGTGGAGAGCCTATCAGATCTGGAGCAGGCGGTGGTGCGGTCCGAAGATGGAGTGGCGATCCGCATCAAGGACGTGGCCCAGGTCTCGACCGGTCCCGCCCAGCGCCGTGGGGCGCTCGACAAGGCCGGCGCCGAGGTCGTCGGCGGAGTGGCGGTGGTGCGCTATGGCTTCAATCCGCTGGAAGCGATCAAGGGGCTCAAGGCCAAGATCGCAGAGATCGCTCCCGGACTGCCGCGCAAGACGCTGGCCGACGGCACCCTTTCGCAACTCACCGTGGTCCCCTTCTACGACCGCACCGGGTTGATCTACGAGACCCTGGACACGCTGAACGAGGCGATCTCACAAGAGATCCTGGTCACGGTCATGGTGGTGCTGTTGCTGCTGTTGCGCTTGCGACCGGCCCTGCTGGTCTCCGCGACCTTGCCGCTGGTGGTGCTGTTCTGCTTCGTCTTCATGAAGCTGGCCGGCGTCGATGCCAACCTGGTCGCCCTCTCGGGCATCGCCATCGCGATCGGCACCATCGTCGACGTCGGCATCGTCATGATCGAAAACATCCAGGAGCGGATGGACCGCGCAGGCCCTGGTGTCGACCGGGTCCAAGCGGTGCAGGAAGGCGTGGCCGAAGTCGGCCCGGCGATCCTGACCGCGATCACCACGACGGTGCTCGGTTTCCTGCCGGTGTTCACCATGACCGGCGCCGAGGGCAAACTCTTCCAGCCGCTGGCGTGGACCAAGACCTTCGCCCTGGTCGGTTCGGCGGTGGTCGCGGTTCTGTTCCTGCCGGTCCTGGCCGCCACCTTCCTGCGTCCGCGGTCGCAGCGTAAGGCCGGGCTGAGATTCGCTTTTGTGACCAACCTGGTGCTCTATGTCATGGTCGGCTGGTTGCTGGCTCGTGCATGGGAACCGATGGGCCCACAGCATCCGCTGCGCAACCTGATCTTCGCGCTTTCCATCGTCACCGGACTACTGCTCGCCTTCCGTGTGTTCGAACGTCTCTATCCGAGGATCCTGACCTGGTGCCTGGCACACAAGAAAACCTTCCTGTTGATGCCGGCCGCCATTGTGACTTTCGGCTTCACCGCCTGGATCGGCTTCCAGTCGATGTTCGGCTGGCTTCCGAACACCTTGAACAAGGTCGGCCTGCCCGGTGAGCGTCTGGCCAAGAGCGAAGCGTGGACTGACGCCAGTCACGCCATGCCGGGTTTCGGACGCGAGTTCATGCCCCCTCTCGATGAGGGCTCGTTCCTTTTCATGCCGACCACCGCTCCGCACGCCTCGATCGGCTCGGCGCTGGAGTTGCTGCGCCAGATGGACATGGCGATTCAGGCGATTCCCGAGGTCGAACTTGCGGTCGGCAAGATCGGCCGCGTGGAGTCGGCACTGGATCCGGCGCCGGTGTCGATGGTCGAGACCGTCGTCGAGATCAAACCTGAATTCACCTACGACGAGGACGGAAACCCGGTGCGCGTCTGGCGCGACAAAATCCGGAATCAGCAAGATATCTGGAACGAAATCGTGCGCGTGGCCAAGCTTCCCGGGATCACCTCAGCGCCCAAGCTGCAGCCGATCGCCGCGCGCCTGGTCATGCTGCAGAGCGGCATGCGCGCGCCGATGGGCCTGAAGATCAAGGGGCCCGACCTCGCCACCATCGAGGCGGTCGCGCTGCAAGTCGAGGCGATGCTGAAAGAGGTGCCTTCGGTGGCGCCGCTGACCGTGATCGCTGACCGGGTGATCGGCAAGCCCTACCTCGAGTTCAAGATCGATCGCGAGGAGGCAGCGCGCCACGGCCTCAACGTGGCCGACATCCACCAAGTGATCGAGGTCGGCCTCGGCGGCCGCCAGATCACCACCACCGTCGAAGGACGAGAACGTTATCCGGTGCGGGTGCGCTATCAACGCGAACGACGCGACACCATTGAAGCGATGGAACAGGTGCTGATCCCGACGCCGTCGGGCGCTCAGATCCCCTTGTCGCAGGTGGCAGAGGTCATCTATTCGCGTGGCCCGCAGGCGATCAAGACCGAGGACACCTTCCTCGTCGCCCTGGTCATCTTCGACAAGAAGGACGGCTTCGCCGAGGTCGACGTGGTCGAGCAGTGCCGCGACTACCTGAGTGCCAAGCTGGAGAGCGGCGAGTGGGAGCTTCCTGCAGGAGTTTCCTATTACTTCGCCGGCAGCTGGGAGAACCAGGTGCGCGCCGCCAAAACTCTGTCCATCGTGCTGCCGGTGGCGTTGCTGCTGATCCTGCTGGTGCTCTACCTGCAGTTCAATTCGATCCTGACCACGACTTTCGTTTTCTCGGGTGTCTTTGTCGCCTGGTCGGGCGGCTTCATCCTGTTGTGGCTGTATTCCCGCCAGGGATTCCTCGACTTCGAAGTGCTCGACACAGGCATGCGCGATCTGTTCCAAGTCAGTCCGCGCAACCTCTCGGTTGCGGTCTGGGTCGGCTTTCTGGCTCTTTTCGGCATCGCCACCGACGACGGTGTGGTCATCGCCACCTACCTGAAACAAAACCTGGCGCGGCGCAAGCCGACCACCATTTCCGCGGTGCGCTCCACCGTCATCGAAGCCGGCATACGCCGCTGCCGACCGTGCCTGATGACCACCGCGACCACCACCCTCGCTCTGCTCCCGATCATGAGTTCGACCGGGCGCGGAGCGGACGTCATGGTGCCCATGGCCATTCCCTCCTTGGGAGGAATGCTCGTGGCTTTGATCACCATGTTTGTCGTGCCGGTGCTCACTTGCATTCATGAAGAACGCAAGGTGCGCCGCGCTCCGTCCACTCCTGCTGCTGTCCGCAGCGCAACTACACCCACCAAGGAATAACCATGAAAACCATCCTCAGCCTCGTTCTCGTGAGTGCGTTCGCCCTTCCGGCGTCCGCCCAGGAGCATAATCGAAAATCCCTGCCTGAATTCAAACCCCAGGCCGATGTCCAAGCCCAGACCACCTGCCCGATCAGCGGCGAGAAACTGGAAGACAAAGACCTCTTTGTCGACTACGAAGGACAGCGTGTCTACCTGTGCTGCAAGAAGTGCGTGACCAAGTTCAATGCCTTCCCGGACAAGTGGATCACCACGCTGGCCATGGCCGGTGAAAGCGTTGAGAACACCCAGACCACCTGCCCGGTCTCGGGTGAAGAGCTCGATGAAGACGCCATCAGCCTGGCCTTCGGCAACAAGACCATCCAGGTTTGCTGCAAGAAGTGCGCGTCCAAAGTCAACGCAGATCCGGCCACCTACTTTGACAAGCTCGAAGGACGCAGCGCGCAGCAGAAGTGCGCGGTGATGGGCGGTAAGATCATTCCCAAGAATTCCTTCGTCGTCAACGGCACCCACGTCGATCAGTGCTGCCCCGGCTGTGAAAAGAAATGGCGCGCCGAGCCGGCCAAGTACTTCACCAAACTGGCGAAGAAGAAAATCGTGCTGCAACCCGCGTCCGACCGCTGCCCGGTCATGCCGAAGATGGCGGTCAAGGACCGTCGATACTTCGTAACGATGGGTGCGCGGCGCTTCTACTTCTGCTCGGAAGGAACCCGCGCCAAGTTCCTGGCCAAACCGGAGGCCTACATGAAGAACCTCGACAAGATGCCGCAAACCGGGCCTCCCCCGGTAAAGGTAGAGAATAAGGGCGCAGAGCACGACCCCAAGAAGGACGAGCACGGCGACCATGGTGACCACTCCGGCCACGGATTGAACTAGCGCTAAGATGGCGGCATGCTGCTTCAGGCCTGCCGCATCGCCACTGAACCGGATGCTCCGCCGGCAGCCAACGCGGTTGCCGGCGGCGGCAACCACGGATTCGATGCCGCGGGCATCTCCGTAACTGCAGTCGAGCATCCGGGGTTCCTCGGCCAGGTCGGCGGCCGCTGCCGGCATCACAGCTGGCTGTTGCGCTGGTGGCAGGATTGGACCAGCTGCCAAAGCGCCGCAGACTGCCCCGAGTTTCCTGCTCCGAGCTATTGGGAAGAATGCGCCAGCAAAGCGTGTGCCCCCCCACGCCCGCGCGATTTCAATGCGCTCGGCCCTGCCGATGAGTTGCCCGAGGGCAGCCGTTTATCGCTTGAGTTCGCCCAACTGATGCCCGGCCGGGTGGACGCCTGGCAGCGTTTTCTGCAACGCTATTGGGTCCCTGCGGCCCTGGAGGGCCCTGGAATCCTCGCCTGGGGTCACGCGCGCCACCGCAAACTCGCCGGCCAGCGCCTGCTGTGGTCGCTGTGGCTGCCGGACCGCGAAATCACCGGCCTCGCGCGACTGCTCCACCCCGGTTACCGCATGCCCGGCGGCCGATTGCAGCTGTTGCGCAAGCTCCAAATCCACCGCCCGACGCTGCAAACGGCGTTCGCCCGCGCCGCGACCCACCCTTCTCCACCCGCGTTATAGTGGAAAGCCGATCATGATTCGAACCCTCACCACCATCCTTGCCCTGACCCTGACTGCCGGTGCGGTCGCTCAGGAAACCGCCTCAGTTCCGGCCAAGGTCACCAAGGCCGTCGCCGCCCTCGACGCCTGGCAAGCCCAGACCATGTGCCCGGTCTCCGGCAAGAAGCTCGGCGACAGCAAAGAACATTTCGTCGACTACGAAGGCCAACGCATTTACGTCTGCTGTGCCAAGTGCGTCAAGAAGGTCAAGGCCGCACCCGAACTGACCCTCTACAAGATGGCCAGCGTCGGCGTCGCTCCCGCCGACGCGCAAAGCAAGTGCATCGTTTCCGGAAAACCGCTGAAGAACCACGACACCTTCGTCAGCATTGGCAACAAACGCATCTACACATGCTGTGAGAAATGTGCTTCCAAGGCCGAAAAAGAACCGGCCAAATACCTCGACGCCCTCGAAGGCCGTAGCGCGCAGAAGAAATGCCCGATCTCCGGCGAGCCGGTCGAAGCCTTCACCACCATCGACGGCTTCAAAGTCGGCGCCTGCTGCGAAAAGTGCATCGCCAAAATCGAGAAGGACCCCGCTCCTCACCTGGCCAAGCTCACCGCCAGCAAGGTCGTACTCGAGCCGGCCGAACGCCTGTGCAGCATCAACCCGAAGAAGCCCGGCAAGGCCGACATCTTCGTCACCCTCGCCGGCAAGCGTCATTACTTCTGCTGCGAGAAGTGCCAGGCCAAGTTCATGAAGAAGGCCCTGGCCAAAGCTGAGCCGGCCAAGAAAGGTACCGAGGCTGCTGCTTTGAAGGGTTTGGGTTATCTAGGCGGGGGTCGCTGAAACTCTTGCGTGGGGGTTTTTGGGTCGGGAGGGTTTGT
>JAJFFB010000036.1 GCA_021776925.1 Planctomycetota bacterium | reverse complement strand
CTCCAAGTTGAAGTCGCCAAAAAAATCCCACTGCCCGATCACAATGTCCTCGATGCCGTCCCCGTCCACGTCACCGAATCCGAGGGTCGCGTGAACGTGAACGGTTGGGGAAGGTGGCCATTGAAACCAGACTTCCCCGCTGTTCCCGTCCAAGACTTGGATGGCGTGCGGATTGTGATTGGCAACCAAGATCACGTCGAGGACGCCATCTCCGGTCAGGTCGAGCGGCGGGGCGCCTACTGAGGGTGTCATCAGGCCAGATTTCCAGATCGGAGCGGTCCATCCGCCCACTGGACCTTCGCTCTGAAGGACGGGCAGGCCAAGGCTGATAAGAAAGGGGATCCACATGGCGAACAAGGATTGGGGAATCGAGTCGCGGGTCTTATTGCAAATCTCGTTCCATGGATCCTGAGGCGAATTCACTCGCGAGGTGCGGCCGTTGCTGGCGCGGCGCTGTTGCAACTGCCACGGGCCGAAGCCGGAGAGCCGTGAAGCCGAGATGTGCCTGGATGTGCGAGATAGCGCATTGGGTGTGCGCGATGGAGAGTACGCGGTCATCGCGCCCGGCAACGTCGGCGACGACCGGCGCGACAAGAGCTACACCACCGCCAATTCGCCTTCGGTCAGGGTGTGATCAAGATCGCCTGAACGCCCGTGCTGATTCCCCACGCCTGGGTACCGAGGCCGGCAACAACCGCAAAGTAGATCGAACTTTGAATTCGTCGGATCCAGTCACGGTGCAATCAAGATCGACTTGACCCCCGAACTGAAGTTCCAGCCACCGACCACGGGGCCGGCGACCACGGCCATAAAGAGAGAGGTGCCGATCATGGAGGAAGGGATGCCTCCTGGATTTGCGTGTACGGTGATCAGGGAATACCCCGAACTGCTCAGCCTTCCTTCCTGAGCGGTGAAGAAATTTCCGGGGTAGATTCCTGTCCAGGAATCGTTGAGCCATGAATCGGAAGTCAGCGGGACTTTCAAGCCGAAGAGTGTGGTCGGTCCTGGACCGGAGGCAGAAAGCAGCAAGCGATAGGGCTGATGGCCGGTGGCTGAAGGAAAGTGGACAGTAATTTCCACTGTGCCTCCGGCTGAAGAGGATATCTCAGCCGTTGGTGATTGGATTCCGGTGAGATACCCTCCGGTGGCACCCGAGTACAAGCGAATGGAATCGTCAAAGCCAAAGCCGGGTTCGTGGAGCATGGTGAACTCGTTGACTCCATCACCATCCAGGTCCGGCATGGGGAAAAAGAACTGATCCCAGAAGTAGCTTGAATTGCTGTTGTTATGCCACAGGAAATCTCCCTGGGATCCACCGATTGCAAACATGTCGCCATACTGGTTCCGAAGCAGGATATCAGGCCCGGGAACAGTGTCGTAGTCCCCCCAGAGAATGCTCCTGCCCAGGTCTATTCTTCCGGCATCCGTTTCCCAAAATGAAGATCCGTCTATCGAGTTCAGTCTGATCAATCGTTGGCCAGCGCTGGTACCAGAAGTCAATGCGATCAGATCCTGGTTTCCGTCAAGATCCAGATCGCGGAATCCCAGAATCCCGCCCAGTCGATCCAAGTGATATTCCCCCTCCCTGCGCCACCTCAATGCACCGGAGACACCTTCAAGAACTCCGATAACACCTGCGGAGTCTACGGTTGTTGAGTAATTGGAGTCCGAGAAAACAAGTTCTTGAATTCCATCGCCATCCAGGTCGCTTGCACGGTGGAGTTTTGGCGATTCTTCTGAATCCGCCGGCAAATAGGTCCATAAAAGGTCACCGGTCGAACCACGATACGCCTGGATCTGTACCCGGCTGGCTGCAACAAGGTCTTGCACGCCATCCAGATCAACGTCCAGGGCAATGACCGAGGCAGCCAGGTAGTCTTTGGATCCGCCCGATGCGGACCACAGGGTCATGCCGCTCGCTTCGTCCAGGACTTCAATCAAACCGTTCCTGCCATCAGGGTAACTTTCTTTGGACCGGCAAAGGAATTCAACTCGGCCGTCGCCATCGAAGTCGGCGGGAATGACCTTGCTTCCGAGCCCTTGGGTTTGCCAATTTCCGTGTCGGGTCCACAAGCGCTGTCCAGATTTGCCGTCAATCGCGCGGAGTTGTCCGTGGTCTACCTCACTGACCAGCAACAGATCGAGGACACCGTCTGAATTGGCGTCGAATTGCACCAGGGGATTACTGAAATCAAGAAAAAAGGAATCATGGGTCCAAATCGTTTGCCCATTGATGCCGTCGAGCAAGCAGAGCGTGATCGGTCCTTGGTAGGTTTCCTGCCCCTGCCAAAGGATTTCCATGTTCTGATCGCCATCCAGATCCAAGAACTTCAAACGCCCACCATGTTCCCTGAGTTTTCCAGCATCCCGTTTCCATTGCATGGCGCCGGTGGTGCCCTGGAACACTCCGAGTTCGTTGGCGTAATGATGGATTATTTCAGCCTTTCCATTTCCATCCAGATCTTGCGCAATCAAGCGAGAGCCCAGGAATCGATTTTCCTTTGCGCCCCAAGTCTCCCACAACAGATGGCCGCTACCGCCTTGGAAGGCGAGAATCCTGCCCTCCAGGACGAGGTTGCCAGAGAAGTACAAGTCACCGATCAGGATGTCTTGGATCCCGTCGCCATCAACGTCGCCGAAAGCGGTGGATGCACTGAGGTGAAGCCCGTTCTGGGGCGGCCATTGAAACCAGATTTCCCCACTGGTTCCGTCAAGAACCCGGATGACATAGGAAACAGATCCGCCCACCAGGACGGTATCTGGGTAGCCGTCTCCAGTGAAATCGAGAGGGGGAGCACCGCTGGTGTCGAGGATGGGTTCCGATTCCCAAACCGGCTTGCTCCAACCTCCCACAGGGAATTCGATCTGAGGCAGAGGAAAGGGCGAGCAGAGGGCGAGAAGGGAGAGGCTCAACATGGAAAAACACCAGCGGGGAAATGCGGTCGGTGATTCTCATGCAACTGGCGTTCCAGGTCAGGGAAAGAGAATCGTTCCTGCGGATCTGTGGGGCCATCCCAGGAGGGTGCACAGTTATGATCGTGGTGAACCCACGCGCATGGTCTTCGCTTTCCCCCTGCTTTTGTGCCTGGCCCAGGATCCTGTTCCTGCGGCGGTGGAATTCACTCGTGAGGTGCGGCCGTTGCTGGCGCGGCGCTGTTTCAATTGCCACGGGCCGGAGCCGGAAAGCCGCGAGGCCGAGATGCGCCTGGATGTGCGGGATAGCGCAGTGGCTGTGCGCGATGGCGAGTACGCGGTCATCGTGCCGGGAAATGCTGCCGACAGCGAGTTGTGGTTCCGCATCACCGATCCGCTCGATCGCATGCCGCCGGAAGAGGCGGGGCCGGCGCTGACCGAGGCCGAGATCGACGTCCTCACGCGCTGGATCAATCAGGGCGCGGAGTATCGGCCGCACTGGAGCTTCGTGCCGCCGACGAAGGCGCCTGCGCCAGCGGTGGAGCCGCTGTCGGTCGACGTGGAAATTGGAATGCGGGATTGGAGCCAGTCCCCGATCGATGCCTTGGTGCTCGCGCGGCTGCGCCAGGCAGGCCTGGAACCGGCGGTCGAAGCCGACCGACGCACGCTGATCCGGCGCGCCAGCCTGGATCTGACCGGTCTGCCGCCGACCCCCGAACAGGTGCAGGAATTCCTTGCCGATGAACGGCCCGATGCGTGGGAGCATTTGCTCGACCGATTGATGGCGTCGCCGCACTTCGGCGAACGCTGGGCGGCGGTGTGGCTGGACCTGGCGCGTTACGCCGACTCCAAGGGTTACGGTTCCGACCCCTTGCGCGAGATCTGGCGTTACCGCGACTGGGTGATCGACGCCTTCAACGCCGACCTGCCCTATGACCGTTTCACCCTCGAGCAGATGGCCGGCGATCTGCTGCCCGACGCCACGATGGAGACGCGGTTGGCCACCGCTTTCCACCGCAACTCGATGACCAACACCGAGGGCGGTACCGACGACGAGGAGTTTCGCGTGGCCGCGGTCAAGGAACGCGCGGCATTGACCATGCAGGTGTGGATGGGATTGACCTTCGGCTGCGCCGAGTGCCACACCCACAAGTTCGACCCGATCACCCACGAGGACTACTACAGCATGTTCGCGGTCTTCAACCAGACCGCCGACCGCGACGCCAACGACGACTCGCCCAAGATCGCCACGCCCACCCGCGCGCAACAGGCGGCGAGCGACCGACTGAGCGCGGAACTCGCCAGCTTGAAAGAACGCATGCAGAGGTCGCGCCCCGATCCCGTCGCTCAGGCGCAATGGGAAGCGGATCGACGCGCCCGGATGGAGGCCTGGCAGACCCTTGAGGCCCGCGCTTTCCATTCCGAGCATGGGGCGCATTACCGCCAGGCCGAGGACCTGTCGTGGCACCTCGAAGGCGCCGCCCCCGACCGCGACACGATCGAAATGCATTTCGATCCGCTCGCCGAGCCGACGAGCGCGCTCCGGATCGAGGCGCTGGCTTCCGCCGACCTCCCTGGGGGGGGGCCTGGGGCCAGTCCCGGCAACGGCAATTTCGTGGTCAGCGAGGTCGAAGTGCAGGCGGTCCCGGCCCTGGCCGAGGTGCCGCGCGCGCGTTTTCTGCGCCTCAGCCTGCCGGGCGAACGGCGCTTCCTTTCGCTGGCCGAGGTCATGGTCTTCGCCGGTGAGGACAACCTGGCGCCAGTCGGAACGGCGCGGCAGTCGAGCACCAACTACGAAGGCGATGCCGCGCGCGCGATCGACGGCAACGCCGATGGTCGCTACGAGGAATCCCAGTCCGTGACCCACAGCGCGCGCGAGGACGATCCTTGGTGGGAACTGGACCTAGGATGCAGCGCCGCGATCGATCGCATCGTGGTGTGGAATCGCACCGACGGGAGGCTGCATCAGCGTCTCGCCGGTTTGCGCGGCGAACTGCTCGACGAGGACCGCCAGTTGGTGTGGTCGACCTGGCAGGCGCAGGCGTCGGCTTCGCCGGTGACCTGGCAGCCCGCCGAAGGCAGATTGTTGCGCATCCGCAGCGCCGCCGCCGACTTCGAGCAGGACGACTACCGTGCGCTGCACGCCATCGACGGTCTGCTGCCCGGGGGATGGGCGATCGGCGGGCAACAAGGGCGTGACCACCAGCTGGTGTTGTCCTTCGCCGAAGCCGTCCCCGCCGGCGTCGCACTGCGGTTGCGCCTGCGTCAGCAATATGGTGCGTCCCACGTCCTCGGCCACCTGCGGGTGAGCGCCTATGCGCAGAGCGAGGTTCCTGCGCCGCTGCCATCGGAGGTGCGTCTGGGGCTGGTTCAGGACCGCGCTCAGCGTGACGCCGCCACCCTCCGCCTGTTGCGCGATCACTACGCCGGCATCGATCCGCTGGTGGCCGCGCTGCGCAGCGAACAGCAGCGCCTGGAAGCGGAATACAAAGCGCTGGCCGTCGCCCAGACGCCGGTCCTGGTGGCCCTGCCCGACGCCGAAAAACGTTCGACCTTCGTCCTCAACAAGGGCAACTTCCTGCTGCCGGCGCAGGAGGTGCAGGCGCGCGCACCCGAGGCCTTCTCAGCCTTCGGCGCGCCGGTGCGCGACCGCCTCGAGCTGGCGCAGTGGCTGACCCATCCCGACAACCCCCTGACCGCGCGCGTCGCCGTCAATCGCTGGTGGGGGCGGCTGTTCGGGCGCGGTCTGGTGCTGACCGAAGAAGACTTCGGTGCTCAAGGCGCGCTTCCTACCCACCCGCAGTTGCTGGACTGGCTGGCGGTGGAATACGTGGAAGGAGGTTGGAGCCTGAAGCGTTGGTTGAAGACGGTGATGAGCAGCGCGACCTATCGTCAGTCCTCCCTGCATCCGGGCGACAAACTGGCCAAGGACCCGGACAACCTGCTGCTGTCGCGCGGCCCGCGCTTCCGCCTCAACGCCGAAGCGGTGCGCGACCAGGCGCTGGCTCTCAGCGGCTTGCTCACGCGTGAGATCGGCGGCCCGTCGGTATACCCGCCGCAGCCCGACGGCCTGTGGCAGGCGGCCTTCAACGGCGAACGCAATTGGGCCACCAGTTCCGGCGCCGACCGTTACCGCCGCGGGCTCTACACCTTCCTGCGCCGCTCGACGCCGTATCCGTCGATGGTCGTGTTCGACGCGCCGAGCCGCGAGACCTGCACCGTGCGGCGCATCCGTACCAACACGCCGTTGCAGGCCTTTGTCACCCTGAACGATCCGGTCTTCGTCGAATGCGCGCAGGCCCTGGCGCGCAAGATCCTGCGCCACGGGTCTACGCTCGGGCCACGACGCGATGATCAGCTGGGCGCCGACGGCCGCGACCGCGCGCGTCTGCAACGCGGTCTGGAATGGTGCCTCGGCCGGCCCGCCAGCGACGCCCAGGTGCGCGTCCTGGAAGATCTGCTCAGCCAACAACGCCGCCACTTCGCCGCGCAGCCGCATCCGGCTCTGGCCCTGGCCACGCAACCTCATGGCCCCTTGAACGAGGGCGAGGATCCGGCGGAATTCGCTGCCTGGACGGTGGTCGCCAACGTGCTCCTCAACCTCGATGCGGTGCTCACCAAGGAGTAATGCGATGAACTCTCCCACTCCTCAAGACCGCCGTCGCTTCCTGCGCCAGTGCGGGCTCGGACTCGGCGCGGTCTACCTGGCCGGCCTCGAGCGCGTGGCCGGCACGTTGCCGGCTCCCCTGCTGGGCGGCGCCGGGGTGCTGCCCGCGCGCAAGACCGCCAAGAGCGTGATCTATCTGCACATGAGCGGTGGGCCACCGCCGCAGGACACCTTCGAGTGGAAACCCAAGCTGAAGGAACTCGATCAAACGCTGTGTCCGAAGGAGTTCTTCGAAGGCAAGCGGCTGGCCTTCATCAAGGGCCATCCGACCCTGCTCGGCCCGCCGCACGCCTTCAAGCAGGTCGGGGAAAGCGGCATGTGGGTGACCGAACTGATGCCGCACTTTGCCAAGATCGCCGACGAAGTGTGCATGATCCGCTCGATGCACACCGATCAGTTCAACCATGCACCGGCCGAACTCTTGCTGCACACCGGCACGCAGGTCTTCGGCGGCGCGGCGATGGGATCGTGGGCGTTGTACGGACTCGGATCGATGAACGAGGACCTGCCCGGTTTCGTCGTCATGCTGTCCGGCGGCAGCGATCCGACCGGCGGCAAGAGCCTGTGGGGGAGCGGTTACCTGCCCTCGCACCTGCAGGGCACGCTGATGCGCTCGCGCGGCGAACCGATTCTCTACGTCAGCGACCCCGAAGGCATGAGCCGCGACGCCCGGCGCAGCAGTCTCGATGCTCTGAAGGAACTGAACCGGCTCGAGCACCAGCGCAGCGGTTCCGATGAGACCCTGTCGCGCATCGAGCAGTACGAACTCGCCTTCCGCATGCAGGCCTCGGTGCCCGAGGCGATGGACATCGGCCAGGAGTCGGAAGAGGTTCACGCGCTCTACGGAAGCAAGCCGGGCGGTGCCAGTTTCGCCAACAACTGTCTGCTGGCGCGGCGTCTGGTCGAGCGCGGGGTGCGCTTCGTGCAGCTCTACGACTGGGGCTGGGACATCCACGGCACCGGCAAGCACGACGACATGCTGACGATGTTCCCCAACAAGTGCCAGGAGACCGACCAGGCGGTGGCGGCGTTGGTGCTCGACTTGAAACAGCGCGGACTGCTCGACGACACCCTGGTGATCTGGGGCGGCGAATTCGGTCGCACGCCGATGAACGAGGCGCGCAACGGCTCGACCTTCCTGGGCCGCGACCACCACCCGGACTGTTTCACCATGTGGATGGCCGGCGGCGGGGTCAAGGCCGGGTTGCAGTACGGCCAGACCGACGATTTCGGCTACTCGATCACCGCCGATCCGGTGTCGGTGCGCGATCTGCAGTGCACCATCCTGCACCAGCTCGGGCTCGATCCGCTGCATTTGAGCTACCCCTATCTGGGTCTCGACCAACGCTTGATCGGGCCTGCTGAGGGACCGCAGGTGCGTCACGAACTCCTTGCCTGAGCGATGCGGAAGGCCCTCAGGCAGCCCTTTTCGGAGCAGGGGTTGCGCTGCGGGCGATGCTAGCCTATCGCTCCTGATCGGCGCATCCGCCCCGGATC
>JAJFFB010000035.1 GCA_021776925.1 Planctomycetota bacterium | reverse complement strand
TCGAAACCGTCGACGTCGTTGCCGTCCACTGTGAAGTCGTAGTGCACTTCCTTCGGATTGGAAGTGTCAAGGATGTCTCCGGGTTCCAGGGTAGCAGGAATGACTTGGAACCAATTCTGGTCGGAAACGATGCTGCCGGTGAAACGCAGTGTGCCGGTGTTGCCGGACATGACGCGCAGGTGCCAGACCCCGGAAAGATCGCGCCACAGAAACACGCCGGTGTCGCTGGCAGGATCGTAATTGGGGAAGCCGTAGGGAGTGGCCAGCGGCACCAGATAGGCGTTGGGGCGCTTCATCGCCGGGTCGAGCACGCGGCGCGGCTGGAACAGGCCGTCCTGCTTCCAGTAGACGCCGATGTCGCCGGGGCTGGCCAGGTCGACATCGAATCCGTCCCAGTCCCAGTCCAGGGCGACGTTGGTCAGGGTGGCGACGGCGTTGAGGTTGCGCGTGATCTGCTCGCCGCTTTCCATGCCCACCCGGGAGGCATTGAGGATCGCCTGCGAGCTGAGGATCGCGACCTCGGAGTCGCTGCCGATCGGACCGGCGACCATTCCGTCCCAGCGCGCCTCGACGGTGCTGCCACCATCGGGGGAAGCGACGGCGAGGCCGATTCCAGGCGGCGGAAGCTGCAAGGGAAGCGGCAGGAGATCGGTGGACTGCAGCACCCAGCCAGCCGGACCAGGATAGATGGATTCACCCCCGACCACCAGCTGCCGGGTGTGGGCCTTGCCGTTCAATTCCACTGACAGCAGGGCGCGCACGTTGGCGGGCAGCTCAAAATCCGCACCCTCTTCGCCGGCCTGGGCGGTGCCCACGACGGAGAAGCCAGCCAGACTGTTCTGCAGCAGGTCGCCGCCGGTCAGGTTGAAGCCAGTGACCGTGCCCAGCCCACGTTCGGTGACCAGGCGGACGTCGTAGCTGAGCAGATTGGCACCGGCAGAAATGCGCAACTGGTAAGGACCGTCAAAACTGTCCTTCCACAGGTACACGCCTTCATCGACACCCGCCTGGTAGTCCGGCGGCCCTTGGCTGCCCGGCACGGTGGTCTCGTAGATGTGCACGACCTGATCGGCGGGAAGATCAGTCAGCGTTTGTACCGCGCCCGACGGCCATTCCACGCGGATCTGGTCGACCATGGTATTGGTGCCAAGGCCATAGTGCAGACGGGCGTGATTCTGAGTAAAGCGGTGCACCCCGTGCGCCTGCTCGCGCAATTGGGACACGCCCGAAGTGGTCACGATGACGCGCGCGCCGATGGCATCACGGTTTGAGACCACACCCTCGAGGTCGATCTCGAGCCAGTGGTTGGCCCCGCCAAGGTTATGGAACAGACGCGGTCCCGGCCCCCCCCCCAGGAGTGCGTTACCGTCGCCATTGGTGACCAGCAGGTCAAGATAACCATCCTGGTCGTAGTCCACCGTCGAAACCGAATCGCCGATGCCGGTGACCGGGCCTGCCGCACCGCCGGCCACAGCCACCGGCACCATGGTGCCGTCGCCCTGGTTCTCGAGCAGGATGTTGGGGCGGTTCAGCGCCGAGCCTGAAGCGACCAGATATAGGTCCTGGTCCATGTCGTTGTCGAAGTCGCCAGCCACCACCGACCGCGTGGACCAGGTGAAGGGAACCGCCCATTCACTGAAGATCGACCCGGCCTGGTGAATCACCATCTTGTCGATCGAACCCTCACGGTTGAGGAAACCGACGGTATCGTCGACGCTGAGCGCACTGGCACCGAGGATGCGGATCACCAGTTCGGCGCGCACCGCCGCAGAAGCAAAGAACTCCCACTGGCTGATCGAGGTGTTCCAGCCGATGAAGAGCCCGTTGTCGGCACCGGGAGTGTGGACTTTGATTCCTTGGTGCGCGGGGTTGCTCGGATCGAGTGAGAAGGTGGTGGCGGCTGGAGAGCCGCCGGTACTGCCCAGGAAGACCAGGTTGAGCGGGAAGAGCTCAGGAAGTTCGACCTGGATCACCCCACCACCGCCGAGGAGGAAGCCGAGTTCGTTGCTGTCGACGATCAGGCGCCCCTGCACGGTCTGAGCGTCGAGGTTGCCGACTTCGCTCTCACTGTGCGCGGAGTAACGGCTGTGATAGGTGTCGAGCACCAGATCGCCGTTGAAGTCGGCGAACACGGTGTCCTGCACGACCGGCACCAGCGGGAAACCTGAACTCACTGCAATGTCGACCATCGGCGTTTGCGTCAGGTCGTAGGCGTGGATCGGGAAGTCGTATCCTTGCAGCAGCAGGTCCAGATTGCCGTCCTCGTCGAGGTCGGAGAACTGCACCATGTGATAGTCGGTCGGGACCGGATCGAAACCGGTCGCGGGTCCGGCCTTGCTGAAGGCACCGCTGCCCTGGGTGAAGAGCGCGGTCTCGGCACCGGCGCGGTCGAGGCCGGTGGCAACCAGGTCGAGGTCGCCGTCGAGATCCCAGTCGACCCAGAAAGGGGTGCGGCCGCGGGCCAGCGGATAGTCCACGCCGAGCAGCGAGGCGCTCTCGATGAGGAAACCGTCTTCGTTGAGGAAAAGGTGGTTCGGACCGGTTCCGGCGCCGCTCTGTGCGCCGACCAGTTCCACCAGGTCGAGGTCGCCATCGTGGTCGAAGTCGGCCCACGCCGCGCCATGGGTATCACTATTGGGCAGGCCGATCCAGAAGCCGCGCGAGGCTTCCTTGAAGGCACCATCGCCGAGGTTGTAATACAACGACGGGTGATTGGCGTGGTTGCCGAGCCACAGGTCAGGCAGACCGTCGCCATCCCAATCGCCCCACGCGCCGGCGCCGAAAGATGGGCCGGTGAAGGGCAGCCCCAGACCACTGGTGGCATCCTCGAACTGGATCGGCCCCGACTGTGCAGCGGGGGCGACCGAGGTCAGGAGGAAAAGGCAGAGCAGAGCCCCTCTCCAGTTACGCGGGCGGTGGGAGGTCATCGGATTCGAGAGGCTGACCGCGGAAAAATGGGGAAAGTTCCCACAATTCATGTTTTCGGCCGTTTCCATGGGGCAACCAAGCTCCGCATTCTACATTTTTTTGCAACTCTTGGGGATCACCAGCCCACAAGTTGTAAGGGCAGCCGGTCGACGGGCCAGCGGACTTCCCCTACCCGGACCTCGCCGGCTTGGCCAGAACCAGGGTCAAACATCAGTTCAAGCCGGGTTTGGGGCGGAAATCCAAGGATTATTCGATCGCGGTCGCTGCCGCTCTGGCTGAGGTCGAAGCGAATCCGGCGCGGATCTGCGGTGGAAAAAGAATCTCCCGCCTCGAGGCCGATGCCTTGGCTGGTGAGGACGTCGGCCTCGGCTTGGATCCACCCGCCGAAGGTGCGTCCCTGTCCGCCGCCGACGCCTTCAAAAACCCAATCGCCCGTAGCCGGGTCCAACCACAGGAAAAAGCCGCCATCGCTGGCCGGGTTGATGGTGGGCTCACCCAGCGGAGAAGCGCGCGGCAAACGGTAGGCATTGGGCTGGATCAGACCGCTGGCGTGCACCCGGTGCGGCTGGAATAGGGAGTCCTGACATGGCAGCAAGGCAAGCCATTGCGCTGCACCGAGGTCGACGTCGTAACGGTCGTTGTCGAGGCCGGCAAAGCCATCCGCGTGGAGTTGGTTGGGTGCCAGCCATTGCCATTGGTCCTCGGCTTCGAGGCCACTGGTGGTGACCCCGGCGAAGTCGGCGTCGCCAAGCAAATCGAAGGCCAGCGCGTTGCCTTGGGGACTTGAACCAGTGCTGCTCAGCACCAGCTGCTGGGGACTCGCCAAGGGACTCCATAGGTTGAGACCGGGTGCCGAAGTGCCAGCACCAAGGCGGTCGGCTTGGTCGAGGATCCAGCCGGCCGGAGCTGGGTGGGAAGCTTGGCGACCGAAGGCAAGTTGGCGCGGGCTGGCCACACCGTCAACGGTCAGCAAAACCGCGAGGCTGGTCACCTCGGGAGCCGCCTGCACCACCACCCGCCCAGGTCCTTGCCCGGGGCTGGCGAGCAGGTGGAATCCATAGGGGCCAGGATCCCAGGTGAATTGGGTGCCGAACGCGGTCACCGGCAAAGAGCGGATCGCGCCGTTGGCAATCAGCCGACACTCGATCTCACTGGTGCTCCCACCATCGAAGGCGAGTACATAGGGGCCATCGAAACTGCGCTTCCAGGCGCGCAGCACGGTGCCCTCGGCAACCTGTTGCGGGCGGCCCAGAATTCCTGGTTCTGAGGCTTGCAGCAGATGCACCAACTGGTCAGCCGGCAGGTCAAACAGCCGTTGGACCTCGCCATTTCTCCAACGCACCTCAAGGCGGTCGATCACAGTAATAGCGCCGAGGCCGAAGTGCACGCGGGCGTGGTTCTGGCTCAAGCGGTGAACGCCGCCGTCAGCCGCGCGCCGTTGCACCACTCCACCCGCGCTGATCTCAATCCAGGCGCCGATGCCGGGGCGGTTGTCGGCGACGCCTTCGAGATCGATCTCGATCCAGTGATTGCCGTTGCCGCGATTGCGCAGCAACTGCAACGGTCCGAATTCCGAAAAGAAGGCTGCGCCTTCGCCATGGGTCAGAAAAAGGTCGAGGAAACCGTCCTGATCAAAATCGGCGGCGCTGACGCTATCGCCGCTGCCGAGCAGGCTGCCCGCTGCACCGCCGCCTCCGGCAAGCGTGACGAAAGTGCCGTTCTGGTTCTCGTACAGCACGTTGGGGCGATTCACCGCCGGCCCCGAACGCACCACGTAGAGGTCAAGGTCGGCGTCGTTGTCGAAGTCACCCGCCACCACGCTGCGGCCGGCGATCGGCACGTCGACGGCACCGTCGATCCAGCCGCCGGCGGTCTGCAGCAGCAGCCGGTCCGGAGCTTCCTGGGTCGAGTCGAAACCCAGTTCCTCGATTTCCAGGAAGGGCAGCGCGCCGCGCGCGCGCACCCCGGTCGCGTTGCTGCCGGGACTGGACAGGAAGAAAAACCAGGAGTCGAGCGCCAGGTCGTAGCCCACCCACAAGCCGTCGGAAACACCAGGTGTGTGCGCGGCGATGCCGTGCAGCGCCGAATTGGCAGGATCCAGGGTGACCGGCACCGACCCCGGCCGCCAGCCGGTCGCACCCAGATGGACCTTGGACAAGGGCCAGTTCTGCGGCAGGTCCATTTGCACGATGCCGCCGCCTTCAAGACGGAAACCGATCTCGTTGCCCATCACCCCCAGGCGCGCAATCGCGGTCTGCGGATCAGCCAGCGCCGCTTCGAGCGCACGGCTGTCCTGCGCGCGCGCCAGATAAAGGTCGGTGCTCCCGTCGCCGTCGAAATCGCCGGCCACCACGTCGCGCACGTGGAAGGTCGGCGGCAGACCGATCTGGGTGGTGACGTCCTGCAGCACACCGTCGCCGAAGGAGTAGATCGCCAAGGGTGATTCGCTGCCGTGTACCAGCAGCTCAAGGCGGCCGTCGCCGTCGAGGTCGGCCAGTTGCGTGAAGCTGACGTCGCGCTGCAGCGGCACGAAGCCGGACGCCGGAGTGTCGAGTGCGAAGGGCGCGCCGACGTCCTGGCGGAAGGGCAGCGCCAAGGAGGTGCCGGTCCGATAGAGATTGGCCAGCACCAGGTCGAGCCAGCCGTCGCCGTCGCGGTCGTACCACAAGGGCATGCGTCCGCGACCGGTGGGATAATCCAGACCCAGCGCGCTGGCCTGGTTGACGAGGATGCCGGACTCATTGCGCCACAATTGATTCGGCCCACTGCCGGTACCGCTCTCGGCGCCGACCATTTCCAGCAGATCGGGGTCGCCGTCGTGGTCGAAGTCGGCCCACATCGCGCCGTGGGCGTCGGCGCCGGGCAGGCCGCTCCACACCTGCGGCACCAGATCGAGGAAGGTGCCGTCGCCCTGGTTGTGCCACAACTGCGGCGTGCGCGCGTGGTTGCCCACCCAAAGATCTGGCCAGCGGTCGCCGTCGAAATCGGTCCAGGATCCGGCGCCGAAGGTCGGGCCGCTACCCTGGATGCCGGCGCTCGACGTGACGTCGTCGTAGTCGATGCCACCCTGTGCCGGTGCGGGGAGAACTGCGCACAGGCTCAGGACAGCCGTGACAGGAAGCGGGCTGCGCATGAAAGGGCCTTCCCGATGTTATCCCAAAAAAGAGCCGTGGCGGCGATTCTCCGCCTGTGCCAGCCACACGGTCTCGCCCGCGCGCACCGCCTGCACCCCGTATTTTGCGCGTACGCGGTCCAGCACCGATACCAGGCGGCGGCTGCGCCGGGCGCGCGGATCGAATAAACCACCCTGCCAATAGCCCTGCACCAAGCCGCCGAGGCGCACCCCGAGCAGACGCACCAGGGTGCGGCGGGTGGCCATGCGGTGCAGCAGTTCCAGCGCCGGCTGCAGCAATTCGATGTCGTGGTCGGTGGCCACCGGCAGAGTGGCGTCGCGGCTCTCGGTGACGAAGTCGGCGTAGCGCAGCTTGACCGTGAGCTTGCGCGCCAGCAGCCCCTTCTCGCGCAGGCGGCGCGTGGTCGACTCGAGTTGCGCGCGCAGCTTGGCGCGCAGGAAGGCGTGATCGTCGGTGTCGGCGGCGAAGGTCTCTTCGTGACCGATGGTCTTGGCCTCGTGGCGCTCCCACGGTGGGCTCACCGGAGTGTCGTCCTCGCCGCGCGCGCGCCGCTGCATCGGCTTGCTGTAGTTGCCGAAGATCTCTTCCAGGAACCAGCCCTCGGTATCGGCGAGTACACCGAGGCGCGGGATGTTGAGGTCGTGCAGCCGCCGGGTGGTCACCGGACCGATGCCGGGCAGTGCCTTCACCGGCAGCGGCGCGAGGAAGCGCGCTTCCTGGCCGGGCTGCACGTCGAACAGACCCATCGGCTTGGCGAAGGCCGACGCGACCTTGCTCACCAGGCGGTTGCGTGAGGCGCCGATGGTCAGGTCCAGGCGCAGACGCTCGCGCACCTCACGGCGCATGCGGTCGGCGGCATCGACCGCGCGGCCGAAGAGATGCTCGGTGCCGGTCAGGTCGAGGTAGGCCTCGTCGACCGAGACCTTTTCAATCACCGGCGTGTAGTTGCCGAGCACGTCGAAGACCGCGCGCGAAGCGCGGCCGTAGGCGCCGTGGGTGCCGCTGACGCGCACCAGGTTGGGGCATAGCCGCAGCGCCTGCGCCATCGGCATCGCCGAGTGGATGCCGAAAGCCCGCGCCTCGTAGGACGCCGCCGCAACCACCCCGCGGCGGGAGGGTGAGGCGCCGACGACGACCGGCCGTCCGCACAGGCGTGGGTCGAGCACGCGTTCGACGGCGACGAAGAAGGCGTCGAGGTCCACATGCAACACCGCCCGGAAGCTGGCCCCTTTCATTGGCCGCGAATCTGCCAATCCCTGAAAAAAAAGGCCGGTTTCAGGCGTTGCAATCCCCTTTTCAGGTCCGGCTCCAGCCCGACCTGGGAAAAAAAATAACCCCCGTTCGCAAGTCTTTGTTCTCTTGGGGCTTGCGCTGTGGAAAACGCAATCGCGTCCACCCAAAGGGGCCAGTCTCCGTTCATGAAGCCGGGCGCAAACGCCGCAAACGCCCCACCACCACCCCACGAATCGAAGCCTGCCCCAAACTCCGCACGCGCACCCCACCCCTACGCACGCTCGGCGGTGGAAAACCAGCCACCGCGCTCAAACGCAAATCAGAACCAACACGCGCCAGCGCCAGGCTGGCGGCCGAGCCGGTCCACCACACCACCAAATCACCCGGTTCGGCGTCGCTGTCGGCGCTGATCGCAAACAGATCACCGCGCCGCAGATGCTCGGCGTCGTCCGTGACCTCGCCGCGCAGTTCCAGGAAGAAGGTGCCGCGCTCGCCCTCGAACTGTTTCGCCTTGCCTTCGGGATGCACTTCTTGCAGCCATGCTTTCATCTCTCTTTCCTCTCTTTCCTCTCGTTCAGCTCGTTGCTCTCGTTCCGTTCGTTGCGTTCGTTGCTCGCTCATAGGCGCCTTCCTCTTCATTCCATCCTCATCCCCATAGGCGCAGCACCCCAACCACGCGTCCGGCCAGCGCGAAGGCCTCGCCGGGGCGCACCACGATGTCGCTCATGGCGCTGTTGGCGGGGCGCAGCACGACGCGGCCGCGCTGGGGCAGATAGCGCTTGACGGTGGCTTCGACCGTGTCTCCCTCGCCGACCATGGCGACGACGATGTCGCCGCGTTCGGCTTGTTCGGCGCGCGCCACCAGCACCAGGTCGCCGTCGAGGATGCCGGCCTCGATCATCGAATCGCCCTGCACGCGCAGCGCGAAATCGGCGCTGCAGCCGTCGGGCAGCGGCAGGTCGCCGTCGAGGTTCTCGATCGCGGTCAGCGGCGCCCCCGCCGCCACCCGCCCGACCAGTGGAATGCGCGGCGTGTCCATGCCCCGCTCGCCGGCGGCGCCGTGGCCAGGGACAGCCGCGTGGCCGCGGGCGGTGGTGGCGCGGCCGGTGGTGGCGCGGCCGGTCGCGCCGCGGGCGGTGATGCCGCGGGCGGTGGTGGCGCGGGCGGTGGTGGCGCGGGTGCCGAGTAGTTCGATGCCGCGCGACAGGCGCGACAGGCGCAGGTGGCCCTTGCGCTGCAGCGCACGCAGATGGAAGTCGGCGGTCTGGGCGCTGACGCCGAGCGCCTGGCCCAGTTCCGCCCGCGTCGGCGGCCGCCCGCAGCGCTGCTGCAGGCTCTCGACCATCTCCAGCGCCGCTTTCTGGCGCGGGCTCAGTCCGTCATCAGAAGCGGAAGGCACCACCCCCCGAGTATATGACAAATATCATAGCTCGCAAGGGGCGTCGCTCAGGGGCCGGAGGGGCCGCCCTCAGGAGCCGGAGGAGTCGGCCGACACCACCGTGCAGCGGGCGAAATCGATCAGGCGGGTGATGTCGCCTTGCCATTCACCGGCGAAGAGTTCGGCGCTGAGTTCGCCTTCGGAGCGACCGGCGGCGAGCATTTCGTGCAAGGGCTCGAGAAAGACCGCGTCGGCCGGGGACAGGCGCGCGAGACCGATCAATTCGGCGGCGAGATCCTTGAGCTGGGTACGCCCGCGGCCCCGGTGGCGCTCGGGCAGGACGCCGGCGAGGCCGTCACGGTGGGCCGCGTGCCAGCACTGCAGGCGCTCTTCGTGGCTCCAGTCCGCGGTCAGCTCCCACGCTTTCTGCAGAGAGGTCTGGTCGTAGAACACACCCTGCACCAGCGCCGCCAGCGCCAGGGCCAGCAGTGGGCACTGGGTGTCGGCGCAGCGCAGTTCCAGCTGCGGGCGGAAGCGCACTTCGGGGAACGGCGTCGACAAGTGCTGTTCCCAATCGTCGCGGGTGGCTTCGCCGCTTTCAAAAAACTGGCGGAAGCTGCGTCCGCGCATGTCGACCTGCGCGCCGTCGCGATAGACGTACAGCATGGGCAGATCAAGCACCCATTGAATGTAGTCGTCGAAGGTGCTGCCGTCGCGGCTCAACGACGGAACGATGCCGCAGCGCGCGTCATCGGTGCGCGTCCAGACGTGGCCGCGCCAGCTGGCGTAGCCGCTCAGCTGCCCAGCCTTGACCGAGGAGTTGGCGAATAGCGCGTTGAACACCGGAGCCAGCGCGAACACGGTGCGCAGTTTCAGCATCGCGTCGGCTTCGTCGGCGTGGTCAAAGTTGACCTGCACGCCGGCAGTGGCCTTCATCATCCACAGGCCGAGTTCGCCGGCGTCGCGCAGATAGGGTTCAAGGATGTCGTAGCGCTGCTTGGGGATGCGCTCGATCTCATCGGGCGCGCTGGTCGGATGCGCGCCCAGGGTGACGAATCGGCAGTCGAACTCCTGTTCGAGCGCGTCGAGGTGGCCCATGTATTGCGCGACTTCCGCAGCGAGGGCGGCCAGATCAACACAGGGGGTCGAGCCGAATTCGATCTGGGCGCCGGGTTCCAGGCTCAGGCTGCGGCCGTCGGCGGCCTTCAATCCGAGCAGGTGCGGACCTTCCATCAGCGCTTCCCAGCCGCTGCGCTGGCGCAGCCGTTCGAGCATTGCGCCGACGCCGTGGGCCCCGCGGTAGGGCCACGGCAATCCCGCCGGGTCGGTCACGAACTGTTCGTATTCCAGCCCCAGCCGCCATTCAGAACGCGGACGGAAGCCGCGCTCCAAGGCTTGGCGCAGCTCGGCGGGATGTTGCAGGACCATGCGGGGAAATGGCGGAGGTGCATGGGAATCGAACCCACCAGGCACTGCCGTGCAGCACCCCAGCGGCTTTGAAGGCCGTGCAGGACGCCAGCCCTGATCCACCTCCGTCCGTCCATATCGTAGGCGCGAGCCGCCCAGGCCTCAACGAAGGACTTACTTGAGTCAGCGGGCGACTCGCGCTGGGTCAGCGGGCGACCGGCGCTGGTTCGGCGGGCGACCGGCGCTGGTTCAGTGGGCGACCGGCGCTGGTTTAACGCGGGACTGGCTCCGGCCACGGCGACGACGGGGTGCCCCAGTCGCGGCCTTGGCCGTTTTTGCCGGTGGTACGCAGCCAGTCGCCGTCGGGCAGGAATTCCACCTGGTGCAGCGCACCGAGGCCGGTCTGCCAGGCGCGCAATTCAAGACCGCTGTGGATGTCCCAAAGGCGCACGCTGCCGTCATGGTGCCCGGTGGCCAGCAGGGACTCGGTCGGATGAACCACCACGCAGGCCAGGTCGTGGGTGTCCATTTCGATTTCCAGACCACCCCTGCCGGTCCCGGCGCGCGGCGCCACCAGCAGGCCGCCGTCGTGCCAGGTGAGCACGCGGTCGCGCGCGGTGGCCAGGCGACCGGAACCACGCAGCGCCACCTGGGAGAGCAGGCGCGCACTGCGCCGCTGTCCGGCCGCGGCGTGCAGCTGATAGTGATCGAGGCCGTTTTCATGGCGAACCCACACACTGGCCTCGGATTCCCACAACACGTCGTAGACGTGTCCGCCAGAAAAATTGAAGCCCAGACTGGAGCGATCGCGGCCGGGTCCGGAGGTCGCACGGGCGTCGCCCGGGTGGTCGGTGTTGACCGTAGAGTCGGGCCGCTCCTCCACGATCGGCAGCGACAAGGGATGGGTGCGCAGATCCCATAGATGCAGACCGCCGTCGTCGCCGCCGCTGACCAGCAGCGCGCGGCCGGCGTGGATGCGCACCACGTTGTTGAAGGCAAAGTGGCACGGCCAGGAATCGACCACGCGGCGTTCGCGGTCGAGCAGGATCACCGCGCCATCCTTGTCGCCGACCGCGATCAGGCGGTCGTCTGGCCCGGCGCAGACGCTGTTGAGCGCCGACGGGAAGTCTTGCCACGCAGCCAGTGCGCGGCCCTCGTCCACGTCCCAGAAACGCAGGCTGCGGTCGGAGCTGGCGCTGGCCAGCACGCGACCTCCATCGAGGAAGGCGAGGTCATAGACCATTTCCTTATGGCCCGGCAGCGGTCCGCAACGCGGCTGCAAATCCTCAGCGTCCAGCAGCCAGATCTTGCCGCCGCCGTCGGCCACCGCCACCGTGGCGCCATCCGCGGCCACCGCCACCACCACCGCGCGCGCCGGGACCTGGGCCTGGGCGAGTTGCTCGCCGCTGTTGCGGTCCCAGCGGTGCACCTCGCCGCCGTCGTCGCAGCTCACCGCCCACCGGCCATCGGCGCCAAAGGCCACCGAACCAACTCCGTACTGGTGCCCGCGATAGTCCAGCAGCGGCCGCCATCCCTCGGTGTCCCAAACGCGCACCGTGGCGTCGTCGCCGCCTGCGGCCAGCCAGTGGCCGTCGGCGCTGAAGGCCACGCTGAAGACCCCGTGCTCAAACTCGCCCAGCCGCCGCTGGCTGAGACCGTCGCCGGTACTCCATACCTGCACGTTGCCGTCGCCGAAACCGGCGGCGACGAACTTGCCCTCGGGGTGCATCGCCGCGCTCAAGGTGCGCGGTCCGCCAGCTGGATGCAGCGTGTAAAGGTGGCGCTGCAGCGCCCGTTGCAGCGAGCGCCACGACCAGTCGCGCTGGCGCGGCTCGCAGATCGACAATAGTTCGCGCGCGTCCTCGAAACGGAAGCCGGCGATCGCTTCGCCTGCGGCCCGCACCAGGATCGCGTAACGCTCGTGCTGGGCCCGCGCCAGATCGCTTTCGACCAGGCGGCGTGCGGCACCTGAGTCATGGATCCAGTTCGAGGTGACGATGAGGACCGCGGCCAGCAAGGCGGTGGCGGCGCTGGCGACGAAGGCAGCCGGCCGCCGACGCCTCCATTTAAGCAGGCGCAGCCACGGACCCGGCGGCCGCGCGCGCACCGGTTCATGGCGCAGGAAGCGCTGCAGATCGGCGGACATCGACTCCATGTCGCGGTAACGGTGGGCCGGATCCTTTTCCATCGCCTTCATGCAGATCCGCGACAGATCGCGCGGGACTCGCGGCTGCACGCGGTGCGGCGGCGGTGCTTCCAGATGGAGGATGTGGTGAAAAACCTGCTCGGTGGTGTCGCCGTCAAAGGGACGGCGCAGGGTCAACAACTGGTACAGGGTTGCGCCGAGCCCGTAGACGTCGCAGCGCGGATCCTGCGGAAAACTGCCGCTGCGCACCTGTTCGGGGCACATGAAATAGGGAGTGCCCGCCATCTCGCCGGTCTGCGACAAGGACGGATCGCCGCTCACCCGGGCCAGGCCGAAATCGAGCAGCTTGACCTGGTTGCGCGCCGAAACCAGCAAGTTGGCCGGCTTCAGATCACGGTGCAGGATGCCCTGACGGTGCGCCAGCACCAGGGCATCGGCGATGTCGGCGATCCATTCGGCGCTGCGTCGCACGGCGTCGGCCGGCGGCGCTTCGCGCACCCAGCGCGCGCAGGTCTGCTCCAGGTCGACGGAATCCGGGACCAGTTCCTCGGCGATGTACGGCACTCCATCGACTTCGCCCCGGGCGTAGACCTGGACCACCGCGTGATGATGGAGACGACCGGCGGCCTCGGCCTCGCGGCGGAAGCGTTCACCCTCGTTCCACGCTGCGTCGTAACTCGGGCGCAATATCTTCAGCGCGACGTGGCGACCGAGCGCGATCTCGAGCGCCTCCCACACGACGGCAGTTCCGCCACAGCCTAATTGACGGATCAGGCGATAGCCGCCAAAGGTCTGCTCGGATTGAAGAGGAAAGGGCTGAAGAACCACGGTCAGCGCAGCCGGACCTGGGCGGGGCCGGCGTGCACTTCGCCGACCAGGGCGGGGCGGCGGTCGGGTTCAAAGGCGTCGCAGTAGGTGTCGGCCTGGTCAGCGGGCACGCAGGCTAGGATGCCGCCGGAAGTTTCCGCGTCGAAGGCCAGCGAGGCCAGCCACGAGGGCACGCCGGCGTCGATATCGACCACCTCGGAGAGGTTCTGGCGCCCACGCTCGGAGGCGCCCGAAAAAACCCCGGCGGCGGCTTGTTCGGCAGCACCTGGGTAAAGCGGCAAGCCGACCGCGCGCAGTTCGAGGCACACGGACGAGGCCCGCGCGATGTTGGCGGCGTGGCCGAGCAGGCCGAATCCGGTGACGTCGGTGCCAGCGCGCACGCCCGCGGCGTGCAGCGGAGCGACCGCCTCGAGGTTAAGGAACGCCATGCCGGCGACCGCCACTTCGAGTTCGTCGAGCGGCAGCAGTCCGCGCTGGCCAGCGGTGGTCAGCGAGCCAGTGCCCAGCTGCTTGGTCAGAAACAGCAGGTCGCCGGGCTGGGCAGCACTGTTGGTGACCAGTTGATGCTCTTCGACCTCGCCGAAGACGGCGAAGCCGAACAGCGGCTCCTCGGAGCGCACGCTGTGGCCGCCGACCCACAGGGCCCCCGCCTCGCGCACTTTGTCCACCGCAGCGGCGAAAACCGGGGTGAGGGTCTCCTCTTCCCAGTCGGCGGGGAAGCCGGCCAGATTCAGGACCACGCTGGCGGTGCCGCCGCAGGCGTAGATATCGGACAGAGAATTGGCCGCAGCGATGGCCCCGTAGGCGGCCGGATCGTCGACCACCGGCGGAAAGAAATCGACCGTGTACAGCGCCACGCGGCCGTTGTCCATGCGCACCGCACCCGCGTCGTCGTAACTCTCAGGTCCGGCGAGAAGGGTGTCCGCGAGGGCGGCGGGCGCAATCTGGCGCAGCACCTGCGCCAACTGGCCCGGCGGCAGTTTGGCCGCTCAGCCGCTACAGGCGGCGTATTCCGTCAGTCGTTTCTGGCGAGGCATGCCCGGATTCTAGGCCAGCCAGGTTCAAGTCCCAAGACGTGATCTGACGATGAAAGCCACGGAGGGTGCTTGCGCATTGTCCAGGCGTACTCCCTTCGAAGGCACACCACCCCCATTTTTTAACGGATGTCCGGCAATCCGCCCACCGCAGCGCCCCCACCGACCCACGGGATCGGCAGCCAGGATCTCCTGGCGCGGCGCGCGGTGCTCGAAACCACCGCCAAGCGGTTATTTCCGATCATTCCGATCTGCGCGCTCTTCTATGCCCTGGTCGGTGTGATGTGGCCGGTATGGATCCTGGCGGTGGCCTTCGTGCTCAACATCGCCATGTTCTGGTGCGTGCGCCGCAACCGCGGGGTGGACGCCTGGGGCCACATCCTGATCGGACTCTTTTTTTCGGTCTGCGCGGTCACCTCTGCGGCCACCGGCGGCATCACCAGCCCGATCCTCGGCTGGATGCTGGTCGGCATCCTGCTCGGCTGTTACATCTTCGGCATACGCGGCGGGATCGCCTCCACCATCATCGCTTCGGCGTTCCTGGCCTGCCTGTGGGCGTGGACCGATCTCAAGGGCCTCACCGTTCAAGGGGTGCCCACCGACCAGGTGCCGACGCTGTCGCTGGCCCTCAACCTGGCGGCGCTGGCGGTCGCCCTGGTCTTCACCCGCGATTGGCAGAGCAACCTGCAGGCGGCGGAGAACCAGCGGCGTGAGGCCGAATCGGGATTCGGCGACGCCCTGCAGAATCTCAACGACGTCTTCTTGATCGTCGAACTGGATCCGCTGGTGCCCAAGGGCTACCGCCTGACCTACCGCAACGCCGCCGGCGAACGCATGCTGACGGAAATGCGCCGCCAAGGCCTGAGCCTGGCCGACGCCATCCCCGCTGATCGCAGCAAGCGCATCAAGGCGTTCTTCAGTCGCGGGCTGGCCGCTGGGCGCAAACTGCAGATGCGCGGCATTCCGAACCCGGTCACCGGCAACATGTTCGACCTCACCGTCACCGGCTGGAACAAGCGCGCGGCGGTGCTTCTGCACGACATCAGCGAACACGCGGAACTGGAGCTGAAACTGCGCAGCGCGACCGAGGAAGCGCGCGCCTCGAGCCAGGCGAAGAGCGATTTCCTCGCCAACATGAGCCACGAGATCCGTACGCCGATGAACGGCATTCTGGGAATGACCGAACTTGCGTTGGACACCGAACTCGACGAGGAGCAACGCGGTTATCTGGACACGGTCAAGCGCTGTTCCGAAAACATGCTGACCTTGCTCAACGACATCCTCGACCTGTCCAAGATCGAGGCTGGCCGTCTGGAACTGGAGAACATCGATTTCGATCTCGACGTCCTGCTCGAAGAGATCCTCGACACCCTGGCTCCCAAAGCCAGCGAGATGGGAATCGAATGGAACGCCTTTGCGCGTTTCGACGTGCCGCGGCGCGTGGTCGGCGATCCGACGCGGCTGCGCCAGGTGCTGATGAACCTGGCCGGCAACGGCATCAAGTTCACCGACAAGGGCGAGGTCGCGGTCGAAGTTTCGCTGGTCGAGAAGAGCGAAGACAACGCCCGCATCCGCTTCGAGGTGCGCGACACCGGACCGGGTCTCGATTCCGAACAGCGCAGCCGCCTGTTCCAAAAGTTCACTCAGGCCGACACTTCGGTCACGCGCAAACACGGCGGAACCGGCCTCGGCCTTGCAATCAGCAAACAACTGGTCGAAACGATGGGCGGGGTCATCGGCGTCGCCAGCGAACCGGGCAAAGGCTCGTCCTTCTGGTTCGAGATTCAGATGCCACAAGCCGGCGCGGCGCAGGTGTTGCCGCCGCACGAGGCCTTGGTCGGGCTGCGCGTCCTCGCACTTGACGATACGCGCACCAACCTGCGCGTGCTCTCCGCGCAGTTGCGCGCACTCGGCTGCCGCTACGAATGCGCCAGCCGCCCCGATGAAGCGCGCGGCCTGCTCGAGCGCGGCGTGGAAGAGGCCGACCCCTATCAGGTGCTGTTGTGTGACAAGATGATGCCGCAGATGAACGGACCGGATCTGGCCCGCAACCTGCAGCAAGACGATCGTTTCCAAGACCTGCGCATGGTCCTGCTCAGTTCCAACAACGAACGTCTGGATGAAGACGGCGACGGTGCGGTGTTCGAACGACGTATGAACAAGCCGCTCAAATTGGACAGCCTGCGCACCGCGCTGCTCAGCATGCTGGACCCCAGCCGCACCGTCTCTGCCGACGCCGACCAGGCTGCTACCGCACCGAGCGATCCGCAAGCAGCGTCGACGTCCGCGGCCGCGCAAGGCGGGAATCATGCCCCCGCAGCAACGCCAGCCAAGAGCAAGGCACCGGCTGCCGCAGTGGAGCGCAATTGGCGCGGACGCGTCCTCCTGGTCGAAGACAATCACGTCAACCAGAAGCTGGCGCTGCGCATGCTGGAAAAACTGGGCATCGACGCCGATCTGGCAGAGAACGGGCAGGAAGCTCTGGACAAGGTGCAAGAAGCGGAATACGCCTTGGTACTGATGGATTGTCAGATGCCGGTGCTCGACGGCTACCAGGCCACGCGCCGCATCCGCCGCCTGCCCGGTACGGCGGGGCGCATTCCGATCATCGCACTGACCGCCCACGCCATGATCGGCGACCGCGAGCAGTGCGAACGCGCCGGCATGAACGACTACATGACCAAGCCGCTGAAGAAGGACGTCTTCCTGGACATGCTGACGCGCTGGCTGGAAGCTCCCGCCAGCGGCCGCCGCAGCGCCTAGTCCGCACCCGTGGCTCGCCTGCGGCCGGCTTCAATCGGCCAGTGCCGCGATCACCGCGGCGAGCAGCGGCTCCTCCTCGCTCTCCGCCACGGTGCGCAGATCGAGGACCACGCCCTCGTCCTGGATGCGCGCGAACAGCGGCGGGTCGGCGAGGCGCAGGCGCGCCGCCAGCTCCTCATGCGAGAGTGTTGCGTGGCTCAGGGCCACTCCGGCACCGGGCAGGTCCTGGGTCGGCGAAGCACCCGAGCCAACGCGGCCCTGGGTGGCGACGACCTCCGCCCGACAGTTAGGGACCTGCTCCTGCAAGCGCGCCACGAGGTGATCGGCACGTGGGCGCAGATCGGCCTCGGTCCAGGCCAGGCGCTGCAGCGCCGGGATGGCGGCGCGCGCGGCTTCCTCGCCCAGACCGTGTAGGGCGAGGGTGGCCTCGAGCGCTGCGAGCAAGGTTTTGTCGAGGCGCAGGCAGCGGGTCAGCATGTCGCTGCGGATGCGCTCGACCAGCGGCTGCACCCCCACGATCAGGCCGGCCTGCGGTCCGCCGAGGAGCTTGTCGCCGGAGAAGGTCACCACCGCGCAACCATCGGCCAGCGCCTTGGCCACGGTCGGCTCTTCACTGGCGCCGGGAAGATCCTCGCCGAGCAGCACCCCGGAACCGAGGTCGTAGACCAGCGGCACTCCGTACTCCTCGCACAAGCCGGCCAACTCAGCCGTGGACGGTTCGTGCACAAAGCCGTGTTGTTCGAAGTTGGAGCGGTGCACGCGCAGCACGCTGGCGACGTCGGGGTTCTGCAGCGCCTCTTCGAAGTCGCGCAAATGGACGCGGTTGGTGGTGCCGATGCCGATCAGCGCCGAGCCCGCCGCACGCACCACCTCGGGCATACGGTAGCTGCCGCCGATCTCGACCATTTCGGTACGCGCCAGCACCGTCGAACGGCCGCGAGCCAGCGCTGCCACCGCCAGCAGCAACGCCGCGGCGTTGTTGTTCACCGCCAGGCCGGCGCCGGCACCGGTGAGGCTGGCGAGCAGCTCGGAGACCGCGCGCTCCCGGCGCCCGCGGCCGCCGCTCGCCGGGTCGATCTCGAGCACCGCCGCACCGGCCACCGCGGCGGCCGCGGCCACCGCCTCGGGCGGCCACGGTGCGCGCCCGAGGTTGGTGTGCAGGACCACGCCGGTGGCGTTGATGGCGCCACGCAAAAACAGCGCCGGAACCACCTGCAATCGCCGTTCGACGCCGTGCCAGAAGGCCTCGTCGAAGGCCGGCGCACGCCCATCGCGCCACGCCGCGCGCAGCCGGTCGAGTTCGGCCGCCAGGGCACGGCGCAGGGCTTCACGGCCGCGCTGCAACAGCCCCCGCGCACCGCCCAGGTCCAGCAGCTCGTTCATCGGCGGGATACGGGGAAATTCCGGAGGGCTCACCCTGGCATCCTAGCCGCCGGGGCGCTCGAATCCGCCGCCTCCTGGGCCTAGAATCCGCAGGGTGACCCCAGCCGCCCTCGCCCCGAACTTCCGCTGGCGGCTGCTGCCCGAAACTCCGCGGCGGCGCGACCGCCTGTGCCGCGAACTGCGCCTCGGCCCGGTCACCGCGCAGATCCTGGTCAACCGCAGCCACGCCGACCCGGCGCGTGCCGCGCAGCTGCTGCAGCCCGACCTGCGCACGCTGCCCGACCCCTCCCGCCTTCCCGACATCGAGGCGGCGCTCGCCGCGCTGCGCGAACTGGTCGAAGACCACCGCGCCGGCCGCCCCCATCCGGTCTTGATCCACGGCGATTACGACGTCGACGGCACCTGCGGTGCGGTGCTGCTCTACCGCCTGCTGCAGATGCTGGGCGTCGAAGCCAAGGTGTTCCTGCCCGACCGCGTCCGCGACGGCTATTCCTTCGGCGAGAACTCCCTGCAGGCGGTGCGCGACCATCAGGCACGACTGGTCATCGCGGTCGACAACGGCACCACCGCGGTGGAACCGCTGCGCCGGCTCGCCGCCGACGGCGTGCGCGTGCTGGTGGTCGACCACCACCTCGCCGGCGATGAACTACCCCCGTGCACCGCGCTGCTCAATCCGTGGCTGGCGCAGGACCGCGAAGAACCGTTGTTCCCGCACTTCTGCGGCGCCGGCGTCGCCTATTTGCTGGCCTGGGGCCTGCTGCGCGATTTGCACGGCGACGGCACGCTGCCGGAATCGCACCGGCGCTTTCTCTACGACGCGCTGGGCTTTGTCGCCATCGCCACCTTGGCCGACAGCATGCGTCTGGAAGGGCCCAACCGCGGCCTGGTGCGCCGCGGCCTGGAAACCCTGCCCGGGTCCAGTTTTGCCGGCCTGCGCGCCTTGGTCGAGGAACTGCGCCTCGGCCATCCGAGCGCCAGCGACGTCGCCTACCGCATTGCCCCGCACCTCAATGCCGCCGGGCGCATGGGCTGCCCGGAGCTGTCCTTCCGCTTGTTGGCGACCTCCGATCCGAACGAGGCGCAGGCCCTGGCAAAGAAGTTGCGCGAGTGGAACCGGGCGCGCCAGGATCTGCAGGCCAGCGAGCAGCTCGCGCTTGAATCCCAGGTCGAAGAGCAGCGCGAACGTGGCGACCGCGTGCTCTTCGCCGGCCGCAGCGAAGCAGCCTTCGGCGTGCTCGGCATCGTCGCCGCACGATTCCACGAGACCACCGGCCTGCCGTGCCTGTTGTGGTCGGAGTGCAGTCCGGGGGTGGCGCGCGGCAGTGCGCGCGGCCCGGAAGGCGTGAATCTGGTCGAGTTGATGCGCGGCGCCGACGAACACTTCCTCGGTTATGGCGGCCACGCGCAGGCCGCCGGCTTTCATTTCCATCCGGACCTGGCCGAGGTTCTCGGCGAGCGCCTGCGCGACTCCGCCACCCGCCTGCCCGAGCCACAGCCGCCGACCGTGCAGGTCGACATGGAGGTGCAGCCCCACGACCTGACCCTCGCCGCGGTGGAAGAGTTCAACCTGCTCGAGCCCTTCGGCCAGGCCTTCGGCCAGCCGCTATTTCTGGCCAGCGCGATGACGCTGCTCGCCCCCCCCCACTTCATGGGTGAAAGCGGCCGCCACGTTTCGCTGCAGGTCGAGAAGAACGGCCACGCGGTGCGCGCTCTGGGCTGGAGCATGGCCGAACGCCTGCAGGAATTGCAGCAGGGGGCCCAGGTCGACCTGGTCTTCGAGGCGGGGATCAACGCCTTCCGCGGACGCCGCTCGGTCGAATGGACCATCCGCGATGTGCGCCGCAGTGGCACCCTGGAGGCGATGGCGGTCACCGCACCCTCGCCATGAGTACCCCCCTGTCTTCTGCGCCCACCCGGTGAGCGATACGCCCCCCCCTGCTCCGGCCGCCCGCACGCGTTCGCTGCTGCATCCGCTGCGCTGGATGCGCAGCGCCTACGACTGGATGATGCGCTTCGCCGACAAGCCTTATGCCGGCCGCGCGCTGTTCGGGCTCAGTTTCGCCGAGGCCAGCTTCTTCCCGATTCCGCCCGACCCGCTGCTGCTGGTGATGGGAGCCAAGCACCCGCAGCGCGCACTTGCTTACGCCGGCATCACCACGCTGGCTTCGGTACTCGGCGCGATGCTCGGCTGGGTCATCGGCATGTTCCTGATGGACGTGGTCGGCGAGCCTCTGCTCGACTTGTACGACTCAGACCGGGCCACCTGGGTGCGCATCCAGGACTGGTTCAATGAGTACGGGCTGTTCGCGCTGCTGATCGCGGCGATCACGCCGATCCCCTTCAAGGTGTTCACCATCGCCATCGGCGCGATGGCCAAGGAAGGCGCTCAAATCGGCTTTCCGGCCTTTGTCGGAGCCTGCGCCCTTGGCCGCGGGTTGCGCTTCTTCACCGAAGGCTTCCTGCTGCGCTCCTTCGGCGATCCGGTGGTGGTGTGGATGGAGAAGTGGTTCGACTGGGTGGCGGTGGGCTTCACCGTGCTCCTGGTCGGCGGTTTCGTGGCCCTGAAGTACATCGGCTGATGCTCCTGACTCCTGCCACCCCTGCCACTCTCGCCTGATGCCACAGCTCCTGGTCCTCGACGGCACCGCGCTGGCCTTTCGCGCCTTTTTTGCCATCCGCGGTCTTACCGACGGTGACGGCCGCCCGTCGGGCGCGCTGTACGGGTACATGGCGGCGGTGCTGCGCGCGCTCGAGGATTTCCCCTCGGATGCGGTGGTGGTCGCCTGGGACCGGCCCGAGCCGACCTTCCGTCATCAGCTGAGTCCCGACTACAAGGCCAACCGCGCCGAATTGGACGAGGACCTGGCGATGCAGTTCCCGTGGATGCGGGAAGTCACCGAACTGCTCGGCATTCCGCAGCTCGACCGGCCCGGCTACGAAGCCGACGACATCCTCGCCAGTCTGGCGGTGCAGAGCAGCGCGCAAGGTTGGAAAACGCTGCTGTTCTCCAACGACAAAGACCTCGCCCAGGTGGTGTCGGAGCAGATCCTGCAGTGCCCCCCCCCCAAGGCCGGCGCCGCGGCCGAGAAAATGGGGCCGGCCGAGGTCGAGGCCAAGTTCGGCGTGCGGCCCGAGCAGATGATCGACTGGCAGGCGCTGGTCGGCGACAGCTCGGACAACATTGCCGGTGTGCCAGGGATCGGACCGAAGAAGGCCACCACCCTCTTGCAGAAATACGGAGATCTGGAGCAGGTCCTGCAGCGCGGGCCCCAGGAGGAAAAGGGCAAGCTGGCCGAAAACCTCGCCACTCACGCCGCCGACGCGCGCGCCGCGCGAACCATGGTCACGCTGGTGGTCGACATGGAGCTGGGCGATGCCGGCGCCTTCGTGGTGCAGGCGCGGAAGCAGCTGGAGCTGCTCGCTTTCTGCCACCAGCACGGCCTGCGCAGCCTGCGCGAGCGCTTTGAATCCGAGGCCGGCACCCCCGCAGGCGGCGCGGCAGGTGCGAGCGGCGCGCCCACCGGCCGCGCCGCCGGTCGCGACTACCGCACCGTGGACACCCCAGAGATGTTGGCGGAACTGCGCCAGGGCCTGGAACAGAGCGGCGGCTTCGCCTTCGACACCGAAACCACCGACATCGATCCACTGCGCGCGCGCTTGGTGGGAATGTCTTTCTGCTGGGTGGCGGGCACCGCGTGGTACGTACCGCTCAACCTCAGCGACGCGCTGCGCGGACCCGGCGGCGAAGACCCGGTGAGTTTTCTGGCGCCGGTGCTGCAGGACGCCACGGTGCCCAAGACCGGGCAGAACTTGAAGTACGACCTGCACGTGATGCGCCGCCACGGGGTGGCGATCGCCGGGGTCGGCTTCGACACCATGCTGGCGCACTTCCTGGTCGATCCCAACAGCCGCCACAACCTCGACGAACTCTCGCTGAACTACCTCGGCCTGCGCAAGATCCCGACCAAGGAACTGCTCGGCAGCGGCCGCAATGCGCTGACCATGGACCAGGTGCCGGTGCCGACGGTGTCCGAATACGCCTGCGAGGACGCCGACGCGACCTGGCAGCTCGACCGCATCCTGCGCCAGGAATTGAAAGGCGCCGGCGGAGACGCCGAGCGTTTGATGTTCGAGCTCGACCTGCCGCTGCTGCCGGTGCTGGAGCGCATGGAGGCGCACGGCATCCGCCTCGACATCGAACGAGTGCGGGCCTTGGACGAAATCCTGGAGCAGCGTCAGCAGGCCGCCACCGCCGCTGTGTACGCCGCTGCCGGCGAGGAATTCAACCTCAATTCACCTAAGCAGCTCGGCCCGATCCTGTTCGAGAAGATGCTGATCCAGAACGAGGCCGGGGTCAAGCGCGTCGGCCGCACCAAGACCGGCTACCGCACCGACGCCGCCACGCTGGATCGCTACAGCGGCATCGCCGTGGTCGATCATCTGCTCGACTACCGCCGCCTGACCAAATTGCGTTCGACCTACCTCGAGGCGCTGCCGCGCTGGGTCAACCCTGAGACCGGGCGCATCCACACTTCCTACAACCAGGCGGTGGCCTCTACCGGGCGATTGTCCTCCAGCGACCCGAACCTGCAGAACATCCCGATCCGCAGCCAGGAAGGGCGTGAGATCCGCCGCGCCTTCGTACCGCGCGAGGATGGCTGGATCCTGGTCTCCGCCGATTATTCGCAGATCGAACTGCGCCTGGTGGCGCACATGTCGGCTGACCCGGCGCTGGTCGCCGCCTTCCTCGAAGGCGCCGACGTGCACGCGCGCACCGCCGCGCTGGTGTTTGAGACTGGAAGCGAGGGAGTCACCGCCGAGATGCGCGGACGCGCCAAGGCGGTCAATTTCGGCATCCTTTACGGCATGGGAGCGCAACGCCTGGGGCGCCAGATCGGCATGTCGACCGCCGACGCCCGCGCCTTCATCGACGCCTACTTCGACGCGCTCCCCGGAGTGCGCGCCTGGATCGACAGCACCCTCGCCGCCGCCGTGGACTGCGGTTACACCACCACGCTGATGGGGCGCCAGCGTCCGATCCCCGGCATCCAGTCGCGCGACGGCCGGGTGCGCGCCAACGCCGAAAACGTCGCGGTCAATTCTCCGGTGCAGGGCTCGGCCGCCGATCTGATCAAGCTGGCGATGCTGCGCGTCGACGAACGCCTGGCGGCTTCCGGCCTGCAGGCGGCGATGCTGCTGCAGGTGCACGACGAACTGGTTTTCGAGTGCCCTGCCGCCGAGTTGCAGCCACTGAGTGAACTGGTGCGCGAGGCGATGGAGTCGGTGATGGACCTCGAGGTCCCGCTCAAGGTCGACATCGGCTGCGGCAACGACTGGTCCGAGGCCCACTAAAGCAAAGGCCGGCCACCGCCCATAGGCAGTGGCCGGCCGTGTGACGGACCCGCGGGCGGGTCAGTCGCTCTTGCCGACCAGCAGGCTGGTCAGCTTGCTCAGATCGAGGATCATCGGCACCGCCGGATCATCGCTGTTCAGCGTGACCGTCGGAATCTGCAGATTGGTCGCGGCCTCCAGCCCGAGCAGAATGTGGCCGCCTTCGGAGTTCAGCGCCGCGGTGCGCAACTCGTTGCGCAGCGCTTCGGCCTTCTCCACCGCCAGCTTGCCATTGGCTTCGGCGATCACGCGTTCGGCCTCGCCTTGAGCCACGGTACGCGAGGCGTAGACGTCGGCGTCGGCTTTGATCTGCGCGATGACTACCTGGTACTCAGACATTTTCTCCTGGATCCTCTTGTTCCAATCCTCTTCCAGTGCACGTTCCGCGGCCCCGATCTGCATATCGATCATGTTTACAGTTTTCTCTTCTTCAGCAAGTAAAGTCTGCGCCTGATCCAGCTTGGCTTTCTGCCGAAGGTATTGTTTCTCTTGCAATTGAGCCTCGTAATCCGGGGGGAATCCAATTTTTCGAATCAGCATGGAGTTCGCTTCACAGAAATATTCGCCCATGGCCGAAGTAAGCAAGGGCAAAATCTGTTCCACCATTTGCAATCGAAGCTCAGTGCTTTGTAGATCTTCTGAGGAGAGTTTGCCCAGTTCAATCCTCAGAACGCTGCGGGTCACGTCGTCCAGCTTTTCGGTGTAATTTGCTTGTTGCCCCTTCTGGACAATCTGCCATGCAAATCCATCCGAAATTTTGTAAGCAACAGAGACGTCAATGAGCACCGGGTTATTGTCCCGAGTGCGGATGTTCAAAGACTGGTTCCAGCTCTCGATCAAGCTATTGACTCGACCAGTGGGATTAGATTCAGTGAAATGGATGAAGTGGGTCTTGCGCGGCAGGTAATGCCACTTGTGATAGCCGGTGACGCCCAAGCGAAATCCGGTCATATAGTCTTTTTGTTCGTACCCGGAACCCCACATTCCCTGACGGACGCCAATGACCCCTGGCGGAACGCGCTCCACTAGAAGAGCGGAAATGATCGGAATCAAAACCAAGAGCACAGCGATTGTTATGAGTTTTTTCATTACTGGTTTCCTCCCCGACGGCTGCCTTCCAAGTGCTCGATCCGGATCGGAGCGGGATCGCGACGGTATGGAACAATTTCAAAACGTATCTTGCTGAAATTCTCAGCAAGCCTTTCTTTGATCAAGATCTCACCGCGGGTGGCAAGAGCCTCAACCCGCGCGCGTAATCCCTCGGCTTCCTTATGTGCTAGCGCGGTCTTGCCTCGCGCTTCCTCAGTGAGCTGTTGCTCCGTGGCCTGGCCTTCTGCTGCAACACGAATTTTTTCTGCATCGGCATCCTTGGTAATGCGCACGGCATCCTTTTCAGCAGTGATCTTTTCCGCACCAAGGGTGCCGAGTAGCGTTTCGTATTGAGTTGCCTTGTCACGTTCGATATCGGCTAGCCGCCGTTCTCGTTCTTGACGAAGCTGGTCGGCTCGGGTCATGAGCTTACTCACAGTTTGATCCGCCACCTTTCTTTCGGCGATGGCGTTTTCATATCGTTCCTCGAACTTGGGGCGCGGAGTAATAATCCGAACAACTTTGATTCCGTGTGGTTCCAATGCCACATTGAGTCGGCCTTGTGCCTTGTCAGTTGCTTCTCCGTAGCCAGACGGATCCGCAACTTCTTCAGCCGAGTATTTGCCGAATTCGTCGCGCAGGATCGAACGGGCGAAGGTGCGCACCCATTGTTGTTTGAAGGATTCACCGTCACCAGAGTCATTAAGAATGATGTTGGCGGCTGAAGGACGGAGAGAGTATTGGATGGACAATTTCTCGAACCAGAAGCTCGAACCATCACTGGCGCGCACGGTCAGCTTGCGCACGTGGTTGTTGTCGATGTCCCGATCCCCGCTCATGACAAAGGTCTGCGGCGACTTGTCGAACTTGAACGCCTGCTGGGTGAAGGGGAAGAAGATCTTGTAGCCGGGGCGGTCGACGATCTCCTCGCTACCGGTCATGTAGTTGACGATCACCGCGACCTCGCGGTCGGAGATCTCGACGATGCCGCCACGGCCACTGACCAGGGCGCCAACCACCACCAGCAAAAAGACGAGGATGATGCCGCCGATGATCATCACCTTGCGCGGCGGCTTGTTGAAGGGAAGCTTGGGAAACTCGGGTCCGCCGGAACCCGGCGGTCGCGGCGGTCGCGGAGGATTCCTCCAGCCGCCTCCTGAGCCTTTGAAATCGGATGGGTCTGTCATGGTTCTCTATTCCGGGGTTGGTCGGCCGAGCAGCGCGGCCTCGGCCTCGTCCACCACGCTCGCCAGCGGGCGCGGCATCGAGTCTGGATCTTCCATCCCGACCCAGTGCAGGTCGGGAAAGGAGCGCAGCCAGGTCATCTGGCGGCGGATATAGGTGCGGGTGAGGGTAACAGCGCGCTCACCCGCCTGCTCCAGGCTGCAAGCGCCTTCGAGATGACTCAGCATCTGCCGGTAACCCAGCGCTTTGGCGGCGGTCGGGCCGAAGCCGCCGGTCGCGCGGATGCGGTCGATCTCGTCAAGCAGGCCGTGTTGCAGCATCTGGTCGAAGCGTTCTTCCACACGCCGGCGCAGGACCTCGCGCGACCAGAGCAGGGCGACCGCGGCGGCACCGATTTCCGGCTTGCCGGCCCACTGTTCCTGCCACTGGCTCAGCGGCCGGCCGGTGGCACGATACATTTCGATTGCGCGCAGCAAACGTTTGCGGTCATTCGGGTGGATTCGTGCAAAGCTCGCCGCATCCACCGACTTCAACTCCTCGCGCAAGCGCTCCAAACCACCCTCGCTGGCACCTTCCTCGCGCACTTGCCGGCGCACCTCGGCGCTCACCTCGGCGCCGTGCAGCAGGCCGGCGGTCAATGCCTTCAGGTAGAGGTTGGTGCCGCCGACGTAGAGCGCCGCGCGGCCGCGCGCGGCCAGATCCTGCTCGACCTGGCCAGCGTACTCCAACCAGCGCGCCACCGAGAATTCGTCCTCGGGCCCGACCAGGTCGAGCAGGTGGTGAGGCACCGCGGCGCGCTCCTCGGCAGTGGGCTTGGCGGTGCCGAGGTCCATGCCGCGGTAGACCAGCATCGAATCCAGCGACAGAATCTCGGCACCCAGACGCGGCGCCAGTTGCAGCGCCACCGCGGTCTTGCCCGAGGCGGTCGGCCCGAGCAGGAAGTAACGCCGCGGCTCCGGCATCACTTCGGCGGGCGCAGCACCGCCACCGCCGACTGCGCCGGATCGAGCACCCGCGCGGCCCACTCGGCGACGTCTTCGCGGCGCACTCCGGCGAGCACGTCGAGGTACTCGAACGGCTCGACCTCGGCGAGCAGGCTGTGCAGCACGCTGCCGGCCAGCGAGGCCGGCGTCTGGCAACCGCTCACGGTGGCGCCCCAGGCGGCACGGCGCACGCGCTCGAAATCGGCCGCCAGCGGACCCTCGGCGGCGAAGCGCGCGGCCTCCTCGCGCAGGCGTGCCGCGAAGCGCTCGGGATCATCGCTCAGACCCTGCACCGAGACGTAGCCCCAGTCGTGGTCGTAGGAGGAATGGGCGCCAAAGCTGTCGTCGATGACACCCTCGCGATACAGCGCCTCGTGGACCACGCTCGAGTCCTCGAACAGCAGGTCCATCGCCAGGCCGCTGAGTACGCGCTGCTGCAGCAGTGGGCGGCCAAGCCCCGGGCCACCACCCTCGCGCCAGCCCAGCCACACGTGTGGGCGGCTGACCGCAAACTCCTCTTCGAGCCAGTCGGTGGCCGGCGTGGCCGGTTCCTCAGGAGCAAGCGACAGCGGCTGGCCCGGCCGCGCCGGATCGGCCCACTGTTCGACCCAGTCGAGCACCTGCTGCGGATCGAAGTCGCCGGCCAGCGCCAGGCACATGCGGTGCGGTCGATAGAAGGCGTCGAAGCACGCGCGCAGGTGCGCGGCGGTGGTACGCCGCACCTCGGACACCGGCCCGCCCGGCGAAACGCGGATCGGGTGCTGGTGGTAGAGCGCGCGGTGGAGCAGGAAATGCCCGCGCCACTCGGGCGCGTCTTCGTACATGCGCACTTCCTGTTCGATGATGCCGCGCTCCTTGTCGACCCGTTCTTCGGTGATCATCGGATGCTGGACGAAATCGAGCAACACCTCCAGACACGGCGCGAAGGCGCCCGAACTGACGAAGTAATAGGAGGTGCTGGAGAAGCCGGTGCCGCCGTTGAAGTCGGCGCCGAGTTTGCCGAAGCGGTCGAACACCTTCTCCTCGCGCCCTTCGAACAGCTTGTGCTCCAGATAGTGCGCACTGCCCTCGGGCACCTGCACCTCTCCCCCCTCAGGGGAGCGGAAGCGCACGTCGTTGCTGCCGAAGCGCAAGCCGAAATAGCCCGCGGCGGTCGAGTAGCCGGGCTTGCGCGCCACCGCCACGCGCATGCCGGAAGCGGCTTCGGCGACGATCACCTCTTCGTCCATGCGCGCCTCGCGGATCTGTTGCAGGATCTTCATGCCGACACCTCTTCGCTGCTGGTCGCCGCCGAGGCCGGTCCATCATCGCCGCTGAGCAGGTAGGAACAGTCGGCCTGCCAGGTCGAGGCCGCAGCGGCGACCTGGTCCAATTCCACCGCGTCGATCTGCGCCGCCCGCTGCTCCGGACTGCGCTGGAAACCGAGGCGGAATTCACGCAGATGGAAGCGCGCCAGGCTGCCGGCGGAGTCGCCCAGCCCGCGCAGACCATTGAGGATCGAGGCCTTGGCCATCGCCAGCTCCTGTTCTTCGATGCGCCCGGCGGCCATCTCGCCGGCCTGGTGCAGGACCTCGTCGCGCACCCCGGCGTGGGCAGCCGCGTCGATGCCCGCCGAGACCACCATCAATCCTTTGACCAGATAGGGCGAGGAGGAAATACCGTAGGCCAGCGAGCGCTGTTCGCGCACCACCTGGAACAGGCGGCCGTGCAGACCGCCGCCGTAGACCGCGTTGGCCAGCACCATCGCCTCCATGGCGCACGCGTCCTGCGGCGCCGGGAAGCGGAAGCCGAGCAGCAGGCGCGCCTGGTCGATCGACATCTGTTGGTGAAATTCGCGCAAGGCCCCGGGGGTCACCGGCTGCGGCCGCGCTACCACCTCGCGGCGGCTGGGGTCGGCAGGCGGCGCGCCTCCGCCGGAATCTCCGCCGCGGTTGTTGCTGCAATCTGCGCCGCCACCTAAGTTGGCCCCTGAGTTGGCGAACCACTCCTGCAGCTGGGCGCGCAAGGCACCGCGGTCGAAAGGACCGACGGCGACCACCTGCACCGCGGCGCGCGCGAGCAGATCGGTGCGCACCCGTTCCAGGTCGTCGGGCTGCAGCGCCAGCGCTTCGGCACGAGTTCCGAGAGTGAAGCGCGCGAAGGGCTCGTCGGCGCACATCTGACGCACGAACTGGTAGAAGGCGTAGGCAGAGCGATCATCGCTCCGGGCGTCGATCTGGCGCAGCATCTGCGCCTGTTCGCGGGCGAAGACGTCGGCGTCGCAGGCGCTGCCACCGGCGCCGCGCAACGGCGCCTCGAGCAGTTCCCGCCCGAGGCCGAGCACGTCCGCGAGGATCTTTTCACCCTGCGGCAGAAAGCGCTCGCCGACGCAGCCACAGGTCAGGCTCAGCATGCTGCTTTCCGCCACCCGGCCGCTGTCGAGGCCGACTCCGGCGCCGAACAGTTCTTCCTGGCGCCGGGCCAGCGCGCGCCGCGAGGGATACGCCGCGCTGCCCTGCTGCAGCACCTGCGCCAGCAGGCTGCGTGCCGGCGTGTCGGCGTCGAGCGGTCGCTCGAAATGCACCTGCAGCAGCACGCGCTTGAAGCGCGGCTCGGGCAGGGTGAGCAGGTGGACCTCGGGCGCCAGCTCGAGGTGATCAGGAAGCGTCTGTGATGGCGACATCCGGCCCGTATGCTAGGACCGGAGGCCACCAGATTCACCATGATTGCCCTTTTGCTGCCGCCATTCCTGGCATTCCTGTCCTGCCTGCCGCTGCCCCTGGCCGCGCTCCAGGAGCCGCCGCCTACGCCATCGGTCCAGATCCCGGAAAGCACCCTCCAGGAGCCCGAGGTGGCGACCCAGGCCACCGTCCAGGAGCCCGAGGTGGCCACCCAGGGCACCCCCAGCGAGGCGCAGCCGGCGGCCAATGATCCCGCCGCCGAGCGTTTCCTGGCGGCCATGGTCGCCGCCCAGCGGGCCACCGCGGAGCTGCCTGCGGTCAGCGCCTTCGAAATGAAGATCCATCTGCGCGATTTCGACGCCAGCGGCGCGCGCGAGGCCGACGTGGTCCTCGCCTACCACCCCGATCTGGGCGAACTGCTGATGTCGATCGCGGATTCGGCGCGTGCCGGCGCCAAGGTCGAAAAGGGCTTCGACGCCGAGGGGTACTGGCTGCGCCAGGAAGACGGCAGTCTGGTCGATCTCGGCCCACGCGAATACCAGCAGGACCGCGCCGCGATCGACGAGTCGATCGACCTGTGCGGCGACTTCCTGCTGCTGTTCGACTTCGAGCGCCTGCAGAAACGCGCCACCGGCCTGCGCCTGGCCAAGGGTGAGAAAGGCACTGAGCTGTCCGGCCAGCTGCGCCGCGGGCGCGAATCCTGGACCTTCCGCCTGGGCGTGCGCGCTGGCCAGGAGCTTCCCGAACGTTTGCTGCTGCAGGCGCCGCCGCCGCCGCCGAAAAAGGGCGCCGAGGAAAGCCTGCCGCCCCCGCCGCCACCGCCTCCGCAGTTGTTCTCCTTCGGCGACTACCGCAACTTCGACGGCCGGCTGCTGCCGGGCTTCATCGACCAGATGCGCAGCTTTGAACCGCTCGATCCGCTGCGCAGCTTCGAGATCCGCAGTTTCGTCTGGCGCGACACCGCGCGCATTCAGACGCGCCGGTAAAAGGCCTTTTCCAGATCTTCGAGCGACAGGAACACGCGTACCGGGCGGCCGTGGGCGCAGGTGCGGTCCTGCGGCAGGTGCGCACCACGGCGCAGCAGTCCTTGCAGGTCTTCTTCCTGCAGCCGGTCGCCGGCCATCACCGCGCCGCGGCAGGCCATCGAGTACAGCATTTCTTCGGCCAGCTTCTCGGGGCTGGCGGCGCGCTGCTCGCGCGCGATCTCGAGCAGATCGTCGAGCAGCTTCTCCGGCACCAGCCGGGTCAGACGCGCGGGCACCGAACGGATCGCCAGAGTGTGGTCGCCAAAGGCCTCGACCTCCACGCCGAGGGCGCGCAGGGTATCGGCCTTGTCGAGCAGCAGCGCCAGCTCGACGCGGCCGACCTCGACCAGCACCGGCACCAGCAACGGCTGGGTCACCACCTGCCCCTGGCGGATTTCCTGGCGCAGTTCCTCGAGATTGACGCGTTCGTGCAGCGCGTGCTGGTCGAGGATTTCGAGGCCGCCTTCAACCTCGCGCACCAGATAGGTCTTGGCCACCGACAGGACGCGCCCGCCGCCGCTGCCCGCAGGCGTGTCCAGGGGCAGGCTGACGGCCTCTGCCTGGCCTCCTTCACCCACCACCGACGGCGGGGCCGGATCACGCCAGCCACCGCTGCCGGGGGCGCCGCGAGTGTCGCCCGCACCAAGGCCGGGCGGCAGGGAAGACTGCGGCGGGCTCACTCTGCTCCCTGGCCGCCACCGCGGCGGCGGCGAGCCGACCGGGCCGGCCGCACGGGTGGCCCACTGCGCCCGCGACAGGCCCTCTTGCAGGCCGCGCACCACGCTGCCGAAAATCAGCCGCTCGTCGCGGAAACGCACCTCGGTCTTTTGCGGATGCACGTTGACGTCGACGCGGTCGGGGGCTACCGACAGCGCCAGATAAAGCGTCGGGTAATGGCCCAGCGGCACGAATTCGCGCACCCCCTCGCGCACCGCGCGCAGCAGGCGCGGGTCGCGCACCCAGCGTCCGTTCAGGAATACGTTGACGCGGCGCGCGTCGCGGCGCGCCGACTCGGGCGGGCCGACCCGCGCCTGCAGCTGCACGCCGCTGTTGCGGTGCTCGATGGCGACCATGTTGTCGGCCAGGCCGGCGCCGTAGACCGCCGCACAACGCGCTGCCAGGTCGGCGTCGGCAGCGACTTCGAGCAGGCAGCGCCCTTGATGCTCGACGCGGAAGCCGACGCCGACGTGGCTCAAGGCCAGCCGTTCGACCCACGCCGCGCAATGCGCCAGTTCGGTGGCCGGGCGCTTGAGGAACTTGAGCCGCGCCGGGGTCTGGGCGAACAGATCTTCGACCACCAGGCGCGTGCCGCGCGCGCCCGCCGCGGCCTGCACTTCGCCGAGATGCCCGTAGTCGCTACGCAGGCTGGCAGCATCTTGTTGCCCGGCCGGCCACGACACCAGTTCCAACCGGCTGACCGAGGCGATCGACGCTAGCGCCTCGCCGCGAAAGCCGAGCGAGGCGATCGCTTCGAGGTCGCCGACCTGGCGCAGCTTGGAGGTGGCATGAGAGGTCAGCGCCAGCGGCAGGTCGGCGGCGGCGATGCCGAGGCCGTCGTCGCGTACCTCGATGCGGCGCATGCCGCCCTCTTGCAGACGCACCTCGATGTTGTGAGCGCCGGCGTCGATGGCGTTTTCGACCAGTTCCTTGACCACGCTGGCGGGCCGCTCGACGACCTCGCCGGCGGCGATCTGGTCGATCACCCGCGCCTCGAGGCGCTGGATCGAGGGGGCGGTCGAAGCGGAGGAATCAGGCACGGCGGGCGGGCGCGAAGACGATGGAGACGGAGGTTCAGGCACGGCGCGGACTCCGGTGACAGCTCACGGCGAGCTGTTCGAGCACCGCCAGACCGCGGCTCCAACCCTCGACCTTGAGGTGGCGTTCGGCCTGGTGCAGAGCGTGCAGCACACGATCGAGGTGTTCGCCGTCACAGCGGTCGAGGCGGGTGCGCATGCGCTGCGCCGGCGGCCCCCCGGCGGGCAGGCCGGCGCCCTTGCACGCCGCCGAAAAATCGCCGCCGGCATCCAGCGCGGCGCGCACCGCGGCCAGCTGCGAGCGCTGCTTGCTGGTCACGGCGAAGACCATCGAGTAGGCGTCGCGCGGGCCCAGCCGCTTGCCGTCCCAGGTGCGCAGGCCGCGCCAGCGCAGTTGCTGCAGACAGCGCAGCGCGCGGCGGCCGTCGCCGTCGAGCACCGCCTCGGCGTAGTCAAAGGCGCTGCCCTCGGCGGCGTGCGCGGCGACCTCGCGCACCTGCTCGACGCCGATGCCTTCGAGACCGAGCAGTTCGAAGTGCTCCAGGCTCTGCACCAACGCACCCGGACGCCCGCCGGCCAGCTGCACCAGGGCTCCGGCGGCCCCGGCGGCAAAGCGCAGTCCGCGCGCGGCGGCTTCGGCCTGGACAAAGCCGGCGGCTTCGCTGGCGTCCTGGTCGTGCGGGCGCCACGGCGGCGGATCGGCGTACAGGCGGCGGAAGCGCTCGACGCGGCCGACCTTGGCGGCGGTCAGCGCTTGCACCGCTTTGGAGGCTCCCGAGCCACCGGCCTGGATCACGATCGCGCGCGGTCCGTCTGCGCGCGCAGCAGCCTGGGCCAGCGCCGGCGCCAGGGCCGGTGCCTTCTGCAGGGCCTTGGTGGCGCGGCCAAAGACCAGCAGGCGTTCGCCGCCGAACAGACCCGGCGCACCGAGGAAGGCTTCGACGCTGGTCGAGTCGAAGTCGGGCGAACCGCCGTCGCAGTCCATCAGGTCGAGGTCGCTCTGAGCGCGCGCCCACTCGCGCACCTGGCTGAGGATGCGCTCGCCGAACCAGGGCTCTTCTTCGCCGCGCACAGGAGCGGTGAGCAGCAGCAGGGGCGGCAGTTCGCCTTGGGCCGCCGCCGCGCACAATTCCCGGCACACCGTGCCGGGGTCGGGAGCGCGGGCGGATTTGCGGCGAGCGGCGCTCATGCACCCAGCCTAGCGCCCGGCCCGGTCCAGTGCAGATCGAGCAGCAAGCCGCTGAAATAGACCAGCCCGACCCAGGCGTTGACGCGGAAGAAAACCAGCGGCACGCGGTCGTCGCGCCCGCCGCGCAGCAACAGGTGCTGCAGTCCGAGCAGGGCAGCCATCCCGGCGACCCCGGTGTGGTAGGCCCAGCCGCGCCCGCCGAGTTCTCCGGCGACCGCGAACAGCGCCACGGCTGCGAAATGCAGCAGCAATGCCGCCTGGCGCGCGCGCCGCGCCCCCCAGCGCGCCGGCAGGCTGCGCAGTTCTTCATTGCGGTCGTGCTGGATGTCCTGAATCGAATAGAGGACGTCGAATCCGGCCACCCACGCCACCACTCCGGCGCCGATCCACAGCGGCACTCCCCACCCGGGCAGGAAGTCCTTGCTCACCGCCAGCCACGCACCTGCCGGGGCGCAGGCGAGGGCCAGGCCGAGGCCGAGGTGGCACAACCAGGTGAAGCGCTTGAGCAGCGAGTAGCCGAGCAGCAAGACCAGCACCGGCAGCGACAGCCAACCGCACACCGGCGCCAGCCAGAACGAGGTGGCGATGAACAGCGCAGCGTTGACCGCGGTGAATACCGCTGTGTAGCCCGGACTCAGGGTTCCGGTGACCAGTTCGCGCGTGGCGGTGCGCGGGTTGGTGGCGTCGACGTCGCGGTCACTGAGGCGGTTGAAGGCCATCGCTGCGGAGCGTGCCGCCACCGCGGCGACGACGATGCCAAGCAGGTCGCGCCACGGCGGCAGGCCGGCGGCGGCGATCCAGGCACCGGACAGCGCAAAGGGCAGCGCGAACACGCTGTGCTCGAACTTGATCATCGTCAGGCTGCGGCGGAATTGGCTCACTCTGGTCCGCTCACCGCCTCCGCGCCGCTGGGGCCTCCGGTGCCGCCGTCCCAGGCGGGTACCCGGTCCTGCTCCACTCCGCATACGCGCAGGATCTTGGCGCTGACGAAGTCGACCAGGTCGGCGACGGTCTGTGGGCGGTGGTAGAAACCCGGCGCGGCCGGCAGGATCACCGCCCCGGCCCAGGCCAGGCGGCTCATCGCGTCGAGGTGACTGCGGCCGAGCGGGGTTTCGCGTGGCACCAGCACCAGTCGGCGGCCCTCCTTCAGCGCCACCTGCGCGGCGCGTTCGGTCAGGTTGGCTGCGGATCCGTGGGCAATGCCGGCGAGGGTGCTGAGCGAACACGGCACCACCACCACGCTGTCGCCGAGCGCGGTGCCCGATGCGGGCGGGGCGCCGATGTCGGCGTGGTCGTGCACCCGCACCCGGTCACAGGACTGGTCAGGCCGAAGCAACGCACGCGCATCGCGTTCAAAAGTGAGCTCGGTCTCTTCGGTCAGCACGCGGCGCGCGGCCGCCGAATAGACCAGATCGACGGCGACGCCGGCGTCGACCAGCATACGCAGAGTGTGCACCGCATAGAGCGCGCCCGAGGCGCCGCTGACGGCGAGCAAGATGCGGCGAGCGCTGTTCGGCGGATGGGTCATAACAGGATCCGGGCATCGTAGGCGGCGTGGGCGTAGGCCACCACCGCCAGTCCGCGCCCGGCGAAAAGCGCGCCGAGCAGCGCGCCGGCGAGCAGACGGAAAATGAAGGGGCCGGCCTGCAGAGCTTCCTCGTCACCAAGGGCGTGGGCCAGCGAGAACAGCAGCGAGGACACCAGCAGGGCCAGGCCGAAGGAAAAGGTGCGCGCTGCCCCGCGCGAGGCGAGGGCACCGAAGAAGCCGCCAAAAAGGATGTAGAGGCCGTTCAACAGGATGGCGCGGAAGAGGATCTCTTCGTATAGGCCAGCCCCGGCGGCCAGCGACAGACGCGCATGGACTTCGGACCATTCCAGCGCCAGCGGCCGCGTCATTGCCTGCGACACCAGCGCCGTCAGCCAGCGCAGGACGGGGGCCAAAAGCAGCCCCCAGAGCACCCCCTCGGCCACCAGGAGCACGCCACCGCCACGCCACGGCAGACCGAGCAGGCGGATGCGGCCCACCGACCAGACGAAGACCACCGCAAGCAGGCCGCTCAACAACCACACGCCGGCACCACCCAAGGGAGCCAGCGCCTGCTCGATGAGAGCGAAAGCACCACCCTGGCCGGGGCGGCGCCCGGAAAGGTGAATCAGCGCCAGCGGCAGCAGCAGCAGGTAGTTCACCGCCGGATCGCGCCGCGCCAGGCTCATGCGCTGCCACTCTTCGCGGCTCATGGGCCACCCTCCTTGGCGTCCTCCGCGGCTTCGGCGGCGGCGGCGTCCGCGGTGCAGCGCGCCGTTGTTGCGGCGGCGTCCGCGGTGCAGCGCGCCGTTGTTGCGGCGGCGTCCGCGGTGCGTCCGATCAAAAGGCGCGCCACTCCGCCACTCAAGGGCTGGTCGCTGACCTCCTCGAAACCAGCCGCCGACATCCATTGGGCGAAGCCGTCGGGACGGGCGAAGCCGTCTACGCTCTCGGGCAGATATCGGTAGGCGCCGCCGCGCCCGGCGCGCACCAGCCACGCCAGCCGCGGCAGCAGGTGGCGGAAATAGAAACGGAACAACGGGCCCCACAGGCGGCCCTCAACGGCAAAGAATTCGAGCACCGCGAGCTGCCCGCCCGGCCGCAGGACCCGCTGGCATTCGGCCAGCGCGCGCTGCGGATCTTCGACGTTGCGGATGCCGAAAGCGATGGTGACCGCATCGAAACTCGCGGCGGCAAAGGGCAAGGATTGCGCATCGGCCCGCACCCACCGCGCGGCGATGTTGCGGCGCTCGGCCTTGGCCCGCGCCAGCGGCAGCATCGGCGCGGTGAAGTCTGCCCCCAGCACGCGGATTCCATGACGTGCGAATTGCAGCGCCAGATCCCCTGTGCCGCAGCATAGATCAAGCAGGTCCTGCCCGGGAGCCAGATCGAGCCGCCGGCGCGCGGTCTCGCGCCAGCGCCGGTCGATGCCAAAAGAGAGCACCCGGTTCAGCAGGTCGTAGCGTGGAGCGATCTCCGCGAACATCGCCTGGACTTCGGAACCGGGTGGAGCCGCCATGGTGGCAGGATTATCGGGCCTCGGGCCCCCAGGCGGAAAGCCGCAGGACAAAAAAAGAGAAGGCGGCCCGCAGGCCGCCTTCTCGCCGATCGCAAGGCGCTTTACTGACGCCAGTAATGCGCCAGAACGCGCACGCCAGGCAGGCGGATCGGATCGACGAAGGGGGTGCCCTTCTCGAGGTCGATCACGTCGACGCGGCCGTTGGCGTTGGCGACAAAGAGGAAGCGCGGAGTGCTCACCGGACCGGTCGCTCCGCCACCGGTGCGGAACATCGATTTGGAGGAGTGCAGGATCGGCGCACCCCCGGTGAGGAAACTGCGGAAGGCAATCAGGTCACCCAGGTTGGTGAGGTCGTCCAGGGCCAGGTCGACGATCGAAGCCGAGGAGATGTTGGTCCCGGTCCAGCTGCGGTTGATGGCGAATTCCTTGGCCCGGAAGTTCGGGTCCGGATTGAAGGCGCTCGCCGACAGGGAGCGCTGCCCGGCCGGAGAGGACTTCAGGTGGACCTCGGAGACCGCACCATCGGAACCTTCGCGGTAGGCAACGTAGGCACCGTGGGTGATCGAACCCGGATTGGGCTGCAGCACCGACGGAGAGGTGAACCCAGACTGACCCTCCAACTGCACCTGACCGATGAAGTCGTCGTAGCCGATGCCTTGGGGACCATCGGGGCCAGACTCGAACACCGACATCGCTCCGGTGGCACTCACCACGTAGGCGTAGTAGAGGCCGGTCGCGAAGCCGACGCCGAGGTCGCGGTTGGACACGCTGATCAAGCGCGGCTGGGCCACGCCAGGGATGATCTTGCGCACTTCGAAGTCGCCGGTGGAAACGAAGGCCACCGAGTTGGAGCGCTCGCACACCACCAGGATGTCTTCGTCGTCGGGCTGCCACACCACCTCGGTCGGACCGAGGCCGCGGCGGTTGTCAATCTTGTCGATCAACGACACCTTCTTCAACTCGGTATGGAAGTTGGCCGAGAAGGGATCGGTATCGATCAGGGTCAGCGTCGAGGTCCCGCGGTTGGAGACCGCCAGGGTGTTCATGTCCGGGGACAGGGCCATGTCAACCGGGTCCGACACCGGAATGGTGTCCAGCACCGTCATGCGGTTGCTGTTCAGGACCATGATCTGGTCGTTGGCGGTATCGGCCACGTAAAGGAAGTGGCCGACCTGCTGGCGCAGGGTGAAGGTCGGGCAAGCCTGTGCCGACGGTGCCGGACCGTAGAAGTTGGCGCCGTTGTAGGTAGGCGAGCGGGTCAGCAGACCACTCGGACCGTTGCCGCCGATGGTGCCAAAGGCGTCGCCGGTGATCAGCAGGTTGGTGGCGAAGTTGCCGTCGCGGTTCTGGTCGCCGAAGGTCGGCTCCTCGGTCTGGATCAACGGCGCGAAGCACGAGGGCGACAGCTGCAGGCGCGGCGGGTTGGGGTGCGGCGCGTACTGGATCGAGTTGCCCGGCAGGCGCTGGGCGGTGGCCGGGTGCAGCTGCAGAGCCGCACTGGCGCAGTTGTTCTTGCCACCCGACAGGCAATCAAAGTTGTTGAAGGCGATGTCGAGCGGGTGGCCGATCATCATGTCGGTGACCGTGCCGACCACACTGCCGCTGACCAGCTGGGTGGTCAGCGAAGAGTTCTGAGTCAGGGTGAACACCCCGCGGCTGCCACCGGCGATGGTGGTGAAGTCGCGGTTCAGCGGCGGGAACAGGTCCTGCACGCCGAGGTTCGGGTTGAAGGGGAACTTGGAGACGTCGCCTTCGATCGGGTCACCGTCTTCGTTGAAAGTGACGTTGTAGAGCGGGTTGAGCTCGTCGTGGGTGGGGTCGCCGGTGCCCTGGCCAGTGCCGTCGAGGTCGATGACGCGCAGACCGGAACTCGAGCCGCCGCCGTTGGAGGCAGCCAGGATCGCGCCCGGGGCAACCGGCGCATTGACCAGCGAGGGGCAGCCGCTGCCGACCGTGAAGGAGATCGAAGTGGTGTCGGTGGACAGGTCGTCACGGTTGCCGAACAGGTCTTCGGCGGCGTTATGGAAGTAACTGACGGTGACCGCCGAGGTCGCACCCAACGGGTCCTTGCCGGGGAAGGCCACCGACGGCATCACCTCGAAGGAGGTGAAGTCAAACGGGCTGATTGGCAGGATGGTGTAGGGAAGCTGGAAGGCCTGTCCAGGAGGATCGATGCCCTCGGGGACCGGCGGCAGGAACTCGACGGTGAACTCGTTGGACAGCGCCGGAGGAACCACGTCCGGTAGCGGACCGACCGAGTGCGGCTGGCACGACTCATCGAAGGACCAGCGGATGAAAGTATCGCAGGCGACGTCGACCGACAGGTCGGTCGGCGTGGTGATGGGAGTGCCCCCCACTCCGTCGAGGAGCAGCTGCGGCGCCAGAGCGTCGGCGTCGACACTGGAGGTGGCGACACCGGATTCGGCGAGGCGGCGCCCGCGGGTGTCGCGCACCGCATCGCTGATGACCACGCGGATGACCTTGCCCAGCGGCAGTGCCTCGTAGGTGCTGAGATCGTCGTCGGTATCGATGACAAAGAACAACGTGCGCGGGTTGATGAACTGGCCGGCATTCTGGAAAGCGCCGTTCGGGACGATCGGGCTGTCATCGGTGCCCGGATATCCGATCGCCTCGGAGACCAGCGCCTTGACGCGGTTCAGGTCGCCATCGACCTTGCCCACCCATTTCTCGAATTCAGCGGGAATCCCAGCGAAGGTCGAGCCGTTGACGAAAGCGCGCCCCACCAGAGGCTCGGAGAAACCGGTTGCCTGATCGTAGGCGACGAAGGACACCGCACCAGTCAGCCCGCTGTTGAGCGAGGCTCCGGCGCCAGATGCCAGCAGGGAATTGACGTCGACCGAACGCGAGAACTCGACCGCGATGAAGTGGTTGGCGAGGTTGCCGGCCACGTTGACCGGGAAGACCTCGGCGGTTTCCTCGTCGACCTGGACCCGCCAGGTGGCTGGAGGCAGCACCGGGTTGAGATCGGAAGGGCGCGCCTCGATGAGGTCGTCGATGCTGAGGATCTCGCGCGGCTGCTGCGACGGCGAACCATCCGGCAGCGGCTCGAAGATCACGTGGGGCAGCAGGCGGCCGAAACCGTTGCTGACCGCGAGGATCTTCATGCTCGAATCCTTGGCGTTCTTGTCTTCCGAAAGGAAATTGCCGCCGGGGCCGCAAGCCGGCACCAAAAGGAGGCCTGCAGCAGCGAGGATCAGGATCAGGTGATTTTTCATGCGGTTCCTGGGGGGTAGAAGGACCCAGCCCATCCAGTAGGGGGCAACAATCATGCCATCCCCTTCTAGCCGCGACCAGTCCTGGGATCAGGGGGGCTCGCACGATGCTGTGCGGTGACGCACGGCCTTCCGGGGGCCCCCATCTTAGCTTGGGCGCCCGCACCAGATACTGATTCCCGATGCACCAGCGAGATTGTTTCCTGGGGCCGGGCTTGGATTCCGCTCTTTGCCGCGGGCAGAATGGCAGCATGGATGCGCCCTCGGCCTTTGCCACCGGCTCCACCGCCAACGGAGAAGAGGACTTCGAACGCGGCCTGCGGCCGCACGACTTCTCCGAGTTCCTCGGCCAGGAGACCCTGCTGGAGCCGTTGCGGTTGATGATCCGCGCCGCCCGCGAGCGCGACGAAGTGCTCGAGCACCTGCTATTCTCGGGCCTTCCCGGGCTCGGCAAGACCAGCCTGGCCTTCGCCCTCGGCGCCGAGATCGGTGCCCCGCTACGCGTCACCAGCGGCCCGGCGCTGGAACGCGCCAAGGATCTGGTCGGCATCCTCAGCCAGCTCGAGGCCGGTTCGATCCTGTTCATCGACGAGATCCACCGCATGCCGCGGGTGGTCGAGGAGTATCTGTACGGAGCGATGGAGCGCTTCCAGATCGAGTTCACCCTCGACCAGGGAGTGCACGCGCGCTTGCTGAAGCTCGATATCAAGCCCTTCACCCTGGTCGGCGCGACCACCCGCGAAGGGCTGCTGACCGCCGCCTTCCGCTCGCGCTTCGGCCACGGGGTGCGCTTCGAGCCCTACAGCGTCGCCTCTCTAGCGCAGATCCTGCAGCGTTCGGCCGCACTGCTCGCGGTGGTCCTCGACGCCGACGCCTGCCAGCGCCTGGCCGAGCACGCACGCGGGGTGCCGCGCATCGCCAACCGTCTGCTGCGGCGCGCGCGCGACGTCGCGCAGTTGGAGAACAATGGCCGCATCAGCGCTGCGGTGCTCGACCGCACTTTTGATCTGCTCGGCATCGACGCCAACGGCCTGGAGCGCGCCGACCTGCGCCTGCTCGCCTGCCTGGCGCAGTCGGGTGGCACCGCGGTCGGCTTGAAGTCCCTGGCCGTCGCCATCGGCGAGGCCGAAGACACCATTGAAGATGTGCTCGAGCCATGGCTGATCCGCCAAGGCCTGATCGCGCGTACGCCGCAGGGCCGGGTATTGCTCGACGCCGGCCGGCGTCTGTTGAACCCCGCACCCGGATGAGCGCCTCTCCTCGTCAACGCGCCGGGATCACCTTCCTGATGTGTGCCGCCGCGCTTAGTGCGCTGGCGTGGCTGCAGCGTGGCGACGGTCTCGACGCCGCAGCGCGCGCGCGTCCGCGCAATCCGCTGGTGCAGGTCAGGTTATTGGAGTTGAACGCCGACGAAGCGGTCGAGCTCGACATCCGCGGCGCCTGGCAGCTGGCGTCGCCGCAGGGCAAGGTGCTGGCGCGCGGCAGCGGCATGCGCAGCTGGATCCGTGCCGAACCACAAGGCGCCTCGGTCGGCGGCTGGCAGTCCGAGGTCGACCATCTGCTGCTGAGCACCTTCGGCGACGACGCCCTGGTGGTCGGCACCCAGCGCTACCGCGGGCGTTTGCATCTCTACAGCGAACGCCGCCGCGGGCGTCTGCAACGTCTCAAGCTGATCCTGGAACTGCCGCTCGAGGACTACGTGCTCGGCGTGGTCACCGGCGAGATGGCCACCGCCACTCCCGGCATCGCCGAGGCACTGCAGGCGCAAGCGGTGGCGGCGCGCACCTACGCGCTGTATCAGTTGGCGCAAGGTCGCAGCGAGCTGGCTTCCACCGCCGCCGACCAGCGCTTTCTATCGCTCGACTTTGAAACGCGCGCCGCGCGCGCCGCGGTGGCGGCGACGCGCGGCCGCATCCTCACGCGCAAGGGTGAACTGGTGCCGGCGTATTTCCACGCCGACTGTGGCGGCCACACCAGTCCCGCCGGGCCGTCTGGTTTCGACGCCAGTCCGGTGCTCGGCGGCAGCGACGACCAGGTCCACGGAGCGCTGTCGGCGTGGAGCGACCTGATTCCGGCGGAGCGCCTCGACCAGATCGCCGACCGCCTCGGCCTGGGCACCCACCTGACCAGTCTGCAGGTGCTGGAGCGCGATCCCGGCGGCCGCATTCTGCGCGCCAAGCTGGTCGGTCCGGAGCAGGGGCGCGAACTGCCAGGTGAGCGCTTGCGCCAGGAACTGCGCCTGCGCTCGGCCTATCTGACCTCGATGGACCCGCGCAGCGACGGCACCCTGGAGGTGCGCGGCCGCGGGCACGGACATGGCATCGGCATGTGCCAGTCAGGAGCGCTGCAGCGCGCGCGCGACGGTGCCTCGTGCAAGGACATCCTGCGGCACTATTATCCCGGCGCCCAGCTGACACTGCTGTCCACCCCCGCGCCGCGTTGACCTTCCGTTTCGAATTGCTCCAGGGTTCGGCCACCGGACCGCGCCTCGGCCGCTTGCACACGCCGCACGGCAGTGTGAGCACGCCGGCGTTCATGCCGGTGGCGACGCGCGGCATGTTGCGCGGCATCCTGCCCGACCGCATGCGCCCGATGGGCGTCGAGATGATGCTGTCCAACGCCTTTCATCTCTACGCGCGCCCAGGGGTTGAAATCGTGCGCGAGCTCGGCGGCGTGCACGGCATGCTGGCGTGGGACGGCCCGGTGCTGACCGATTCAGGAGGTTTCCAGGTGTTCTCGCTCGGCGCGCTGGGCAAGGTGCGCGAAGACGGCGTGCAGGTCGAACACCCGGTCTACGGCGGCATGGTCGACTGGACCCCGCAGCTCGCCTTCGAGACCCAGGCCGGCCTCGCCGCCGACGTGGCGATGGTGCTCGACGTATGCCCCGACCAGCCCACCGACGCCGCGGTGTGCCAGGCCGCGGTCGAGCGCACCCTGGCGTGGGCACGCATCCAACGCGACCTGCACGATCAGCGCGGCGCCGCCGCCTGCGGCCAGGCGCAGTTCGGCATCGTGCAAGGCGGCGTGCACGCCGAGCTGCGCGAGCAATGCGCCAAAGCCCTGGTCGAGATGCAGTTCGACGGCTACGCCATCGGCGGCGTCAGCGTCGGCGAAGGTCATCAGGCGATGATGGATGGCGTCGAGCACAGCGCCGGACATCTGCCTGCAGACCAGGTGCGTTATCTAATGGGTGTCGGCACTCCGCTTGATCTGATCGAAGGCGTGGCGCGCGGCGTCGACCTTTTCGACTGCGTCTTCCCCACTCGCGCCGGCCGCTTCGCCACTGCGCTCACCGACCACGGCCGCCTGCATCTGCTCAACGCCAGGTTCAAGTCGGACCGTTCCCCGCTGGATCCGGAATGTCCGTGTTCAGCGTGTTTGAGTGGGGTTCCGCGCGGGGCTTTGCGTGCCGGGTTCAAGGCCAAGGAATTGCTGCCTCCGATTCTGGTTTCGATTCATAATCTGCATTACATCGTGGGTTTGATGGCGCGCATACGGGATGCTCTTGCCGAGGGCAGCTTTGATCCCTTGCGTGAACGGATTCGCAGCGCTTACCCGCCGACGCTGGGGTTGTGATTTATTTTGTACAGGTGCGACCAGACGCCGGCCTGACCGCTTAAGCGGCAGGCCGAATGCGCGCCAGGCCGGCGCCTGGCCGCACCTGTGCCGAGAGAATACATACGAAAGGTTCCATCGGTAGAGCAGGTCATACTCGCCATGGCGGCTAGAGCCACAGAAATGGAATGAACCATTTCACTCGTCATTTGTTTCATGGTGCATTTCAAAGTATGCCCTTTCGAAAACCAGATACACCCACAAACCGGCTGCTGAGTCCAACAGACAAGCCTGGATCTCCCCGCTTTCAAGACGACCGCGGAGTTGCGCAAAGGACTTGTTTTGGATCACGGCATCCTGGTCACCTTGCAGATCGTACAACTCGGAAACTGCATAGGAAGTGAGGTTCTCATGGCTGAAAAGGAGCAGTCCACTGACCACGTTCTGCATTCGGAGGTTTCCTCCCTTACACAATTCCACGCCTGTAAAGCGCAGCATCACAGTCTCCCTTAGTACTTGAGACGCCAAGCATAATTCCAGCGTGGAACCACGCCATTCAACTTGGACAATCTCAGAATCCGGAATCCTACCGCCCAGGTACTCTGCATTAGCTTTGTTTATTTCCTTCATTGCATTTTTTCGGCTCTACTGACGATTCTATTGGTGGTCATGAGGGGGAGTCGGGTACCCAATTCCAACACCATCGCGCCCACAAGAACGCCAGTAGAACCGTCTTCGGGGAGCGGAGTAAGACACCAACAAATAGTGGTCAGCGCCAGTCCCCGCTGAGGACGAAGGCGCCCCAGGAGGATGGTCGCGGGTCTCCGCCGCTCTCTCGATTGCGCTGGAGCATTTTCAGTTGGGCGTTGCGCAGCGCTTCTTCCTTGCCTTGACCGAGCTCCCACAGGTGGGTGTAGAAGTCACGCATCAGGGTGGCGCTGTCGCGGTCATCGACCTTCCATAGCGAACTGACCACGCTGCGCGCCCCGGCGACGTCGAAGGCCCGGCGCAGGCTCATCAAGCCATTGCCGGCGCGGCTGCTGCCCAAGGCGGTTTCACACGCGGAAAGAACCGCCAGATCACAGGCCGCGAGGTCGAGAAAGCCGACCTCTTCGGCGGACAGGTAGCCGTCCTCCATGCCTTCGGCGGGGATCTGGTTGGCGCCGGCGAGAACCAGCCCGGAGAGGAAGCCGGGCAACAGGCCCACCGCTCTCCGGACTTCGCCGGTGGTTTGTGCCGCCTCGCGTTTGGCGGCTCCGTCGGCCATCAGGGAGGGCAGGTGGTCGGGTTCGAAATACGCGTGGGTGGCGAAGTGGAGGTAACGTTTGCCGACGACCGCGGCCTTCACCGCTTCTTCGGTGGCCGCCCCCCCCTCGAGGCGCACCCGCTCCGTCTTCCAGCGGAGCACGTATCGGAGCAGGTCCTGCAGCGCCTGCAGCTCCTGCCGGGTACCGGGCAGCGAATTCCAGCGCGTGTGGATCCGCCCGACCGCATCGGCCGCTACCAGGACCAGGTCCTCGCCACCCTCACGCAGAAAATAGTTGACGTCGCCGACCACGCACAGGCTGCCCTCGCTTTGCGCCATCGGCGCCGGCAGATGGGCGAGGCGCGCGGCATCGGCCAGATAGGAGATGCTGAATTTCTCCAGCAGGAACCGCCCTTCCTCGTCCTGCATCACCGCGAAGGGAAGTTCGCACAAAAAGCCATCGGGGCAGATCAGGAGCCGCTCGGCGTCGGCAAGGTGGGGAGCGATCGGATCCCACAGGAAGTTGCGCAAGCGATCGGCGGCGGGGGTGGGCGCTTCGGTGGTGCGTCCACCACGCCCCAGACGGGTCAACGCGAGGCGGTTGCGCAGCAGGGATTCCTGTTCCTTGCGCAAGGCTTCGGTCTCGCCCAGGAGCAGCAACAGCGGTTCCCCCTGCGACTTCAGGATCCAGACATAGACCTCCTTGCCGACCAGGAAATCTAACAGCACGGTGGTTTCCGACAACTCCTGTTGCACCGCGTGGGTGTCGGGAGCTTCAAGGATGCGGTCCAGCCCGGTCTGGCGATTGATCTCGCGCTCCAGTTCCAGACGGCGCAGGCGGAGCTCCTCGATCTCGATGGATTCAGGAGCATCGGGATTGAGGACGTGCTTCTGGATCTGATGATTCCATTGCTGGACCTGATCCAGCTTGCGCTGCAGTTCGGTGGTGCCCGGTTGCCGGCTCCACACCCGGGTGGCGCGCTGCATCCGGGTCACCTTGCCCTTCCAGTCCAGCAATGCGGCGTAGGAGGCGCGCCGGCGTGGCGCAGAGGCTCGGAAGGTGCAGTCCACCAGGGCTTCGGGATCAGGCCACCGCGCCAGGAGCTGGAAGCGCGCGCTCTCGCTCATGGTCGGGAACTGCCGGTCGAACAACCCCGAGGTCGCCCAGTGGGCGGCGAGATAGTGAGGCAGGGCGTGCTCGAAGGCACCGAGCGAATACAAGCAGTCCGCCAGCGAGATACGCGTCAGGACGACGTCCGGGTGATCCGCGCCGAGCAGTTGCACCAGGCTCTGCAGGGTGCCTTCGAGCAGGTCCCGTGCTGCGCCGAAGTCCGCCTGCGCCAGCAGGCAATTGCCGACGTTGCGCGCCGCGGCCAGCGACAGCGGATGGACTTCGCCGTGGATATCGACGAGGCCACTCCAGGAGGCACGCATCTCTATTTCGGCCTCGGGCAATCTTCCCTGATCCCAATACCATTTGCCGAGACCGGCGCGTGCCCGGGCGCTGAACGCATGCGCTTCTCCGTACAGTTTCGACGATGCCTGCACCGCGGCCTTGAAATGGGAGCCGGCCGCTTCGATCCGGCCCACATCGAGGAGGGCCAGACCTAAATTCATGTGCGACTGCAAGGTGTCGGGATGCTCTTCCCCGTTCATATTCAAGCGCATGCGCAGACACTCCTCAAGCAGGGGCAGCGCGTCCTGGGCCGCGCCCTGCTGCACCATCATCATTCCGAGGTTGTTGAGGCCGGTCGCGGTATCGGGGTGACTGGCGCCGGACGCGGACCGCGTGATCGCCAGAGATCTCTGCAGCAAAGGCACGGCGGTTTCGACGTCGCCGATGCTCTGATACAGAAAGGCGATGTTGTTGAGCAGCGTGGCGCATTCGAGGTGATCCGGGCCGAGCAGGCCTTCGACGGTGCTCAAGGACATCTCGAACTGGTGCAGAGCGCGGTCCATTTCGCCAAGCTGCACCAGGATCGCGCCGAAGTTGCTGCGGGTCCCCGCGGTCTCCAGGTCGTCCTCGCCGGCGCTGCGCACCAGGAGGTCGATCGCCCGGGTGAAAGTCTTGACCGCCCCCGGCTCATCCCCGGACAGACCCTGGTTCAAGGCGATTTGATTCAGGACCACGCCGATCTGGGGGTCCTCCTTTCCGTGTGCGGCGAGCAGGAGTTCGTGGACCTCGCGGAAGACGGTTTCCGCTTCGGCGTATCGACCGAGACCGTGAAGCGCTTCGGCGTAGCCATACACGCGCATTGCCTGGTCGACGGGATCCACCCCGGCGAGTTCTCCGCCGAGCTCGACCGCGCGCATGGCCAGATCGAGGCCGAGAAGGAAGCGGCCCTCAGCACGGCGCAGGGTGGCCAGGTCATCCAGGGCTTCGACCATCAGGAACTGCATGTCGGCATCCAGCGTGCCTTCGACCGCGATCATGCGTTCCAGGCAACGAGCCTCTTCCTCGGGTCGCCCCAGAACGAAGCAGGCCACCGACAGGTTGTAGAGCGGATTCAACAGATCCGGGTGTTTCTCGCCCTGGTGCATGGCCACGTGGTCGATGGCGGCATGGAGATGGGGCAAGGCATCCTCGGTCCGATCGAGTTCGAGCAGCAAGGTGCCCAGATTGCCATGGCTGCTGCCGATCAGCGGATGGTCGACGGCGTAGGCTTCCTCGCGCAGGGCAAGGACCTCGGTTGCGAGCTCCAACGCGGTATCCAGGCTCCCGTGCTGGAACAACTCCGCCATTTTCAACTCAAGACCCTGGGCAAGGGATTCCTGTGCCTCGCGCAGCGCCCCGGCCTCGGCTCCGGAATCCAGAAGCAATTGGAAGGCCCCGAATTCCCCGTGCAGCGCACAGGCCTCGACCTGGATGGAATCGCCCTTCTTCAGCAAGAAGACCAGCCGCGCATCGCTACCTTCCAGGCCATCGTCGTCCTCGGCGAGGAGGTCCCCGCCTCCGTCTTTCAACACCAGATAGGCATCGAAGTCGGCGGACCGCAGGGTCAGGGTCAACCACCCGGGGGCATCGGCGGTGTAGGAATACGCAAGACCGTGCACCACAGCCGCGCCGTAATCACGATCCAGGGTCGCGGTGTGGATCCCCGCAGCACTGTCCTCAATGCGATCCCGTCGTTCCTGTCCCAGGACCAGAGTCGGCACGGCGGCTTCGCCCTGACTCTCCGAGGGCGGAGCTTCGGCTTCCTGGACATGCGCGAGCACTCCCAAGGTGGCGAGGAAAGCCGTCAGCAACACGGTTCTGGATCCTATCAGCAAGGAGGGCGCATGCGCTCGCCGTTGGGTTTATTCCTGGATTGTCTTGGATCTTTCCTTTGCAGGTTGAATATAGGAGAGGGGGTTCCCTCCGAGCCAGGTTCCTTGCCGGGGCAATTGACGCCCGGGCGAATTAGTCCTCAACCAACTCAAGGGCCCAGGACCAGTCGTGATTCAGAAAGACTACCCTGAATGGAATGTGCCTTCTGTTCCCATATCTTGCCACTTCGAAGTCCAGTTGGACTCCACTCTCGGTTTTCCTGTGGCGTCGGTAAATTGGAAACCCCCTGGTTTCGTTTGGAGTCGCTTGCGCCATCGCCTCAATCCCGCCATTTAGGAACCAATCATCTAGGAGGTCCCGGGCGCCAGTTTGCGGGAAGGGCGCGGCGCAACCTAATGACCCTTCGCGGAGTTCAATTTCAAGTACCACCTCCTCTACCCCTGCAGCATTGGATAGACCCAGTACCAGGCTCTCTCGGGTCGGGTCAAATGACGATATTGCAGAACCCAGCCGGGGAGACTCAGGGTCAAGGCCCATTGCGTAAACCCCGAAGCCTATCCAGAACTGGGCTACTTCAAGTTCTGAGTCGCTCCTCAGGAACAGCGCAACCAGATCCGCGATCGCCTTTGACTTTGCGGCAAACTCCAGGAACCCATCTCGAGGGTCCATTTCGGAGAGCTCACGGCGCCAACCCTTCATGCTTGCCCGGACCCCGTCTTGGAGTTCTTCGGCCGAGGTACCGATGCTCCTGGCCACCTCAGCCCAGGCGACTGACTCCCGAATGTGCCCAACCTGCACTGGGGCTGAAGAAGAACCACCACAGCCCACAAGGAGACCAGATATCGGCAATGCGGGGGTCAGTCCAGCCGTTCTCAAAAACCAATCCACCTGATCCAGATTAATAATCTGCGTCCAGCGAGCAAGCAACATTCTCGTATTCCTCGACCACCTCAGCCACCCTCGGGCACGACGACATCATGATTCCAATGGACCGCAACCTCGTGGCATTGGTGGATGATCTCCTCAACCAGGGAACAACTTCGGGCAATCTTCCGACCCTTCCTGTGTCAAAGATAAACACCCGATTGCTGCAAGGCCAGGAATCGCTCCGGACTCAGCTCACGGCGTCAGACCCCTTACCCGCACCCTCCACGCGGTCTGGTGCCGGACGGCGTAACGCCAAAACCGCCGTGGACCCAACACCAAGCGCGATCACAATAAGAAGAACCGCCATGACCTCGAGCAGGGTTTCGCCCGCACGGTGGAAGTCGCGGATCTTCAGGGACAGACCAAACAATGTGATCGCAATCATGTAAAGCGCGGGCAGCGCCACGGGCCAGAAGTTGCGGCGGCGTTGGCGCAGGTAGACCGTGGCGGTGAGCAGGGCGAGGCCGGCGATCAGCTGGTTGGTGCCGCCGAAGAGCTGCCACAGGGTCAGGCCGGCGGGTTTGCCGTCGATGGTGTAGGTGGCGAAGAAGGCGATCGATGCACAGGCGGTGGCGGTGGCGAGGAAGCGGTTGCTGAACAGGGTGCCGATCGGCTTCAGCGCAGGAATCTTGGCCAGGGAGGCGCCGATTTCCTCGATGTTGAAGCGCAGCAGGCGGGTGGCGGAATCGAGGGTGGTCAGGGCGAAGGACACCACCACCATGGCGACCAGGGTGATGGCGAGGTCGGAGGGCACGCCGAGCTGTTCGATGAAGGAGGCGGCGCCGCGGATGAAGACGCCGAGTTTGGCGCCGAGGCTCTGCACCGCGCTCCAGTTGACGTAGACCTTGGCCCACGCCTCTTTGCCGCCGAGGGTCGTGGTGCAGGCGAGCACCGCGATCAGGGCGAGCAGCGATTCGGCGAGCATGCCGCCGTAGCCGATCGGGCGCGCGTGGGTCTCGTTGGCCAGCTGCTTGGCGGTGGTGCCGCTGGAGACCAGCGCGTGGAAGCCGCTGGCGGCGCCGCAGGCGATGGTCAGGAAGACGAAGGGGAAGATCGGTGGCGCGCCGGCGGGATTGGGATTGATCGCCGGCGCCTCGAACACCGGGCCGAGGCTGAAGAAGCCGGTGTACATCAGGATCAGGCCGAGGACCAGCAGCAGCGAGTTGAGAAAGTCGCGCGCCTGCAACAGCAGCCACACCGGCAGGACGCTGGCCAGATAGGCGTAAGTGAGCAGGATCCACACCCAGCCGTCGAACAGCGGCCATGCATCGCGGTCCAAACCGAGGGTTGGAACGCGGTAGCCGAGGTAAATCAGACCGAGCAGGCCGGCGAAGGCCGGAAGGGTGACGCGGCCGAGGGGCAGCTTGCGCACGTAGAGCAGATAACCCGCCCCCATCGCCAGCAGCATCAAACCGGCCGAGGGCATGACGACCTCGGGGAAGGAAGTTTTGGACGCGCTCAGTTGCTGCGGGTCGAAGTCATCGCCCCACGAGAACAGCGTGGCGATGACGTAGGTGAACACCCCCATCGCCAGCGACACGCCGAAGAAGATCAGCGCCAGAAAGAGGGCTTTGGCCTGCGGGCCGAGGATCGATTCGCACAGCGTGCCGATGCTCTTGCCCTGGTGGCGCGCGCTCAGCACCAGCGCGGCGAAGTCGTGCACGCAGCCGACCAGCACCGCGCCGAAGACCACCCAGCACAGCGCCGGTAGCCAGCCCCAGAACACCGCCACCGCCGGGCCCAGCATCGGTGCAAGTCCTGCGATCGACGCGTAGTGGTGGCCGAACAGCACCAGGGGCCGTGTTGGCACGTAGTCGATGCCGTCTTCCAGCGCGTACGCCGGGGTGACCGCGGCGGCGTCGAGCCGAAAGACATTCTGCGCCAGCCAGCGGCTGTAGAAGCGATAACCCGCCAGGTAGATCAGCAGGGCGGCGAGGGCGACGACGGCGGCGGACATGCCGGGCGGGGCGCGCGCGGATCAGGGGGTGCGCTTGGGCCGCGGCAACACGCGCAGTTCTTCAATCGCCAGCACCCGCTCCTGCCCCTTCTTGCCGCTGGCGCGCCAGCTTCCGCGCAGCGCGATTTCGCGGCCGACGTAGTCCTTCAGGTAGTAACGCCCGTCGAAGCAGTGCACGCGCTGCTGCCGGTCGCCGCGCAGCGAGACGAAAGGGTACTCCTGGTTCTGATGTGGACGGTAGCTGAGGATGCCGATCCAGGTGTAGCTCTCGCCGGGTCGTGCGGCAGCACTCGCGGCGGCCGCGGCCTGCGCCGCGTTCGGCGGCGCCTGTTCACTGAGAGCGTCGCGATTGTGGCGCGCCTCAAGCGCGCTGCGATGGAAACGACGCAGGGCGTCGACCTTGGTCAGACCGCGCCGCGCCTGCTCGAGCAGGTCGGGATTCTGGTTGCGCAGCAAAACGAAACTGAAGACGCGCTCGAAGGCCAGGATCTGCTGCGGGTCGAAGGCATCGAGCCGTGCGGTCACGCTGGCGGCGTGAGCTTCCATGGCCTTCCAAGCTCCCTGCACCGCTGCGGACGGTTTCTCGCGCAGGATTTCCTCGCGCGTCCATTGCGGCGCTGCGGTCTTGGCCACCGCGCCGGCGTCGGCGCCGGCTGCCGCCCCACCGGCTGCTCCGGTGGCCGCCTGAGCCGCATCAGCGGCGGCAGGAAGCGCCTCGCCTGTGCCCGCAACCCCTTCGCCTGAGCCCGCAGCGGGCTCCTTTCCGGCCTCGTTGCCGCCAACCGGATCCGGCGGAATGATGCGCCCCGCGCCTGCACCTGAATTTTCGCTCTGGGGGGGGGTACCTTCCTGCTCGAGTTTCTTGGCCTCGGCCAGCAGTGCAGTGTGACGCGTCTGCGCCGACTCCTTCCACGAGCGGGTCCATTTCGCGTCTTCGGCGGCGAGAATATGCACCTGGTCCTTGTGCACCCACACGCCGATCTTGTCGCCGCCAAGGACGCGCAACCACTCGTCTTGCTGTCCGATCACGGTGAGTTCGCTGCCGCGTGGGAACAGACCGAGCACGTGCGAGCCAGCGGCCGTCGAGGGCAGTGAACGCGCACGTAGCTTGCTCGCCGTCACCGTCGCCTGACGGCCTTCGAGTTTGATGAAATCCTGGTGCACCCAGGCACTCATGCCGCCGGCCACCAGCACCCGCACCCACGGAGTGTTCTCGGCCACCACCTTCAACGGCGTGGCTTCTTCGAGCTTGAGCAGCACCGCGGTTTTCTTGTCATAGAAAGGGCGCAATACCGCGGTCTGGCCGGCGCGCACCACGGCCGGGCGGTAGTGCAACTCCCCCTCCTGGGGCAGTGCGGTCGGGGCAGAAGAAAGAAGCAGGGAAACCGCGATGAACAACATGGCTGATGATGGGACCGCCCCCAGTCTAGCCCCGGAGGACGCGCGATTCAGCCCCTTGCCGCGGTGCCCGAATGGAGCGCCCTCCGGGTTCCGATTTGCAGCCGCACGGCGTCGCGGACTAAGCTGCGAGAGTGCACCCGGAAGACCTCCTGTGGCTTGGCGCCGGCCTGCTCGTGGGCGCGCTCGCCGCCGGCTTGGTGGGCCGCGGGCAGCGCCACAGGCTGCGGCGCGAACGTGACCAGGAGCACCGCGCCGCACTCGACGCACGCGCGCAACTGCAGGCCCGCGTCGGACTTGAAGCGCGCGAGGTCGAGCGTTGGGAAAGCGCATCGAAACACCTCGGCGAGAGTTTCAAGGTGCAGACCGCGGCCGCACTCGAGCGCCTGGTTGAGCGCTCCGAATCGCTCGAAGATAAGCGTCAGAAGGACTTTGGGTCGCTGCGCGGGCACCTTGAAAAGCTCGATCAGAGCACCCGCGACCTGAGCCGCCACAGCACTACGCTGGCCTCGGCGTTGCGTGGCAGCGCGCGCGCGCGCGGGCGCTGGGGCGAAACCACGCTGCGCAACCTGGTCGAGCTGTCGGGGCTGGCGGAACACGTCGACTTCATCGAGCAGCACACCACCGACGCCGGACTGCGACCTGATCTGGTGGTGCGCCTGCCCGGCGGTGCCCTGCTGCCGATCGACGCCAAGGTGCCGCTCGCCGCCTTCCTCGACGCCGAGGCCGCGACCGAGGACTCCCGCCGCCAGGAATTCCTGCGCCAGCACGCCCGCGATCTGCGCCAGCACGCGCGCACTCTGGCGCGCAAGAACTACCCAGAGCAGCTGCCCGGGCCGATCGATTTCACCGTGCTGTTCCTGCCCGGCGACCATTTCCTCGCCGCCGCCGCCGCGGTGATTCCGGACCTGATGGAGAGCGCGATGGGCGAAGGCGTGCTGATCACCACCCCGGTCACCTTGCTGGCCTTGTTGCGCACCGTACGCCTGTACTGGCGTGGCGAAACCGCCGCCGAGGACGCGCGCGAGCTGCTCGCCACGGCGCTCGAACTGCACCGCCGCAGCAGCGCCTTCGGCGAGCACCTGAGCAAGGTCGGCAAGGGCCTGGAACAGGCGGTGCGCTCCTACAACGCCGCCTGCGGCAGTTTCGACCGCCGTCTGCTGCCGTGGGGCCGGCGCCTGGAGGAGTTGTCGCTGAGCAGCACCGAGGCCGACGCGATGACGCCTCCGGCGGCGGTCGAGGTCGAACCACAGCGCCGCGACTGAGCGCCTCGGCCCTTGGGCTTGGGCGGCTACGGCAAGGCCTCAGCCCTTGGGCTTGGGCCGGGGTTTTTTCAGGTTGGGGCGCTTGGGCGCCTTCTGCCACCACTCGACCAGACGGTCATGAAATCCGGCGCCGAAGGCGTCCATGGCCATCTGCCGCAATTCGCCTTTTCCGAGGCGGAACAGACCACCCTCCTCGGGTTTCTCGTCGTAGCGGGCCTGCGCGGCCTTGCACAACGCATCGAATTCAGCCGGGTGCGTTTCCAGCGCGTAGACGGCGAAGCCATAGGCGATGTGCGACACCTGCGTGTCATAGGGCTTGCCGGTGTATTCGTACAGCTTGGCCAGCTTGCCGCTGTCCATCGCCGTGCGCGTGTCGGTGCCACGCCAGCCGCCATGAGCGGTCTGCAGCACCATGCCATCGGTGTACCAGTCGCCGTGAATCGTCTGCAGCAGCTGCTCCTCAACCGCGCAGGCCACCGCCTCGGGAATCCAGTTGGGCAGATGCCCATAACGCCGGTGCATCTCCAGGTGAATCAGATCGTGCGGCAGGGCGTGCTCCAATCTCATCATGCCCTCGAGCACCACGTGGCGGAAATAGACGCGCAGCTTGGCTGGATAAATCGTGAAGCCGTTGCGCTCGCGGGCCGCGCCGAGGGAAGCCTGGTGGCGCGGAGCAGCGGCGATGATCGCGTCGACCAGATCAAAGTAGGTCTGCTCTTCGCGCAGGATCAGGATCTGCATCGGCCGGTCGTCACGCTTCCATTTTTCCTTGCCGGTGGGCTGGTAAGGACCAAGGTACCAGTCCATTGCGTGCAGGAAGTCGGCGGCGTTTTCCAGCACCTTCTTGGGTTCGCGCTTGCTCCGGTAGTCGGTGTGCAGCAGCACGCGCCCGTCCTTCGACTGGGTGGTTTTGAGCTTGCGCCCCTTGTCGGCGACCAGTTCCGCGACGATCTTCTCTACCACACGCGCCTCGGCTTCGAGCGGGTGCTCGGCCTGGGTCGGCGCCTCTTGTTGCGCCAGTGGGCGCGCCCCGAACGGGGCCAACAGCGGTGCGGGTGCACACAGGGGCGCCAAGGTTGCCGCGGGCGCGGCCGCAGCCGCGGTCCAGGAAAGAAGAAGACTGGTGGTGAGGATCAGCATGCAGAAACGCGCCAGGATGCGAAAGCTACTGGCACGCCCATGATTCTAACCGGTGGCCTGGGGCTTATTCTGGGCCAGCGGCACCGGAGCCTTGCTGCGCGGCGCTTTAGGCGGTTTCAACCAGAAACTGTGCAGACGCGTTTCCAGGTCCGCACCAAAGGCCTGCTCGGCCAAGGCCTGTTGATCTTGCGCCGGAATCTGGTACTGGCCGCCCTGTTCCGGATGGGCGTCGTAGCGCGCCTGCACGGAGCGGCAGAACTTGACGAAGGAGGCCGCCTCGCTTTCCAGCGCCCACACCGCGAAGGCGTAGGCGGCGTGGGCGCCGACGTCGTCATAGGGCCGCGCGCTGTAGCGCACCAGGCGCTTGAGGTCGTAGTCCTGCAAGGCACGCGCGCTTGCCGGTCCGCGCCACTCGCCATGCGAGGTCGCGTAGACAAAGCCATCGCGGTACCAATTGGCGTAGACCGCGCCCAGAGCCTGTTCCTCGACCGCGGTGGCGACGCCTTCGGCCAGCCACAAGGGGGTAAAACCAAAGCGCCGGTACATTTCCAGATGCGCGGCATTGTGCGCCACCGAATGATCGGGGCGCGCTTCCTGCTGCACCTTGGGATCGTGGAAGTACACCGCGATGCGCGCCGGATAGAGCGTGAAGCCGGTGCCGGACTTGACCGAATCGAGGTAGGGCTTGAGCCGCGGTTCGGCGGCGGCGAAGGCGTCGATCAAGGCGACGTAACCCTTGGACCGCGCGAACAGCACCAGTTCCAGCGGCCGGTCCTCGCGCAGCCATGCGCCATCGGCCGGTTGGCGATGGGCGCCGAGCAGCACGTCGAACTCGCCGAGCACTTTGTCGACCGCCTTGAGGCCCTTGCTCGCCGCGCCCGAACTGCGTGAATCGGCGTGGATGCGCACCCGCCCCGATTTGGATTTGCGCGTCTTCATGCGCTGCTTCTTGTCGCCGAGAAACTCCTCGAGGGCAGCAGCGATGGCGCGCGCCTCGCGCTCCTGTGGGTGTTCCTTGGGGCTTGCCGCAGGTGCAGCGCCAGGAGCCTGGTCGGGCGCCGTTTCTGGCTCCTGCACCGCGCGAAGCGAGGGTCCGGACACCGGCGCCGCAGGCAGGGCAAGCAGACAGCAGAGGGCGAGCAGCGAGGCGAGCATGAGGATCAGGCAGTGGAAAAGGGACCTGCAATAGGAATGCGGCCCGGCAGGGTAACACCCGGCCGGGCCGCAATGAGGCGCGCTCTCAACGGCCCTGGTCGAGGTGCTGCAGGATGCGCTTCTCGAGTTCGTCGTTGCGCTCCTTCAACTCGGCGAGCAGTTCATCGGTGCGCTCCTGACGCTGGTCGACCTGGCGCAGCTCCTGCTGCAGCAGGGTGATGCGGCGCGATTCCTCGATCAGCTGCCACAGTTCGTCTTGCGGCGGCAGGAAGCGTGCCAGCTTGCGCGTGCTGCGGATCATGCGGCTGAGTTCGCTCACCGCCTCGTCCTCGGCGAGTTCGCTGGCGACCTTGGCGACTTCGATTTCGAGGCGCGCGTAGTCGTCGCCGCGGGCGTGGAAACTGCGCCGTAGGACCTCTGCGTACTGGACCACCGACGCGGCGAGGCGGAAGTGCGCCGGAGCCTCTTCCCAACTGGCGGTGATCTGATCCACGCCGATGCCGTACTCCTGTTCGGTCGCGACCCTGAGGCCAGGGTCCTGATCGTCGCTGAACCAGCGCAGGCGCACCGTCGCCAGCTTGGCATCGGCGTCGCGGTCAGCCGGGTCGCCGGCGAGCTGCAGTTCGTACAGCGCCACCACCGAGTGGCCGGCACCGACTTCGCCGGCGTCGACGCTGTCGTCGCGGAACTGCTCCTGGGTCAGCGAGCGGTTCTCATAACCGAGCTGACGCCAGCGGGTGACCAACTGGTCGTTGAACTCGACCTGGATCTTGACATCGCGCGCGACCGTCTGCAGCGTGCCGGTGAAACCGTCGACGAAGACGCGCTTGGCCTCTTCGAAGTCGTCGATGTAGTGGCAGCTGCCATCGCCCTGATTGGCGATCTGCTCGAGAAAAACGTCGTTGTGGTTGCCCATGCCGACGCCGATCGAGGTCAGGTCGATGGCGCGTTCGGTCGACTGGCTGACGCGCTCGAGGATGCGCGCCTGGTCGGTCTCGCCGGTGTTGGCGACGCCGTCCGAAGCCAGGATGACGCGGTTGACCGCACCTTCGCGGTAGCTGCGCTCGACCATCTCGTAACCGAGGAACAGGCCCTCGCCGGCGTTGGTCGAACCGCTCGGCTGCAGCCCGCGGATCGCGTCGCGGATGTCCCAGCGGCGCGAACCCGGGGTCGGCTCGGTGACCACGTGGCCGGTCGAGTCGAAACTGACGATGCCGATGGTGTCGTCGGGGCGGATCTGGTCGACCAGCAGCTCGAGCGAACGCTTGACCAGTTCCATGCGGTTGTTCTCTTTCATCGAACCGGACTTGTCGATGACGAAGACCAGGTTCAAGGGCTTGCGTTCAGCGGCGTTGACCTCGCGCGCCTTGACTCCCACGCGCAGCAGCACGCGGTCCGGAGCGCCGCTGAAGGGCGTCGGTGCGGCGGCCAGGTGGACGGCAAAGTCGCCTTCGGTGGGCGGCGCCAGCGCGGCGTCGAAGTAGTTGAGGAACTCCTCGGTGCGCACCGCGGCGCGCGGCGGCAGTTTGCCGCTGCTCAGGTGCTTGCGCGCCAGCGGGTAGCTGGCGGTATCGACGTCGGCGGCGAAGGTGCTGAAGGAGTCGCGCGCGGCGATGACGAAGGGGTTGTCCCCGTAGTAGCGGTAGAACATGTCGCGCGGCGGTTCCTTGCCGTGCACCGGACGGATGTGGTGCACTACGTCGTTGCCGTGGTAGCGGCGGCCGTAGCCGTCGTGCAGGGCCAGACCGCGGCGCCGATGCAGGTCCTGCCCGGAGCTCTCTCCACCCTCATCTTCGTCCGCTGCCTCATCGAGGAAATAGCGGTAGTAACGGCCGTCGACCTCCTCGCGGGTGGCCTCGCCGCTCGCCGCTTCGAGGTCGAAGTCGGCGATGTAGCCGAGTTGGGAACTGAGGTCGAAGGCGTCTGCGGCGGGATCCGCAGGAGCAGCCGCTCCCCCTGCGATCGTGCCCTCGAGATCGCGCAGCAGGACCTCGCCGCCAAGACCGCCGTCGACACGCTTGGGCAGGTTCGGATCAATCGCCAGCGTAGAGGTCTCGGCGGGCGGCGGCACCGCGTCGCCAGGACCCTTGTAGCCGCCGCCGCCACCGGCCTGCAGCTGAGCGAGGGCTTGAATTTCATCCAATTTGACGGCGCCATCCTGCGGTCGGTTTCTGGTGGCACCAAAGGCGTCGTCCTTGTTGCGGGTCCTCAACTCCACCGCGGGCGAGCCGGGGGTTGCCGGGGAACCGGGGGGCGCCGCCGCCGCCGAGTCGGCGACCAGCGGAACTCCGAGAACCGCCGGGTCGGAGCCCTCGACCGCGCCGCTCTTGGCGATCAATCCGGCAAATGCCTCGACGGTAGCAGCGTCGGGCTGCAACTTGTCCTGTTCCAGACGCAGGATGGAGTTTTCGTTTTGGGCGTGGCGGATGGCTTCGCCAAATTTCTCTGAATCCGCGTAGCCAGTGGATAGGAGCAAACTCTCACGCAGACTGTCAGCCGGTTCGAAGTAGAGGCTATCGGTGGCCTTCGAGTCGACGCCGGTGGGCAGTTTGGATCGGATGTCCTCGCCGGAAACAAAAGGACTCGAGGAAATGAAGTCCGGCTCGCCCACCTCCTCGAGGACATTGTCGGCAATGTCCGCCAGGCCTGCCCCGCGTTCGCGTTCCTCAGCGGGCTCAACAGGCTGGCCATCGGAACTGCGCCCCGCGACTGGGGCGGATGGGGTGGTTTGGAAGCCCTGGTCGGCTGGGGCGGAAAGACCAAACGCCGCATCCCGGCTGGGCGAGGGCAGGTCGGCACCATACCGGGCACCGGTATCCCCTTCCGCCTGATAGCCGAGGGATTCCAGCATGATCCTCTCGCGGATGTCGGCGGTTTCAGCATCGACGCTCATGCCACTGCCGTCCCAGAAGCCTCCGGGCCAGATCGTGGCGCCGATCGATACCAGCAGCACCGCGGCGGCGGCTTGCAGCCAGCGCGCGCGCAAGATCGTGCCCAAGCCAGAGCCAGAGCCGGAGCCGGTGCCCGAGCCTGGGTCCGAGCCTGGGTCCGAGGCTGCAGGGGAAGATGCCCCTGTGCCTGTCGCACCCGCGGCGGCGGTGGCGGCGGCGGTGGCGGCGAGGCGCAGCGCCTCGCGCTTGGAGCCGTCGAGTTCCAGGTCAGGAGCCGTGCCTTCGGCGGCACTCCACTGACCGAGAAGCTGGCGCGTTTCGCTCAGCGCGGCCAGGCGCGCCGCCAGCTCGGGATCGGCGGCGACGGCGGCTTCGACTTCGGCCCGCGCGGCGGGATCGAGTTCGTCGAAGACGTAGGCGGTGAGTTTTTCAGCGAGACCGGGCTCGCGGTTGTCTTCGGGGAGTTGTTGATGAGAGTCGCTCATGGTTCCTGATTTCCTGCTGTCCTGATTACCTGCTGTCTTGCTGTCCTCAGTGCTTCTTGCTCAAAGCTGATTGCTCAGGCCTGCTTATGGGGCTTGGGGCCGCCACGAAACTAGATCGCCTGGGCTGCGCGCAGCCGGTCGGTCAAGCGGTTCATGGCCTGGTGGACCAGCCAGCCGACGGTGCCGGGGGCGACCCCGAGCACGGCGCCGATCTGGGCGTAGCTCATGCCCTCGTGGACCTTGAGGCGGAGGGCCTCGCGTTCCCGTTCGGGCAGTCGCAGCATTTCCTGGCGCAACAAGGCGGTGGTTTCCGCCTGTTCACTATTGCCGACCGGTGTCGGCGGGGGCTCGGGCGCGGTGGCCCGTTCGCGGCGCTGCATTTCCCTGGTCTCCATCTTGCGATTGTCGTAGGCAAGGTTGCGGCAGACGCGGAAGAGCCAAGGCCCCAGCACCCCGTCGCTGCCAATTACCGGTGTGCTGCGGATGAGCCGGAGGAAGGACTCCTGGACGACATCTTCGGCGACGCTGCCATCGGCCAGCAGACCACGCGCAAAGCGCAGCAGACGACCTTGATAGCGTTCGACCAGAAGGTCGAAGGCCTCGGATTCACCCGACTGGAAGGCTTCCAGCAGAGCGCCGTCCGGAGCATCCGGTGGTCGACTCACAACAAGGGAACGACGGGAACAGCCCCCATTTGGGGAAAATCAGGAGAAATCAAAACCGTGACGGGCGAAGACCACGTCGCGGTAATCGAGGATCCGGCGTACGTAGGCGCGTTTGTCGCGGTAGCTGCCGGGAAAAAAGCAGCGTTTGAAGCCATAGACCAGCATACGCCGCAGGCGCGTCGGGGAGATGTGAAAGCTGTCGACCGCCTTCTGGTATTCGGCGGTCATGGTGGTACGCGAGACCAGGCGGTTGTCGCTGCACAGGGTCACCGACAGGCGCTGGTCGAGCATGCGTCGTAGCGGGTGGCGGCGCAGTTCGGCCAGGCTGGGCGAGGTCTGCTGGTTGCTGGTCAGGCAGATCTCGAGGGTGATGCGACGCTCGGCGACGTAGCGCACCAGCTTCTCGACGTAGGCCTTGCGGTCGGTCACGCGCGGGTCGGCGAGGCGGTTGGAATGGAACAGCCAGGTGCCGTGGCCGATGCGGTCGGCGCGGCAGTCGGTGATCGCCTGGAAGATCGATTCGGGGCCGTAGTCCTCGCCGGCGTGCACGGTCTTGCCAAGAAAATGGTCGTGCGCGATGCCGTAGGCGCGGCGGTGGGCCTTGGCCGGGAAGCCGCGTTCCTGCCCGGCGAGGTCGACCCCGACCACCGGCAAGCCATCCTCGTCGCGCGCCTGCACCGCCTCTTGCACCAGGTTCTCGGAGGCCAGATGGTGGATCTGCTCCGCCGGCAGCCCGGGCAGCGCTTCGAACAAGGCTTCGAATGCGGGCGAGAACCCGCGGGTAAAAAAGCGCATCGCGCAGACGATGATGCCGGCACGGAAATCCGGTTCACTGCCATCGCGGACCACCGCGCGCTGATTGAACTTCTTCTCGGCGCGCCGGATCCCGCGCGCCACCGCCTTGAGCACCTGGCGCAGGCTGAAACCGGGGCGCACGTGCAGCTGCGGCGCGAAGCGGATCTCGATGTAGCGCACCCCCTCGGCCTGGTTGTCGCGGCACAACTCATAGCTGGCGCGCTCGAGCGCGGCGGCGTCGGTCAGCACCGCGCAGGTCAGGGCGAAGCCCTTCAGGTACTCGGGCAGATCGCGATAGTTCTGTTTGAAGACCTTGCGTTCGAGTCCGGCCGGGGTGCGTGCCGGCAGGCGCACGCCGCGTTCGTCGGCGAGTTCGATCAGCGTCTGCGGCCGCAAGGAACCGTCGAGGTGCAGATGCAGATCGGATTTGGGCAGTTCGCGCAGCAGCGCTTCGGACAGTTTCGCCTGGGTCACGTGTTTCACGGTAGCGGCTGCCGGCCGACAAACCAACGGCAGCGGCGAGCGTAGGCGTCGGCAGCGCTGCTAGACTTGCCCCGATGCCGCTCGCTGTCGACGTGGACCATCTGCAGCTGTCCTGGATGCTGCCTTATGAACTGGTCGATCTGAGTCCGCATTCGGACCTGGCGCGCTGGGGCGTGGTGCTCGACGACGGCAACGTGCTGCATTCGACCGAGGCGTGGTGCTACGCGGTGGTGGCGCGCATCCACGGCCAGGACCACTGCCTGGCGGCGCTGCCCTCGGCGCACGCCGCAGCTGCGGCCTTTCTTGCCGACGCCAGCGAGGAGCGCGCCGCGTGGCTGCTGCGCATCGCCGCCGACGGCGAGGTGCTGGTGATGCGCGGCGCCGATGACCTGGTGGCGCGTCCGCTGGTCGAAGACGGCGTCGCCCTGCTGATGGACTACGGCAAGGTTCTGTGCGATTTCGACTACGCCTGGTTCCACGACGCCTACCAGCACTTTTTTGGCCGCCCGATTCCAGAAATCGGGGCGCAACAGGTGCGGCAGTTGCGTCCGGCCTTTGAAGCCGGCGGCTATTCGGCCGAGGACTTTTTCCAGGAAGTACGCCAGGACCTCGACATCATCGGCCAGGACTGGATGCACTTCCATGCCGCCTGGGGTGGGATTCTGCGCCCCAACGCCGACATGATCGCCTTGGCCCGCCATGCTGCGCGGCAGGCGGGTTGGGCGCTGACCCTGGTCTCGAACATCGATCCGATCCTGGTCGAGCACAGCCGCAAGCGATTCGGTCTCAGCGATCTTTTCGAGGGCGGCGTGTTCTCGTACATGGAGGGCGTGCGGCCCAAGTACGAAGACGCCAGCATGTGGCGCCTGGCGCGCCAGACCTGCGCCATGCAACTGGGCAGCGCGCCGCGCCTGGTGGTGGCCAGCGACGACACCGCGGTCAATCTGCACCACGCCGAGCAAGAGGAGGTGGTGACCCACACCATCCAGTTCCGCAACCCCTGGCAGTGGCAGTTCGAGCTCGGCCGCATCGGCGCCTATCTGCCGCGGCAGCGCGGTTGACCTGCGTCTACAGCAGGCGGTTGGCCCAGTCGAGCAGGAACATGCAGGCGAGGCCGGCGTAGGTGCCAAGGATGTAGCCTGCCACCGCCAGCAGCACCCCCACCGGCGCCAGGGCCGGATGGAATGCCGAAGCCACCACCGGTGCCGAGGCCGCGCCGCCGACGTTGGCCTGCGAGCCGACCGCCATGAAGAACACCGGCGCTTTCAGCCAACGGCGTAGCAGCAGCAGCAAGGCGCCGTGGAAGAACATCCATACCGCGCCGATGATGACCAGGCCGGTGTTCTCCGGATCCATGATCTTGCTGAACTC
>JAJFFB010000034.1 GCA_021776925.1 Planctomycetota bacterium | reverse complement strand
GCTGCGCTTTTCCTTTTCCGGCAATGGCGAATCCGAGGGCCGCTTCGAGGATTCCTGCCCGACGCGCGAATGCGCCGACCTCGGTGCGGTGCTCGACGCGCTGGATGCCGCGGTCGAAGGAAGCCGCAAGCCTTGGCAGCTGGCCTACGCCGGCCACAGCATGGGCGCTGCGGTGGGGGTGATGCGCGCCAGCGAGGATCCGCGCATCCAGTTCCTGATCTCTCTCGGCGGCATGGTGCACACCGCCGACTTCGCCCAGCGCAAGTTCGGTGAGCTACGCCCGGACGCCGACTTCATGTGGGACAAGCCCGAGTGCCCGCTGTCGCAGCATTTCCTCGACGACATGCACGCGGTTGGCTCGGTGGAACACCTTGCGTCCAGCATCGAGGTGCCGTGGTTGTTGGTGCACGGCGGTGCAGACCCCGTGGTGCCGGCGCAGGAATCCGAGCAGATTGCATTGCGAGCCGGCGGCCAAACTGACGTGGTCCTGCTCGCGGGAGCGGACCACGTCTTCAGCGGTGCCGACTCCGCGCTCATGGCCGACCAGGTTGCGCAGTGGTTGGGCGGGCATTGACCCCGGTGGGCAGGCGCAGCGCGTAACGACCCGGTCCGGTCAGGCCGAGGCCGGCGGCCACCACAGCCAGGGTCAAGGGGTATTCCATTCCGCCGCTAGCCGCGTTGAAGCCGGTGTGCGCGGTGAACGCCGCCACCAGCATGGTGAAGGCCACCGGGCCGGCGAGCAGACGCTGGCCGAAGCCGGAGAGGAAGGCGATGCCGCCGACCATCTCGGTCAGACCGGCGAGCAAGGCACTCGCTTCGGGAAAGGGGATGCCGATGCTCTCCATCCAGCCGGCGGTTCCAGTGAGGCCATAGCCTCCGAACCAGGCGAAGAGTTTCTGCGCGCCGTGGAAGAAGAGGACCAGACCGGTCATCACGCGGATGGCCAGCAGACCGACGTCAGAAGGGCTTGGTGAGTTTTGCATGGCCCAAATATAAGTCTAAACGAAAGTTGTTGCAACAAATAAATGAATTTCCGGGAAAAAGGAGCGTTCAGACGGGTTTTGGCCAGTTTTTTCTAGTTCGATCGAGGATCAGAACTCGAACTGGAAGCGGAAGAAAAGCTCATACAGGTCGTCGGGGTCGACCCCGGCGCCAGGAGAGTAGAAGTCACCGGTGAGCATATAGGCAGCGCCGAACTGCACCCCGAGGCCAGGGCGCAGGCCCCAGTCCAGGATCGCGGCGAGCTCCACGCCCATGTCGGCCGCCCCGCTGACCGGGTGGTCCTCGGCGGCCTGCAGCCAGCCCGCGACCAGATGCGAAGTTACTGCGTCGTTCAGCGCCTGGATCCACGCCGCCTGGACGGTGAGCAGGCCGAGTCCCTGGTTCTGCAGGCTGACGCCGAGGTCGTTGACGTCGGAGGGCCCGCTGGGTGAGGACAGCGGCAACATGCTCCAATAGCCCTGACCGCCGAAGTTGTCGCGCGCGCTCTGGGCAAGGGTGCGGAACTCACCTGAGTCGCCACTGCCGTCGTTGCCGGTCGAGACTGCAGCCAACAGCGCGACCTCGCCCGAACCCACCGCACCGCGTGCGCTGGCGCGCGCCGCCCAACCGGCGTGATCCCAATCGGGTCCTTCGGTGCCGCCCTGATTGTAGATCAAGGCCACCGAGGGATCCCAGTCATCGCTGCCGAGGTGGCCGCGCACGCCGACCCACCAGTCTTCGCTGGAGTCGTAGGCCGCCAAGGGGCCGCCGAAGGTGCCGTAGGAATAGTCACCGTTGTCGCGCAGGTAGTAGAGGCTGGCCCCCCAGATACGGTCGCCGTCGATCAGATCGAGGTCGCCGGCGAGCAGCAGTGCGCCACCGTCGCCGGTGAAGGTGCTGTCGCCCTCGCCGAGCAGAAACACACCCAGGCGATAGTGTGCGTGGTCCAGGGTGCGGCCGGCCAGGTTGACCCCGGCGACGTTGAAGTCCCACACCGAGTTGGCCAGCAGCGCCTGGGTGGTGTCGTAGGCGTCGACCGCCTGCAGGTCGTTCTTGTAGTCGAAGGCCGGACGTTCGGTGAACATGTCGTTCCAACCCTGCACCCCGACCTTGATCAGCGTGTCCTCGTCCGGCATTAACCACAGGAAGCCGCGGCGCAACTCGATGCCGCTGGCGTCACCGCCGTTGACCGTGCGTTTGGGGAAGTCGCCACCACTGCCGTAGGCGAGGTGTCCGAATTCGAATTGGGAGTAGAAGCCGTAGCCGCCGGGCTCGATCTTGCCGAGATCGACCCAACCGCGCAGGCGCGTGTTGGCAAAGCTGCTCGAGGGCTGATCGGCGCTGATCGCCGACGGGTGGAAGCCGAAATTGGCCCCATTGGCCATGACCCTGGCCTGCACCCCGTATTGGACCTCGATGCCACCGAGGTCGCGCGCCCAGGCCGAGGCGGGCGCAGGGTCGGTCGCGGACTGGGCCGAGGCCAGGGAGGCCAGGCAAAGGGTCGCCAGAGTCGCCTGGGTCACCTGGGCGCTCAAGGCCGTCGAGAAAAGGGGAGTTTGCTTTTTCATGGACTGCGGGCCGGTGGCCAATGCTTGGAAGGGACTAATCCCTGGCCGGAGTCGAGGCAAAGGGTTCTCGTTTTTTGCCTGGACACTCCGGTTTGTGAAGTCTATATTTCGCCAACTGACGAAATGATAAAAAACCGATGAACGATCTGCTGCGTGTGACCCGCGCCCTGGCCGACGAAACCAGGCTGCGCATTCTGCTGGCCATGCGCCAACAAGAATTGTGCATTTGCCAGTTGATCGAATTGCTGCAACTGGCGCCGTCGACGGTGTCGAAGCAGGTCTCGATTCTGCGCGAGGCCGGCCTGGTCCAGGCGCGTAAAGATGGCCGCTGGGTTTATTGCCGCCTGGCCTCGCGGCGTGGCAATCCTCTGGTACGACGGGCGATGGACCTGGTGCTGGAAGGAGCCGGCGAGAGTCTGCGTCAGGCCCAGGACGGCGACGCTCTGAATAAAATCCTCTCGATGGACCCCGAAGTCCTGTGCCGCAAGCAGCGGCCACAAAGCGTGTGATGTCGGGCCGTCTTTCCTTTCTGGACCGTTTCCTGACCCTGTGGATTTTTGCTGCGATGGGCGCCGGTGTGATGCTGGGCGCTCTGATTCCAGGTGTGGATTCCTTTTTGCAGCGCTTTCAGATCGGCACCACCAACGTGCCGATCGCGATCGGCCTGATCCTGATGATGTACCCGCCGCTGGCCAAGGTGCGTTACGAGGAACTGCCTCGCGTTTTTGCCGATGTGCGCGTGCTGTTCCTATCGTTGGTGCAGAACTGGCTGCTCGGCCCGGTGCTGATGTTCTTCCTGGCGCTGGCCTTCCTCTACGATCAGCCCGAGTACTTCGCCGGTCTGGTCATGGTCGGTCTGGCGCGTTGTATCGCGATGGTCATCGTGTGGAATGATCTGGCCGACGGCGACGGCGACTACGCAGCCGGTCTGGTCGCGTTCAACTCGGTGTTCCAGATCCTGTTCTTTCCGCTGTACGCGTGGTTCTTCCTCACCGTGCTGCCGCCATTCTTCGGCCTCGATGGGGTGGCGGTCTCCCTCAGCACCGGCCAGGTCGCCGAAAGCGTGTTCCTTTATCTGGGCGTGCCCTTCCTGGCTGGCATGCTTACCCGATTCGTGCTGCTGCGGCGCAAGGGCCGCGACTGGTACGAGCAGGTCTTCGTGCCGCGCATCTCACCGCTGACGCTGATCGCCTTGTTGTTCACCATCCTGGTGATGTTCTCCCTGAAGGGCGACGTGATCGTGGAACTGCCCCTAGATGTCGCGCGCATCGCGCTGCCGCTGGGTATCTACTTCGTCATCATGTTCCTGCTGTCCTTCTACATGGGGCGGCGCCTCGACGCGGGATACGCCAAGACTACGACCATTGCCTTCACCGCGGCGAGCAACAACTTCGAACTCGCGATCGCGGTGTGCATCGCAGTGTTCGGCATCGCCTCGGGGGCGGCCTTCGCCGCGGTGATCGGCCCGCTGGTCGAAGTGCCGGTGCTGCTCGCCCTGGTGCACGTCGCGCGTTTGTTTCGTAGACGTTGGTACTCGCTTCCGCCCCAGGCCTCGGCGTAGAATCGCCGCGGTCTTCCGTTGCGAGTCCTTCCCTTCCTGACCGATGCACCGTGGATCATCGCCCATCGTGGGGCCTCCGCCGAGTTGCCAGAGAACAGCCTCGCCGCGCTGCAGGCCGCGGTGTCGATGGGCAGTGATGCGATCGAGGTCGACCTGCGTCTCAGCGCTGACGGCGTTCCGGTCCTGGTCCACGACCCAGATCTGCGCCGTGTTGCGGGCCAAGATCTTGTCGTCGCCCGGCTCAGCGCGGTGGAACTTGAGCCCTTCCTCCTGACCCTCGAGGCGGCGTTGGACCTGCAACGCGACCTGCCGATGCTGTTGGAGATGAAGGTGGAAGAAGGCGGCGGCGAAGAACGTAAGCGGCAGCTTGCGCTTGAGACCGGGCGCCTTGCCCGGCGGGCACC
>JAJFFB010000033.1 GCA_021776925.1 Planctomycetota bacterium | reverse complement strand
TCAAAACCGGAGTAGACGAATGCAGAACCGGCCCTTTTTTGCCCACCGCCAGAGGTGCCCCTGGCTCCCACAATCAGGTCGGGGTAGAGGTCTCCATTGATGTCAGCATTCCCTGCCACGGCTCCCCCAAAGGAGTCTCCGGAGGCGGAGCCGTCGAACTGAAAAAGCAGGCTTTCATCGAGGCCAGAATAGACATAGGCCGAGCCGACAAAAAAACCTCCATTCGGGTTCGTTCCAATGGCCCCAACAATCAGGTCGGCATATCCGTCTTGGTTCACATCTCCAGCCCCGGCGGTCGAACCGCCAAAAAAACTTTCCTGGGATTCACCATCAAATCTATGCAATAGGCTCCCGTCAAGGCCTGAGAATACATATGCCGAGCCGGTTTGAAAGGTCCCATTCTGAGCATTCGAATCCTGAGCTCCCACAATCAAGTCGGCGTATCCGTCAGCATTCACATCGCCAGCTCCAGCAACGGAACTACCGAATTGGCCGCTGAAGGTGGGCTCGGGAAACAGCTCCCACAACAGCCTCCCGTCCAAACCCGAGCGCACATAGGCCTTGTTTCCCGCCATAAACCCAAAGACGCCAAAAATCATGTCAGGATGACCATCGCCGTTCACGTCCCCCGCACTAGAAACAGAAAACCCCATTTGCTCACGGGGATTTGGTCCATCAAACTGATGGAAGGTGGTCCACTCGCCTCCGACAGTCTGCGCGGCGAGTGGGCTGGACAAAGCCAGCGCTGCGCCCACGAGGGGGGCCGCGGCGAGCAGAAAAGGAAAGAGTGGAAGGTATGTCCGTTGGTGGGGACGGATCATGGCAAACATGGGACACACCCATGCTACCCGGTATTTTTTTCAATTGGCGCTCCCTTGACCAGCTCCCCCTGCGCAGGGTACGCGCCGTCAGGCAGGCAATTTCAGCCCGATTCCGCAGTCGGGTTTGTGGTGCTCCTAGAATCCGTGAATGACCTGGCAGAATTGCCCGCGGCTGGTTCTGGTGTGCACCATCGCTCTGGTGACGGTGGTGCTGTGGCAGTGCGGCCAGACCGAGCAGCCTACGAGGGGGCGTGAAAGAGATTCGGCCGCCTCTGCGGCGAATTACGTCGGCGGGGCGCGCTGTGCCGAATGCCACGCCGAGGAGAGCGCGGCGTGGGCGGCGTCGCATCACGACCTGGCGATGCAGGAAGTAGGTACCGACACGGTGATGGGTGATTTCGGTGACGTGAGCGCCAGCCATTTCGGCGAGGAGGCGCGCTTCTGGCGCGATGGCGCGCGCTTCCTGGTCAACACCCTCGGTGCCGACGGCGTCGCCGCGGATTTCGAGGTCGCCTACACCTTTGGCGTGACGCCGCTGCAGCAGTATCTGGTCGAGTTCGACGACGGGCGCCTGCAGACTCTGCCGTGGTGCTGGGACGCGCGGCCGGCGGCCGACGGCGGGCAGCGCTGGTTCCACATCTATCCGAATGAGCCGATCCCGCCGGGGGATGCTTTGCACTGGACCGGCCCCAACCAGAACTGGAACTTCATGTGCGCGGAGTGCCATTCCACCGGGCTGGTCAAGAACTATGATCCCGACCTGGATCGCTATGACACCCGGTGGGCGGAATTGGACGTCTCCTGCGAAGCCTGCCACGGCCCCGGCTCCACGCACAGCGCCGAGCCCGAGGCCATGCGCATGCCCGCGGACATGGCCGATCATGGCGGCGGCACCTGGATGCGGCCCGCAGACAGCCCGACCTCGCAGCGCAGTGCCCCCCCCGCCCCGGACCGCCAGCTCGACGCCTGCGCGCGCTGCCACTCGCGTCGCCGCCAGCTGATCGACGGCGCGCCCGCCGGCACCCCCTTCCTCGACAGCCACACACCGGAGCTGTTGCTCGAAGGCCTTTATCACGCCGACGGCCAGATCCTCGACGAGGTCTACGTCTATGGCTCCTTCCTGCAGAGCCGCATGCATGGCGCCGGGGTGCGCTGCAACGATTGTCACGATCCGCACAGCCTGACCCTCAAGGGCGAGGGCAACGCGCTGTGCGCGAGCTGCCACGATCCGCGCGTCTTCGACCACGTCGACCACCACCTGCACCCGGCCGGCGGACCCGGCACGGCGTGTATCGACTGCCACATGCCGACGCGCACCTACATGGGCGTCGACGTGCGCCGCGATCACAGCCTGCGCATTCCGCGACCCGATCTGTCGCAGCAACTCGACACCCCCAACGCCTGCAACCAGTGCCACGACGACAAGTCGCCGGCGTGGGCGGCGCGGCTGCTCGCCGAACACTTCCCCGACGGCGCACACACGCGGCCCCACTACGGGAAGGCGCTGGCTCACGGTCGTGCGCGCGCTCCCGGAGCCGCCGCCGAACTCGCCGCGCTGGTCGGCGACGCCGAGCAGCCGGCGATCGTGCGCGCCACCGCGCTCAATCTGATGCGCCACAACCCCGGTGCCGAAATCATGCCGGCGCTGGCGCAGGCCTTGAGCGACGCCGACGGTCTGGTGCGCGCGTCTGCGGTCGGCCTCGCCGATCTGCTGCCGGGGCAGACGCGGGCGCAGGTCGCGTTGCCCGCCTTCCTCGACCCGCTGCGCAGCGTCCGCGTCGAGGCCGCGCGGGTGCTGGTCGGCTTCCCCACCGGGCAGCTGCAGGGCGAACAGCTGCAGATCTTCAACGGCGTGATGCAGGATTACCTCAACGCCCAATCGAGCAACGCCGAACGCCCCAGCGCGCAGCTCAACCTCGGCATCTACTTCGCCACCCGCGCTGAGCGCGATCGCGCCGAAGCGGCCTATCGCCGCGCCCTGAACCTGGATCCGCGCTACGTCGCCGCGGCGATCAACCTCGCCGATCTCTACCGCAGCCTCGAGCGCGAGGCCGACGCCGAAGCGGAACTGCGCGCCATCCTCAAGCAGGTGCCCGATTCCTCCACCGCGCAGCATTCCCTCGGCCTGACGCTGGTGCGCACCGGCCGGCAGGACCAGGCCCTGCTGCACCTGGAAAAAGCCGCGCGCTACGACCCCGGCAACCCGCGCTTCGCGCTGGTCTACGCGGTCGCCCTGGAAGACGCCGGTTCGCGCAGCGTCGCCATCAGCGTGCTGGAGCAGGCGCTGCAACGCCACGGCTACGATTTCGACCTCAGCGCCACCCGCGTGCGCTACCTGGCCGCCGAGGGCGAGATCGCGCGCGCGCGCGCCGCCCTGCTGGAGATGGGCGCGCGCTTCGGCGACGACCCGCGCTACCGCGACCTGGGGCAGAGCCTGGCCGAAGCCTTGCGCTGAAATCCAGGCAGGCTCGGATGAATTTTGAGCTTCCCTGACGCCCGCGGGGCAAAATCGGCGTAGCCTGTGGGCATGATCTGTTGCTCCCTGCTCCTTGCCCCCCTGTTCCTCGGCGTCGCGCAAGAGGATCCAACCGCTCCCCAGGCCCTGGAGTTGACCGGCACCTTTGTGCCGGCCGAGGCCGAAGAGATCCACCTGTGGCCGCAAGGCTGGAAGGGGGAACTGATGTTTCTAGAAGTCATGGCGCACGGCTCCATGGTCGAAGAAGGCCAGGTCATCGCACGCTTCGATACCGAGGGGATCGAGCGTCAGATCGAAGACGCCGAATTCGCCCTCGAGGACGCGCGCTTCCAGCTTGAAATGAGCGCGCAGCGCAACGAACTCGAAGAACACAGCGGAGAACTGCGGGTACATGATGCCGAGCGCGCCCTCGACCGCGCGCGCCGCACGCTGGAGGGCTGGATCGAATTCGAGTACGGCCAGAATCGCGCCAACGCCGAGATGTCCGAGGTCTACACCCGCCACAGTCTGGAAGACGCCGAAGACGAATTGCGCCAGCTCGAAGCGATGTACCGCGAAGACGAGCTGACCGACGCCACCGAAGAGATCGTGCTACGGCGTTCACGGCGCAACCTGGCGCGCTCGCATCGCAGCGCCGAACTGTCCCAGGGGCAGCGCGAGTTCACCGCCGAGTTCAGCTGGCCGATCTCCACCGAGATGAAAGAGGAAGCGGTGATCAAGGCCGAACATTCCTTGAAACGTACCCATCGTCAGTTCCAGCTCGACCAGGAAGCGCGGCACGCGGCGCTGGAGAAAAGTGAGCGCGGCCTGGTGCGTCTGGAAGAGCGCCTGGAGAAACTCCTCAGCGACCAGGGCATGTTCGAACTGCGCGCACCGCGCTCCGGCCTGCTGCTGCACGGCGGCGCCGAAGACTATCACCCGGGCAAGGCCGCGCCGCGCCACCGTCGCGGTGGCCGCGCCGGGGTGCGCACCGCGCTGTTCACCATCGCCACGCCCGATCGCATGGGAGTGGCGTTGAACGTGGGCGAATCCAAGCTGAGCCAGGTTGGTAACGGGCGCAGCGTGCAGATCCACGGCATCGCCGATGACGGTCTGCACCGCAACGGCCGCCTGGTCATGGACGCCTTCCCGCAGGCGAAAAGCGCCACCGGACCCGAGAACCAGTACCACGGCTTCGTCGAATTGGCGCAACCAGTGATCGGGGCGCTGCCCGGACAACGGGTCAAGATCGAGATCAACGGCGAGCGATGAAGCGCGCCCACCTTCTCGGCGCGTGGCTGCTGGCAGCTCTGCTGCCAGCGACTGCCGACGCGCAACCAGGTACGCCTGCGCCCGGGCAACAGCAGGAGCCCGCTCCAGCGGCCGCCGATGCATTGGCGCCGCATCTGCACCAATCGGGAGCCGCGCATCTGGCGGTGAGCAACGCGGTGGCGGTGCGCGGCGCGGTCGACTGGCTGGTCAACAACCAGAACAAGGACGGCAGCTGGGGCGGGCCGCAGTCGCCGCGGCCGATCGAAATCATGGCCGACGTGCCCGGCGGCCACAACGCCTTCCGCGTCGCCACCACCGGTCTGTGCGTGATGGCGCTGGCGCAGAGCCCGCAGCAGAACGACGCCAGCCGCGACGCCTACCGCCGCGGCGTCGACGCGCTGCTGGCCCAGCACGAGGTCAAGCGCCCGAGCCTGCTCGAGCACTACAGCGTGTGGGCCTTTGGTTATGGGCTGCAGGCTCTGGCCGAACACCTGCTGGCCTTTCCCGACGACCCGCGCAATGAACAGGTGCGCGGGGTATGCCAGCGCCTGATTGACAAGCTGCTGCTCTACCAGGCGCTGGACGGCGGCTGGGGCTACCTGTCCCTGCAGGAAGTCAAGACCTTCAAGCCATCGTTCACCTCGATGAGCTTCACCACCGCCACCTGCCTGATCGGCCTGCATCGTGCACAGCGCGCCGGAATCGAACTGCCGGCGGAAATGCTGCGCAAGGCACTGAATTCGGTGGCGCGCTGTGAAACCGGCATCAAGGCCTTCACCTACGGCGAGCTGTGGCGCAATTCGCCGATGCTGACCAGCGTCAACCACCTCAAGGGTGCGGCGTGCCGCGGTCCGGTGTGCCTGGATGCACTCGCCTGCTTCGACCGTCCGGCAAAGCCTGAACGCTACCGCCACGCGCTCAAGGCGCTGCTGGTCGACCACGCGCGTTTCCAGATCGCTGGCTTGCGGCGACCGATGCCGCACGAGTCGCACTACGGGGTTTCGGGCTACTTCTACCTATACGGCCACTACTACGCGGCGCTGCTGCTCGAACGTCTCGACGCCACCGACCGCGCCCACTTCGACCCCCTGCTGGAGCGCGCCACGCTGCTCACCCGGCAGCCCGACGGCAGCTTCTGGGACTACCCGCTGTACAGCTATCACAAACCCTACGGCACCGCCTACGCCCTGCTGATCCTGGCGCGCACCCACCAAACCCAAGGCTGACGCATCACCTCAAGTGCAGCTCATAATGCTGCAGGCCCTGCTCAAGCTCCCAGCCGAGAGACTGGTACAAGGCCTGCGCCGAGTGGTTGTCCGCGTCGGTCTCCAGGGTCAGCGAACAGCCACCGCGCGCGCGGACGAAGGCCGCGGCCTCTTGCAGCAGGGCCTTGGCGACGCCGCGGCGACGGAAGGACGGCTCGACAAATAGGTCGTTGAGCACCCAGCGCGGCTGCAGGCGCACGGAACTGAACAAGCCATACAACTGGGTGATGCCGCACGCGGTGCCGGCGCAGCGCGCCAACAGGACCACTGACTCGTCGCGCTCCAGTCTTTGCTGCAGAAAGGCGCGACCCTCCACCCCAAGACCAGGTCGCTGGTAGAAGTCGAGGTAGCCCTCGAACAAGGGCGCGATCTCGTCGAGCTGCTCCAGGCTGACCAATTCGATGACCGGCTCCGATCCGGATGGCGAACTCATCGCAGCGGACCATACAAGCCGATCTCGCCGATGCCGCCAGCGCTGCTGTCGCTGCCGGCCTTGACGTGAACCAGGCGGATCTGCAGCTTCTTGATCTCGATCGGCGTGGGCAGATCGAGCACCGCCGGCTGGTCGCGGCCGAGGATCAGCGCGTGCTGCTGGTCGTCGTTGATCAGCACCTCGATCAGATCGGGCAGCGCGATCTGCTCCGGCGCCATGCCCTTGACCCGCGGCGGGTAGATCACCACGGCACCGGCCATGACCGGTTTGTACAGGCGCACGATCAGGCTGCGCTTCTTGTCGCCCTCGCGTGAGAACCAGGCGGTGGCCGGGTCGCCGTCGATCACGCGCTCGGGGCTGTAGCGCTTGCGCGGCAGGCCCTTGTTGCCGGTGTGCACCGACGACGCGGTGAGCTTGCTGTTGTTGCGCATCAGGTTGCGGCCGAAAGCGCCGCCGAGCTGCGAGACGCGTTCCGGGACCGCGTGTCTGACCTCGACCTGCAGCGGTGCCGACTCCAGCGTAATCAGTTCGCCCTTGTCATCTGGACGCACGTGGAAGCGCGCCTTGACTTCGACCACGCCCGGGCGGTCGAACCACAGGTCGACGCGATAGCGTGCGTTGCCCATCGCGCGCTGCCCATCGGCCAGCACCACCATCGCGGTGTCGCCGTCGACGACGTAGTCGACGCGTTCGATGCGCGGGCCCTTGCCGCGTTCGCCGCTGCGCTCGAAGGCACGCAGTGCCGGCCATTTCCAGTGGTCGACGCCGACGCGTACCGGGCCGTCGCCGTCGGCGCGCAACCAGCACACCGCGTGAGAGGGCCCTGCCTCGACGCGCTTGGGCCGGTCGGCGCCGGTGAAGGCGATGCCCGGCCGGTCCATCGCGGTGGCGCGCTTGAGGAACAGCAGGGCGAAGCAGGTGCCGGGCGTGTCGTTGCTCCAACTGCCGTCGCTGGCCTGGGCGGCGAGGATGCTCGAGGCACCGACCGCGTACCAGTCGTGATCGCCGATCCAGTTCAGACCGGCGAAGGCACCGACGCGCTCGATTCCATACAACGCGTACAGCGACCAGCTGCCGAGGCGGTTCACCGAGACGCCGTTGTCAAAGGCCTTGATCAGCCACCGCATGCCGTCGGACCGGCCGTGCAGCAGACGCTTGGCGAACTTGTCGTCGAGCTCGCCGGCGGCGCGCAATTCCTTTTCGCACAAGGCCAGCGTGCCGACCCCGGCCGCGGTCATCGACATCGTGGACTGCCCGTTCGGCCGATATCCGAAGCCACCGTCCTTGGCGGCGTAGCGGAGCACCCCCTCGGCCAGATCGCGCCACACCCACGGCGGGATCTTCACCCCCAGATGCGCGGCCTTCCACAGGCCCAGCGCCGCGAACTGGGTGTTGGAGAGATCGGGATTGTGCGGATAGCCCCAGTCGCCGCCCTTCTCCTGCCACTCCAGCAGCACCGTGGTGGCGTCGCGGATCTTGGCGAAGTTGCGCAGCCCATCGTCCTTGGCCAGCGCCAGGATCCAGATCGAAGTGTCATAGGTGTGGATGAAGCGGTCCAGCGTCAACGCCTTGCGCAGTGGCTCGAATTCTTCGCTGTCGGCCGGCACCCCTGATTCGAGCAGGGTGTACCAGACCAGCGCCAGGGCCCCGGGACGGCCGCCCCAGGTGCCGACGCCCTGGGTGCCGAGCGTTTTCAGCAACCACGCCGAGCCGCGTTCGATCGCGGCGTCGACCTCGGTCTGGGAAACCGTGGGCGGCTCCACGGACTTGGCTTTCTTCTGCGCGGGGGGGGCGCTCGACGGCGCCAGCGCAAGGCAGAAGACCAGAATGGGTGGGAGGATGGGAAGCAAAGGAACTGCCCTGGTTTAACATGATCCCTGCCCTCCGGTAACCGCGCCTGCTCATGCCTCTCTGCCCCCGCCCCTCCTCGCTCCTCTTTTTCTGCGCTGCCGCTTTGCTCCTGACCCGGCCCGGTCTGTCGGCCGTGCAGTCTTCCAACTCGGAGCAGGCGAAGCTGCAGCAGGCGTTGCAGGGAGCCGGCGCCAACCGCGGCGAGCTGGAAGCGGCACTGGCCGCATGCGAGGCCTCTGAGAGAAGCGACCTGGTCTTTTTGATCCGCAACATGCCGCAGCAGGACCTGCGCAGTCTCGACAGCGCCTTCCTGCTGAACAATCTGCGCGAGGCGGCGCGCGCGCGCGCGGCGGTGCCGTGGGGCAAGGATCTGCCGAGCACGGTCTACCGCAACGCGGTGCTGCCCTACGCCCAGGTCAATGAACAGCGTGAAGCATGGCGCAGTGATTTCCGCGCGCGTTTCCTGCCCTTGATCGCCGACTGTGCCACCCCGGGCGAAGCCGCCCTGCGTCTCAATCGCCTCGTCTTCAACGAATTCGGCGTGCGCTATTCCACCCGTCGCAACAAACCCGACCAGAGTCCGAGCGAATCGATCGACATCGGCATGGCCTCGTGCACCGGTCTGTCGATCCTGCTCGCCGACGCCTGCCGCGCGTGCGCGGTGCCGGCGCGCCTAGCGGGCACCGCCAACTGGTTCGACAAGCGCGGCAACCACACCTGGGTCGAGGTGTGGAACGACGGCAGCTGGCACTTCCTCGGCGCCGCCGA
>JAJFFB010000032.1 GCA_021776925.1 Planctomycetota bacterium | reverse complement strand
CCCGCCACCGGCCCAGGACCGGTCAGCAAGTTGACGTGGTCAACATTCAAACGCTGGCGCAAGAAGTGGGTCACGGTCTCGGTAAACCGGCCGTCCATGCAGGTAATCGCAGTGCAGGAAGTCATGTCTTGGCAACCATCTAGTGCCTCAGATTCTAGCGCTGCCTGGTCATTTTCATCTAACATGGAGCCATGCTCACGAATCCAATTCCAGTGATTGGAGCATCGTTTCTGATGGCATTGGCGAGTGGATGTGCTTCCTGGTCCATCTCTCCCAAGGAAGCCAAACTCGGGCTCGTCGACCTATCTAGCCAGAAGCGAGAGGGCATCATCCGCGCGATCACCGTGGACTTGAGCTCCGAATGTGGCTCCGAAGCCTTGTTTCATGCCCTCCGGTCCCTGCCAAGGAATGGGACCTGGCGGGAATGGTATCTGGATGAAACCAAGGAATGGTTGTCCAACACCCTTCTTGAAGAACTGCCCGGATGCACCCAACAGGAAGTCGAATTGTTTTTTCTGGAGTTTCCCTATGAGCCCGACGAGTCCATGACCTGGTCTAGTGCCCCCGATCCAAACAGGCTGGACAATCCGAAGCCGCCATACCCGGATTGGCTTCAGGAGAAGAACCCATGGCGGATCTCCATTTTCCTTCCAATCGACAAAACACCGGTCGGCGGCCGCATCGTGTTCGTCCAGATCGATGAATTCCATTCCGGATCCAATACCAGCGGGATGAAAGACATGTTGTTCCACGTTTCCTTTCCTCAATCCGGCTCCACCGCAGTGGTTCGAAACAAAGTTGTAGTTGCTGACAGAATCATTCACTGGCGCAAGGTGGTCGATCCGGAAGAATGAGCGCCGTACAGTCATGAACCGAGGCCTGCTCCTGCTTCCTTTTTTAGCGACCTGCGTATCACCCTCAGCTGGCGTAGGAGCCAGTGACCAAGAGGTCATCGACCTCACGCCAGCCCTTCGTGAACAAATCGTCGAGGCCATCACCGAACATCTGCGTTTCAAATATGGAAAAGATGCCTTGGTCCACGTGCTCCGTTCTGTTCCAGGCGAAGAAACCCGGAGAGGTTGGTACAAAGATCGACCTGTCGAACGCTTGGCAGGATTCATTCGCAGGGAGATCCCTGATTGCCCCCAGGCCGAGATCGATTACTTTTTTGAAGAGTTTCCGCCTCCACCGGTAGGGAAGCTGACCTGGTCCGGCCTGCCATATCCAGACGAACCTGGGATCCCCGACCCGCCCTATCCAGAGTGGAATGGAGAGCCAAGTCCTTGGAGGATCTCCATATTTCTTCCTGGCTCTCATTCGATCAATAGCGGCAAAATCGTCTTTGTCAAGATTGACGAGAAAGACCCCAAATCAGGTTATGGCTCAATCAATGAGGCGTTAGTCCGTGTGGATTTCCAATCAGGAGGACCTTGGGTTGAGGTGAACACAATGATGTGGTTGAGTTGGACCGACGTCCTGTGGATCTTGCCTGCCAATGCTGAGCAAGAAGGCACCTCAGGTTCGTAGAATCCAAAAATATCTGGAGTGGAGCCTTCCATCTTTTTTTTGGCCCTAATAGGGCCTCACATTGCCTTCTTCTTGGCCGGAAAAGCTCCCCACAGGGGCTCGACCAACTCGGATTCCCAGACGGTGATTTGAGCGCGCATGTGCTGGACGCGATCGGGGTGTTCTTCGGCCAGATTGTGTTCTTCGCCGATGTCGGTGGCGAGATGGAAGAGGTGGAGTGTTTCCTCGGGTCCGTCTCGCTCAATTAGCAGTTTGAAATCGCCATCGCGCATCGACACCGCGCCGGAGGACCCGTGGTTGCGCCAGAACAAGGGGCGCGCGGGCAATTCCTTCATGGCTCCAGTGAGCAGCGGGGTGAGGTCGTGGCCGTCCAGTTGCCACTCGGGGTCGACGCGGCCGCCCTGGACCGAGACGAAGGTGGGCAGGAAGTCCAGAGAGATCACCGGATCGTCGATCACCGAGCCCGCAGGGATCTTGCCTGGCCAGCGCATCGCCATCGGCACGCGTACGCCGCCTTCCCATAACTGGCCCTTGCGGCCGCGCAGCGGGTAGTTGATGGCACCGGTCTGGGTCTGACCGCCGTTGTCATTGGTGAAGACCACCAGGGTGTTCTCGCTGAGCCCCTGCTCTTCCAGAGTCTTCAGGATCACGCCGACCGCGTCGTCCATCGCCTTGACCAGGCCGGCGTACTTGCGCCGTTTGACCGGATGGATATCGGTGAGCAATTCCAGATCGCTTTCTTTGGCCTGCAGCGGACCGTGGGGAGCGGTGAAGGAAACGTAAAGGAAGAAGGGCTCGTCACGGTGCTCCCGGATGTAGCGCGCCGCCGCCTCGCCGAAGCGGTCGGTGACATAACCAACCTCGGGCAGGGCTTCCCCGTTCTCCTGGATGACCCGGTGCGCTGAGACCTTCGGCGTCGGGAAGTAGGAACGCGAACCCTGTAGCAGACCGTGAAACCAATCGAAGCCGCGACGATTGGGATGATAGTCCGCAGGATAGCCGAGGTGCCACTTGCCGACCATGCCGGTCGCCACGTCCAAGACGCCGAGGCGATCAGCGAAGGTGAGTTCCCCCAACGACATCCCGCCCTGCATGTACCCGGGCGGAATATTGCGTTCATGGCCGAATCGTTGCTGATGACGGCCGGTCAACAAACCGGCGCGCGAGGGCGAGCACACCGCGCCCGACATGTAGGCGTTGCTGAAGCGCACGCCACCCGCGGCAATCGAGTCGATGTGCGGAGTCAGCCCCGCCATTGCGACATCGGTGTGGAGCTGGAAACCGAAATCGGCGTAGCCGGCGTCGTCCGCGTAAAGCAGGATGATGTTGGGCCGTGCCTTGGCCTGGGCACTTTGACCAACG
>JAJFFB010000031.1 GCA_021776925.1 Planctomycetota bacterium | reverse complement strand
GGCCTTGCGCACCCTTTCCACCTGCGGATTCAGCTACAAGGGTTACACCGGGGAAATCGCGCAGGCGATCCTCGATGAGGAGGTGCGCCTGGCGCAGGATGCGAAGTGGAAGGAAGGCCGGGCGGCGTTGATCGAAGGGCTGAAGCTGGCCGAAAGCGGCCAGTTGTTTGCACACAGTGGATTGGATCCGATGGAAGAGGCAGAGATCGATGCAGAGGACGACTTTGATTCCGACTCCTGGAACAACGCCATCGGCCTGGGTGGCGGCGCCGGCGGAAAATTCGGCAAGCGTGGTGGGCGAGGAGGCGGCCGGCGAGGAGGAGGAGCCCTGAGCCAAAGCCTGGAAGTTGACGCCGCATCCGCATTCTGGAGCGGAACCCTGGTCACCGATGCCGAGGGCCACGCCCGGGTCGAGTTCCCCGTGCCCAACAAGAGCACACGTTGGCGTATGACCGCGCGCGCGGTCGGCAGTGACACGCTGCTCGGCGACGGGCGCACCCAGGTCATCGCGCGTCAGGATTTCTTCGTCGAATTGCGCACGCCACTGGCGTTGATGGAAGGCGACCGCCCGCACTTCCTCGCCCGCGTGCATCACCTCGGGGAAGGCGCGATCGACGTGGACTTGCGTCTACGCGTGCTCCAAGGCCGCGATCTGGTCAGCCTGCCCGCCGAGGTGCACATGGATCAACCCGGCGTCGCCGAAGTGCTGTTCCCAATGAGCGAGGGCGTGGTCTTTGACGGTCCCCTGCAGCTGACCTTGAGCGCCGCGGGAAGCGATGAAGGTGCTGGCTTGAACGCCCTGGCCCACGCGGTGGTGCCGGTGCGTCCATGGGGCGTCGAACTCGCCGATGCGCGCGCGGGTTCGCTGCGTGCCGACGAGATCCTCGAACTCGAACTCGACGAGGCCACCCTGCGTTCGCAGGAATGGAGCCTGGAACTGACTCTGGGCGATGACCGCATGCTGATCGACGCCGCGCTGGGGCGCGACACGCGGCCGGTCCTGCGCTCCGGTTCAGGTGGTAAACGCCTGCCGCTGGTCGCCGCCGCCGCCGGCCGTCTGCTCGGCAGCTGCGCGGTGCTGGAACTGATCGAGAGCCGTGGCACCGGCGCCGGCGAGGACTACCGTCAATTGCGCCAGCTCGCCGCCGGCCAGGTTTCGGCCCTGGTCGCGCTGCAGCGCGAAGACGGCGGCTGGGGCTGGACCGGGCGCAACTCCGACAGCCGTGTTGCCGAGTCGGGCCAGAGTGTGCTGGCACTGGCGCGCGCGCGCGCGCTCGGCTTGCTGGTACCCGACGTCACCCTTGAGTCTGCGACCGCCTACCTCAACACCGCCTTCCAACAGGCGGGTCAGCAGGCTGACGAAGAAAAGGCCCTGCTGGTGTACGCGCTTGCGGTCCTCGACAAGGACGACTTCGGCGCCGCCAACCGCTTGCATCGCGAGCGCCACAACCTTTCGCCGGCGGCGCTGGCGCACACCGCCTTGGCGCTGATCGAGATGGAGCGCAGCCCCATGGCCGCGGACCTGGCGCCCTTGTTGGTGGCGCAACTGCACCCCGCCGACGGCCGCTGTGCGGTCGCCGGCAACCGTCCGGCGTGGCGCAACTCGCTGACCATGACCGCGCTGGCGTCGCTGGTGCTGCAGGCCACCGCGGTCGATCCGGCCGCCGCCGAGCGCACCGTCGAGGCCTTGCTGGCGGCGCGGCCGTGGCCCGGCGCTCAGCAGCGCGGCTGGGCTTTGGCCGCCGTGTCGATGCACCACCAGCACAGCGCACCGCGCGCCGCACCGGCGGTTGTCCAAGTCGAGGTCGACGGCGAAACCACGACATTCCGTTTGAACGATCAGGTCAGCGCGGCGATCACCGGCGGCAGTTTGAATCCGGCCGCGCAAAACGGCCGCGGGCGGGTGCGCATCGCCTTGTCGGTGCAGGGCGGCGCGATCCATTACAGCGCGGTGTTGCGCGGCTTCACTCGCGGCATGCCGGCGACGCCGATCAGCGAAGAGCTGCGCGGCATGCACGTTGGCAAATACGTGCTCGAGGCTCCCGCACCCGAGGTCGACGGCCGCCCGGTCGACACCGGCTTCGATCTGTTGAGCGACGACGAGGTGCAGTGGTACAACCAGGCCGGCCAGGTGCCGATGGGCGCCACGGTGCGTGCATCCTTGTATTGGGATCGCGGTCAGACCGGGGTGCTGCCGCCGGGTGAGCGCGAGGACCTGATCCTGCACCTTCCGATCCCCGCCGGCATGGCCTACGTGCGCGGCAGCTGGAGCGGCTCAAGCGACGGCGTGATCCAGGTCGGCGAGGAGCTGCAGGTGCCGCTCGGCATCCGCACTACCGGGGCTCTGAGCTACCGCCTCGCCGGCGCGCTGCCGGGCAACTACCGCGCCGCACCGGCGTGGCTGGAAAAGGTCTCCGATCCCGCCTTCCGCCTGCGCACTGGTGCGATCGAATTGGAAATCCTGAACCGGGATCAGTCCAGCGCCGATCCCTATCGCGCCACTCCGGACGAACTCTTCCACCTCGGTTTCGCGCGCCTGAAGCAGGGCGAGCGCGGCGCGGCCTTTGAACTGCTGACCAGCCTGTTCGAACAATTCCACCAGGACCTGCGTGATGAGCACGCCACTCCGCTGGTGCGCAGTCTGCTGTTCCTGGCGCTCGATCTGGGCGAAGCGCAGCAGGTGGTGAGCTACTTCGAGATCCTCAAGGAGCGCGACCCCAGCCTCAACGTGCCCTTCGCCGACGTCATGCGCGTGGCCGACGCCTACCGCGACCTCGAGGAATACGAGCGCGCCTTGCTGATCTTCCGCGCGGTGGTCGAAGAGACCTTCGGCCGTGAACTGAAGCTGGTCGGCGACCTCGAAGCGCGCGGCGAACGCCTCGGCAGCGCGGCGATGCTGCAGCGGCTGTGGCTGGAATACCCGGACCTGCCGGTGGTGGTCGAGTCCTATCTCGGCCTCGCCGACCGTCTGCTGCAGATGGGTCCGGGGGCGCACCGCGACGAGCGCCTGGTCGCCGCCGGCTGGGGACGCAGCGAACTGACCTTGGCGGGCATCCTGGCGCTCAACGGTTTCCTGGCGCTGTACCCGGACGATCCGCTGGCCGCCGACGCCGCGCTCAATCTGGTCAGCGCGCGCCTCGAGATCGAGGACTACGCAGGCGCCGCGGAGCTGGCCGCCGGCATGGCTGCGCACTTCGAGCGGCCGCGCTACCAGGACGCCTTCCGCTACACCCAGGCGGTGGCGCAGTGGTCGCAGGGCAAGGACAGCGCGGCGATGAAACTGCTGCAGAGTATTGCCGACGCGGTGTACACGCTTGAGGGCGGCATCAATGTGCACTCGGAAAACCGCAACCTGGCGCTGTATATCCTCGGCCAGATCCACCACGCGCGCCAGGAGATCGACCAGGCCGGTTCCTACTACGAGCAGGTCGAGGAGCTGTTCGCCGACGCGCGCGAGTGTCTGCAGGGTTTCCGCCACAAGAGCATCGAGGTGCCCGAAGTCACCGCGGTCAGTCCGGGCGAGCGCGTTGAGTTCGAACTCAGCTACCGCAACGTTGCCGAAGCCGACCTGCTGGTCTATCCGGTCAACCTGATGACTCTGTACCTGCGCGAGCGCGATCTGTCGCGGGTGACCGCGGTCAACCTGGCCGGCATCGCCCCGGCCTACCGCGCCAAGGTCAAGCTCGGCGGCGATACCACGCTGCGAGAAGAAAGCAAGACCGTGCGCCTGCCGCTGAAGGACCCGGGTGCCTACCTGGTCATCTGCCGCGGCGATGCGCTGCATGCTTCGGGCCTGGTGCTGGTCTCCGACATCGAATTGGTGGTGCAGGAGGACAGCGCCGCCCAGCAGCTGCGCGTGCAGGTGCTGAAGCGCGGCGAAGGCGGCTACCAGCGCGACGTCGACGTGCGCGTGGTCGGTTCGCAGGGTGGCACGATCCATTCCGGCCTCACCGACCCGCGCGGCATCTTCTCCGCCGAAGGAGTGGCCGGCACCAGCACCGTCATCGCTCGGCATGATGGTGGCCACTACGCTTTCTTCCGCGGCGAACGCCTGCTCGGCCAGGCCGACGTGCCCAACCTCGCCAGTGATGCTCCGGCCGAAAAGCTCGGCTCCAAGGCCTACTTCCGCAACGTGCTCGAGCTCAACGACGCCAACATCCAGTCCCGCCAGCAACGCCTGAAGAAGGAACAATCCCGCGACCGCGCCGGCGTCCGCGTCGACCAGACCGACGGCTGATGATTCACGCTCGCCGGCCGCGCGGACCGGCGCAAGTCCTACGGCACGATGGTCAGATAGCGGGCGATCGAACTGATGCGGCCGGTCAGGGTGGTGTGGTCGAAGCTGACGGCGGCGAGGTGGATCGTGGAGCCGATCCAGGGGATGAGGCCGGGGTGCCCGCTCAGGCTGGCCTGGGCGTCGCCGTTGTGGTTCAGCAGGCCTTTGCCACTTTGCAGGGGCGGCGGGTTCCAACCACGGGTCATTCGGTTGAAGACGTGGTCAGGGCTGAGAGGGATGTCGAGGCCGCGGTGGGTCGTCGGGCCGATCCCGGTGCCGCTGGCGAGGATGGCGTAAGCGAAGCCCGCCTCGCTCGAGGGGAAGTCCATCTGCAGATGGACCGGGACTCCGGAGGTGGCGGAGATGGTGACGGAATCGGTATTGAGGATCGGGTTGAAGGAGTAGACGAATGCGGATCCCGCGCCCGATTTTCCATCAGGTTCGGTCCCGTATGCCCCCACGATCACTTCGTCGTAGCCATCTCCGTTGAGGTCGCCGACGTCGGAAACGGAAACGCCGAGCCGGTCCTTGTTTCCCTGCCCGTCGAAACGCCGGATCAAATCCCCGGTGGCGCCTGAAAAGACATAGGCGGATCCCCCATTCGTAAGAGGTGCGTTAATTGCCCCCACGATCAGATCCGGGGTGCCGTCGCCGTCAGCGTCGCCGGCGCCGGAGACGGAATGACCCAGACGATCACCCCTTTTCGCGCCGTCAAATTGCCGAATCAAAGTGCCGGTTGCGCCTGAGTAGATGTAGGCCGATCCTGCCTCCCGACGACCACCAGGGTCGGCGAGTTCCCTTCCCACGATCACGTCGTCGAAGCCATCCTCGTCCACGTCCCCGGCGCTGGAAACCGAATTGCCCAGATGGGCCCACCTTTGCTGGCCGTTGAACTGCCAGATCAAGGCGCCCGTGGCACCTGAGTAGACGTGGGCGGAGCCCGCATCCTGTAGACCACCAGGATCCGTCCAACTGGTCCCGACGATCACGTCGTCATGGCCATCCCCATCGACGTCTCCGGCACCGGATACGGACTCGCCAAACAGGTCCTCTCTTTCCTGGCCGTCAAACTGCCAGATCAAGGTGCCGGTGGCGCCGGAGTAGACGTAGGCGGAGCCAATTCTTGCGAGACCGCCTGGGGCTCCTGTGGCTCCGACGATCAGATCATCGAAGCCATCCCTGTCGACGTCCCCGGCGCCGGAGACCGACTTGCCCAGGTAGGCACTTCCGCCTTGGCCGTCGAATCGCCAGAGCAAGGCGCCGGTGGCTCCGGAGTAGACAAAGGCGACGCCCTCAGAGGATAGTCCGGTGGCCGAGAACGCTCCCACGATCACGTCGTCAAGGCCATCCGCGTTTACGTCGCCCGCGCCGGAGACCGACACCCCCCAAATCTCATCCCATGAAGGAATGCTGAACTGCCAGATCATACCGCCCGTAGCACCGGAGTAGACGAAGGCAGAACCCTCTTCAAGCTGACCCGGGGCGTGCGCACCCGAGGCGCCGACGATCAGATCAGGGATGCCATCCCCGTCGACGTCCCCGGCACCCGAAACGGAAGCGCCAAGGTGGTCATTCACTTCCCGTCCGTCGAATC
>JAJFFB010000004.1 GCA_021776925.1 Planctomycetota bacterium | reverse complement strand
GGTCGACCGCGGCAATCACGAAAAGGCGGTCGATTCGATCTCTGAGGCCGCGGCTCAGGTGCGTGACCAGGGCCTCAAGCTGATGATCGCCCCCGAAGGCACGCGCAGCGGCAGCGGCAGCCTGGGCAAATTCAAAAAAGGCCCCTTCCATATGGCGCTACAAACCCGCGCCCCGGTGGTCCCCATGGTGATGCGCGGCATCGAAGTCCTCGCCCCCAACAACACCATGATCGTGCGCCCCGGCCGCATCCGCGTCGACATACTCCCGCCCATCCCCACCGAACATTGGGACCGCAAGAACCTCAACGCCCACATGGCCGAAGTCCGCGCCGCGTTTGAGTCGGTGTTGGGTTCCTAGTCCTAAAGCCTGGGTTCAGGCGGCAAAGATTGCCGTCCCTTTCGTATCGAAGAAATCATGATGACCACAACGCAGACCAGTAAACAATAGCTTGCCACAATGGCCATCCAGTAGGAGGAGATCAGGAGCGAGTTCATCCATGTCAGGACATCTTCATCGGAGGTGGGTCCTTCGCTATGAGCCATGAGTCCCATTTTTGTCGCTTCCGGAAGATAAAAACTGAAGAGAACGCATCCGGCCACAATATGCGGGATTGCTTTTGCAGCGAATCTTAGTCCACACGCCCGTATCCAGGAAATTCCGACAAAAAGACCTACCCACATCAAAGAAATTCCACATTCTCCAAAGTGGATAATATCAAGTGAAAATGAAAACCCAGCCTCTTGAAAGTCACCGCCCTTGACGAAGAGACCCCAATGAAACAGCCGGCTACGGATTAGGAAATTCAGGATAACGATCCAAGGAATTGCCAGAATACACCAATGAAGCAAGTGGTTTTCGGCTCGACAACGAGCGGGAAGGACGGCCAAAACTAGAGAGACGCCCATGCTCAACAACAGAGCAACGCTTAACCAATTGGGATCATATGAGAATGGAATCATGGCTCTTAGTATTGTTCGGGAGTGTCCATCCAAAGGGGTTCGTCAATGCGCCTCCCAGACTGCGGCGCCCATGGAATTGAAAGTCAGGAGACAGGTGTGATCGAAGAGGCTTGGTTGCCACTTGGGGCTGACGTCGCGGATGAATCGCAGGTCGAATCCTCCGGCAGCGATCTGCTCCCTGAATAATTCCTCGGAACGGAGGGATTGGAAGTAGATCCATACGCACGGATCCTCTGTGGCGGATTGGGAAGAAGGGGTCTGGTGAATTCTTTCCTTCATCTGCATCAAGGCAGCATATGGCTCCATTTCCTCAAGGACCACGTAAAGGTAACAGTATCCGCCCGCGTCCAATGCCGAATCCTGGATCTCCTGCGGAAGGGATTTCCCGACCTTCGTACCGCCGTCGAGGAGCAACTGAGGAAATCCCTTCATGTTTTTGATTTCAGGATCCTGGCCCATCATGCTGACGAGCCCCCCCATCAAACCGAAAGCGATGGCGGTCGCAAGGGCGTCCCCCAGACCGTCGAGGTTTAGCTCCATTTCCGGGCCAATAAAAAATTCTTGCGGAAGCTGCGGCCAATCTTGAAGCGGGCATTCTTGTGTTCGGAGAAATCCGGCGCAGGAGAATGAATCGGTTTCATCGCCCTCATCGAGGGAGCCAGTAATAGTGGCGGTGACCCAATTCCAATGGCCCAGGCTCAAAACCTTAGAAAAGGTGATTTCATGAACTTGAAATGGAAAGCGGCCGGCTACCTCACTATCGACCAGGAACTCCATCCCGGAATCGGTTGCCCGGAAGATTTCTCCAGGGCACTGTTCTTCACAATAGAAGAGATCAAAGCGCGACACCCCGCCGCCGACTGGGTGGACACCATCATTCGCCTGCGAAAGTCTGATCCTGCCGAAACCGAATGGGGATTCGCCCTCATCATCAGCGACCAAGAAAGAGGCGAGGACAAATCCCTCCAGCACCGGGGATTCCCGTTCCTGACTCCCTCGCGGTCCGGGCGCGGACCCATCACCCTCATGATCCTCCTCCGGCCCACCCCAAGGACCCAAGCGAAGGAACATGATGGCAATCACGCCGATCAAAACCATGCCACCCCAGAACTTGTTCGAGCCGCTCATACCGATAACCTCCAGGGTCCGAGTCTAACACCGGACCCGCGCAACGGAGAGGCTTTGGTGCCAATCATCGGGGCAGGAGTACATTCTTTCCGCTTCTCCCGGAAACAAGATAGGCGCGGAATTCGACGGCAATGTCGAATGTGCTCACTCCGCTGGAATCCAAGGAATTGCACTGGACCACCAGACCGAAATCCCCCTCTCCATCACCGTCCAGATCCTGGAACTCGGTCACCGTCAATTTCCGGATCCAGCCGCTTGCAGGAAAGGGAGTGTCCATAGACCACATCTGCCTTCCATCGGTCCAGTTCCTCATGCCCACGGCCAACAGACCCGGAGTGCCACCGGATTCATGGAGATAGAGGAAGCCGTCCTGCGCGGCGTATCCATGTTCTGACTGGGGACGTCTGTAGCCATCTTCTTCGAGGGCGAATTGACTCCATTTATTTGACGACTCCTCGATCACGCGCCCAGTGCGACCATCAAACCACCGCATATCAGTCTCTGCATTTTCGGAGATCAACCAATCCAGCACTCCATCTCCATTTTGATCGATCCTCCATCTGATTCGATCGGGTCTGAAACCTGGGGTCTTATCCAGGAGCAGAAGAGGTGCCGAATCCTCCCGCCCGTCCGGGACCCTGGCAACTCGAATCCAGTTCACTTCATCCTCTGCTTCCGTTGCGTCGGGTGCACCGATCTCGATCCAGGCAACCTGACTCGCAATGCCTTTCCCTGAAGGCAAAACCGTTGCATGGAGCAAAAAGCTCTCTTTGTCAAAACCTCCGTGAGCACCATTTTGTTCAATCAAAACAACCGACAATTTATTCAAACCGACCATGCAAAAAACGGCACCCTGTGGAGTGTTTGACCAACTTGTTAATGCCGGAAGCATGCTAGTCCGGTCAGCACTAGGTTCGAACTTCCCCCAACGAGAAATCAAGCCCATCCTGCGCATTCCAAGGTCATCTGCAACGAATGAAAAACCACTAGTGGTGCCCTCCAAATCCAGGACTCCGAGCAGGTCCCTGCCGAGCTCTGGGATCCGAAGAGTGTCGATCTCGGAACCATCAATCCCTGACAGCACCTTGGTAAGCCAATTGCCAGGAAGCAAATCCGATACGCTGGAAGACCAAAATGGCGGATCCTGATAATAGACCACCAGGTCCGGGATTCGGTCCTGATCGCAGTCTTGAACCCAAGTTGCCTGGAATCTGGCGAGGTCAACCGGCCACCGCGTTGCAATCACGCCCTCGGATTCCAGGAAGTGGAAATGGTGGGACTTGGGCCACCACACTATTGCCGAAACAAGTGCAATTGCCGTGGCAATGAAGCCAAGGAGCACTCGAGGTCGAGTCCACGCGCTGAGAGAGGAGCCCATCAACACGAGTTCACGGCAGGAAGGTGATGCCCAGCAATTCAATTTCGTCCATGAATCCGGCCTCGTCGAAAGAGGTTCGAAGAAGGACTTCCTCAGCTCTCAATGGTTGCTCTACCTTGAGAATGAATAGCCCGGCCTCCGGTCCGGGCCGTAACTCCCACGGTACATAGGAATTGAATGGGAGCAAGATCTCGGGCCCATAAGAAAGCATCACCGAGATCGCAACGTCCAGCCGATCTGCCTCGGGTCCGAAGGAGAGAGCCACTCCCGGCCCGACCCACTGCCGGCACGTGCCCAGCAACTGGTCAACGTACTGCCGCCAGGCCAGCGGCAAGTTACCCGTCGGTAAATAGAGATCGCTTGGTGAGGGTCCGATATCCGAGACCAAGGAAAGATGGTCCTTGGCAACGGTCCGAAACTCTCTTTGCAACTCTTGGACCAGCAAGGGAAGGTCCTCAACTCTCCAGGGCGGACCAGTGAGCATAGGCCTGGGCCAGGCCAGGGTAATGGCCACGACTCCCACCGCAATTCCGAGCACCCGAATCACCCATCGCTGCTTCATAGATGCCCTGGATCTTATCGAACCTAATCAGGTCGGGATTGCCCAGGCGTGGTGGCGGCCATGGATGGCGGTTTGGCGTCATTATTGAGGGCCTGTTCGCAATTAACCTTGTAAAACACGATATTTGTTGCCAATATACAAGGATGCTGCCTCGGGCCGCCCTCTCTGCAGTTGAATCTGCTCTCCGGCGTCAAGCCGCAGTGGCCCTTCTCGGACCACGGCAGGCAGGGAAGACCACCCTGGCCTTGGAGATTGGTCGGAGCATGCCTTCCATTTACCTGGATCTCGAGGCAAATTCGGATCGCCGGAAACTGGAAGATCCGGTTTCTTATCTCGAAGGGCACTCCGACAAACTCATCATCCTTGATGAGATCCACCGCCTTCCGGAAATATTCGGAACACTCCGCGGGATCATTGATCGCGGCCGCCGGTCCGGTAAGGGAAAGGGCCGTTTTCTGATTCTGGGTTCGGCCGCCATCGAATTGATGCGGCAGTCTGAATCGTTGGCAGGCCGCATCGAATTCGTTGACCTTGGCCCCTTTCACCTGCTTGAAATCGGTGCTCAGCCCGAGGACTATCGCGGCCTTTGGGTGCGTGGGGGTTTTCCAGACAGCTTCCTGGCGGCAAGTGACCGAGATAGTTTGCAACTGCGCCAGAGTTTCATTCGGACTTATCTGGAACGCGATGTACCGATGTTCGGACCGCGAATTGCAGCAGAGACTCTGGAACGATTCTGGACTATGTTGGCACATAGTCAAGGAACGCTGCTCAACGCCTCGCGTCTCGCCAGCGGCTTGAGCATATCGGCTTCGACGGTCACCAACTACCTGGGCTTGATGGTTGACCTGCTTCTGGTCCGCCGCCTACCGCCCTACCATTCCAACTTGGGCAAGCGCTTGATTAAATCACCCAAGACCTATGTAAGGGACAGCGGCCTGTTGCATGCTCTGCTTGGGATCGGTTCTTTGGAGGAGCTCGTCGGCCATCCGGTGGCCGGATTGAGCTGGGAGGGCTTCGTGATCGAGAACCTGCTTGCGGTCGTTCCGGAGAGATGCCAAGCCAGTTTTTTCCGCACCAATGCCGGAGCCGAAATTGACCTCATTCTGGACATGGGTTCACGGCACGGTACTTGGGCCATCGAGATCAAGCATGGCCTGGCTCCCAGACTGGAACGCGGTTTTCATCATGCTCGAGAGGACCTTCGCCCTGATCGCTGCTTTCTGGTCTACTCAGGATCCGAGCGTTTCCCGACCAAGAGCGGGGCGGAAGCCATCAGCCTATTTGAATTGCAGTCGCTCCTTTCATCCTTGGAGTAAACCAAGGTCTTGCGCGGCGGGTCACAGACGATCCAGCCAGATGGGGCTGATCCAGGCGCGGTGGCCGTCTTCCTGAATGACCTTGAGGTAGTAGCTGTAGCGTTGGCCGGGGGTGGTGTTGGGGTCGGTCCAGGTGAGGGCGACGTCGCGTTGCTGCGGGGTGAGGTGCAGAACCGGGTCGTCGCCGTTGCGATAGAGGGTCATTTCGGCAATCGGCGCGGTGCCGAAGACCTCGATGTGGAATTCCGGGTCGCGGTTGAGGCTGAAGTCGGCGCCGATGCCTTGGGTTTCGATCAAAAAGGCGCCGAGGATGCGCGCGCCGGTGGTGGCCAGGGTGCGGCGGTTCATCATTCCGGCCCAGATTCCGTCGCGGCTGAACTCGCCGGCGTAGACCCCGGTCAGCCCAAGGCGTGAGTAGCGCTTGGGCAGCGCGATGTTGGAGCCAGGGTTCACCAGGTGGGTGTCCGAATCACCGCTGAAGCCGAGTTTGCGTCCGTTGCGCAACGCTTCCTGCACGTAGACGCCGAGGCCGGGCGGGTGGGTTTCGGCTGGATCGCGATGGATCGGCAGCGGATTGCCGTGGTATTCCGAACTCCCGTGCCACGAGTAGATCTCGACCAGCGGTTGGTTGGCATGGGCTAGCGCCTGGCCCCAGTCCATCGGTCCAGAGGACTGCCACGCCGGGTGGTGCGGCACGCCGATGACGTTGCGACCCACCATCCAGTCGAGCAGTTCCTGGCCGGTCGCCCAATAGGTGCGGCAGAAGTACTCGTCCTCGGCGGCGGCGTTTTTGAACACCACGTTGCGGTGGCCGGCAGAACGGCTGGTCCATTCGTAGCCGACGAAGGCCACGAACTCATCCGCCACCGACTCGGTATCGCTGAAACCACGCAGCGCAAACCAATTGAATTGATTGTCATTGACGCCGCTGCAGTGCTCGGTCAGCGCGATGAAGTCCAACGCCGCGTCGTCGCGCGCGTAGGAAAAGGCCTGCTCGGGCATGCCGAGGCCGTGACCGCCGACCGCGCTGTGCACGTGTAGATTGCCCCACAACAAACGGCGGTAGGGCGAGCCGGCAATGTGATGGCGCACCAGGAAGGGGTTGCTCTCGCCGCGCACCTGCGGATCGCTCTCGAGCACCGCTTCGATGCGGTCGACGCCGAGCACGTCGGGGTGCAGCCGCACGCGCTTTACGCCGCGGTCCTTGCTACCAAAACTCACCCGCGTCGGCAGGTCGCCAATGAGCTGCCCCGAAGTCAGCAGCACGCTGCCGGTGAAGGTGCGGTCGATGGCGCTGTTCGTGTCGAAGCCATCCTCGTTCTGGCGCGCCTGGATGGTGACGTCGAAGACGTCGCCCGGCGCGCCATTGGAATCAACCAGCACCTCGAAACGGTCGGTGCTGTCGGGGCCGACTTCGATGTGCGGGTAATGGGCCAGCGGCAGCATCAGCCGGTGCTGCTGCTGCGCGTCGGCGCTTTCCTCGACCAGGATCCAGATGCCGCCGCTGTGCTTGGGCATGCGGTAGCCAGGGCAGCCGCTGCTGGGATCGCCGAGCAGGAAGGTGATCTCCTGCCCTTGGGTCAGTGGCCGGTCGGCGCGCGTCGGCCGCACTTCGAAACCGAATTGGGTGTCCGGCCGGGTGACGCCGTCGCCCTGCACCAGTTCATAGTCGGAGTACCCCGGGATGCTCACTCGGGCGTAGTCAAAATCGGAGGGCGCCTCCAACTGGAAGTTGTTCCAGGAGTGCTGGCGCAAACGGTTCTGGTTCTGGCCCAGCCACGGATAACCCAGGTAGATTCGCACACCCCCCCCCAGGCGCACCTCTTGGCTGAGGCGATAACGGATTTCGAATTGCGCGATGGCGGGTGAACTGCCCGGTGCTTCCGCGCTGGGGAAGTAAGGGTCGCCCGTAAAGACCAGGGGCGAATCCAGGGAGCTTGGGGAAGGAGCGGGGAGTTGCAACCCGGCCATCAGGCCGAGGAGTATTGCGGGGAGCATCGCAGTCTCAACTATATCGAAGGAAACACCGCCTCATGTCGGAATTGTGTCCATCCGCGCTGAGCGACCGCCGCCTAAACTCCTGGAATGCCCCTTCCCGCCCTCCTGCCCCTTTTTGGCCTCCTTTTTATGTCCGTGGCCCCGCCGATGACCGCCCAGGAACAGGCTGAAAAGGTGGTTGTTCCGGGCTCGGTCGAGTCCACTCCATTGCAGTTGGAAGACGTATTCCAGTTCGAGTGGGCGGCCGATCCGCGCATCTCACCAGACGGCGAGGAGGTCGTTTTTTTGCGCACCTCGATGGACATCCAGAAGGACCGCGCGCTCCGGCGGCTGTGGATGGTTCCGAGCGCTGGCGGCGAGGCGCAGCCGCTGAGCGACGGCCTGAATTCGGAATCGTCGCCGCGCTGGTCGCCCGATGGCAGGAAGCTGGCTTACGTCGCCGACCGCGAGGGCAGCGGTGCGCAGATCCAGTTGCTATGGCTGGACAGCGGCAAGACCGCGACCCTGACCCAGCTCGAACACTCTCCGGGCGGCTTGTCGTGGTCGGCCGACGGCAGCCAGCTGGCCTTCACCATGTTCGTGCCCAAAGAGGTCAAGCCATTGGCCAAGATGCCGAAGAAACCCGAGGGCGCGCAGTGGGCCGAGCCACCGATCGTGATCGAGGAGCTGCGCTACCGCGCCGACGGTCGCGGTTATCTCGAAGCCGGTTCCACTCAGGTCTTCGTGTTGCCGGTCGAGGGCGGCACGCCAAAACGACTGACTCACGATCGCTTTGACTACAGCAGCTCCTTGTCATGGGATCCGGACGGTCATTCCTTGATCGTCAGTGCCAACCGGCGCGAGGATTTCGAACTCGAGCCGAGCGACTCCGAGTTGTGGCGCCTGTACGTGAGCGACGGCGAGTTGATCCAGCTGACCTCCCGCTACGGTCCGGACCAGGCGCCTGAAGTTTCGCCTGATGGCTCCTTTATCGCCTACAAAGGTTTCGACGACACTCGACAAGGGTACACAGTAACCCAGCTCTACATCATGCCCTGGGATGGTTCCAGCTGGCTTTCAGTCACCGCGGAACTCGACCGCGACGTGCAGTCCTTTGCCTGGAATGCCGCTGGCAATGGTTTGTATTACTCCTACGATGACCACGGCGACACACGCCTAGCTTTTATTGATAGTGATCTGCAAGTGCACCAGATGCAAAGGGGCCTCGGCGGTTTGTCTTTGGGCAGGCCCTATAGCGGTTCCTCATTTACCATCTCCGATAACGATCGAATTGCCTTTACCCTTGGCGGAACCGACCACCCCGCCGACGTTGCCGTAGGCAGCGAAGGCGATGAACCCTACCTTCGTCTGACCCGATTGAATGACGACCTGTTTGCCTCGCGCAAACTGGGAAAAGTCGAGGAGTTTTGGACCGGTTCCAGTTTCGATCAGCGCTCGATCCAGGCCTGGATGGTCTATCCACCTGGATTTGACTCCGAGAAAAAATACCCGCTGCTGCTCGAGATCCACGGCGGGCCATTCGCCAACTACGGATCGCGTTTCAGCCTCGAGTGCCAGCTCTACGCCGCCGCCGGTTACGTGGTGGTCTACGCCAACCCGCGCGGCAGCACCAGCTACGGGCAGGAGTTCGGCAACCTGATCCACCACGCCTATCCAAGTCAGGACTACGACGACCTGATGAGTTGCGTCGATCACGTGCTCGCCCGCGGTTTCATCGACGAGGACCAACTCTACGTCACCGGCGGCAGCGGCGGCGGCGTGCTCACCGCCTGGATCGTCGGAAAAACCGAACGCTTCCGCGCCGCGGTGGTGGCCAAGCCGGTGATCAACTGGGCCAGTTTCGTGCTCACCGCCGACGCCTATCCGTCCTTTGTGCGCAACTGGTTCGCCGCCATGCCGTGGGAGGAACCCGAGGTCTATTGGCGGCGCTCACCGCTGTCGCTGGTCGGCAACGTCACCACGCCAACCATGCTGCTGACCGGCGAGTCCGACCACCGCACCCCGATCTCGGAGTCCGAGCAGTACTACCAGGCACTGAAGCTACGCAGCATCCCCACCGCCCTGGTGCGCATCCCCGGTGCCTCGCACGGCATCGCTTCGCGCCCCAGCCGCCTGGCGGCCAAGGTCGCCCACGTGCTGGCATGGTTTGAGCGGCATTCTGGGCGGGATTGACCCCCTTCTTTAGCCATCCCAGCAGTCGGCTTCCGCAATCGTCGTTCCACTGCGAAGGAGTGCGTGTCATCTTGGATGCTAGCATCCATGTCCATGGCACTCTTCCTTCGAGCCTGCGCCATTTTTCTCCTGGCCTGTTTCGGCACCGGCCTCCAGGCGCAGGAGGGTCACCGAATCGAGGATCTCGGTCTCTCCTTCGCCTCGCCCGGAGCCGATTGGAACAGGGTCGGTCCTTCCGACCGGCCGGATGGTGCTCTCGAACTCGGCTTTGTGGACTCGCGCGACGAGGGGCGCAAGATCAGCCTCATCGTCTGGCGTCTGGCCCAGCGACCGGCCCTTGCGGATCTGTGCGACTCGGAGTTGCGCCAGATGGGCGCGCGCGGCGAGGTCAAGGAGCTCCTGCGGACCCAGCGCTCGATCGTTGGACAAGACGCGCGGGCGGTGCGTTACACGTTTGCGAGCGGTGCCGACGGACGGAGCGTGATCGACGCCACCTACTTCGGGACGAAGGGATTTCTCGGCCGCCTGGCGGTGACGGTGGGATCGCAGGAAGGCGACGAAATGGACGCGCTTGTTGGCGACTCGATCCGGGCGTTGAAGATCGAGGCGCCCGAACTCCAGCCCGTCGTGATCGACGATCCGGTGCCGGGCAACGTCCTGACCGTGGTGCACGGAGCGAAGGAAGAAGAACTGGTGTACGCCTACCTCGAGGCCTTGCCAGGGGCAGCGCATGCCAACGGCGGAGACCCGGTGGCCATCGCAGTAGGTGAGGAAATCGGCCCGACCGCCCGCGCTTTTTTGCGCAAGTACCGCGCCGACCAGATGCGCCTGATCGGGCCTGCCCATCCCCTACTCCCCCAGGCCGAAGAAGTGCGCGACCCCTGGCAAGAGGGGGGGACCGTGGTCGTCTGCGACCAAAACCTTGGCAACGCGGTGCAGGCCGCGTGCCTCGCCGTGCGCCTGGACTCCCCGCTGTTGATTGACCGCGGCGACCTGGCGCGACGGCTCCAGGATCTGCGTCCGACCCGCGTCCTCGCCATGGGCGCGGTTGCGCTCGACGGGGTCGAACTCGACGAGATTGCGCTCGACGGGGTCGAACGGATCTCGACTCCTGCCGACGTCGCCCGAGTGGCTGGGGGCGCGAACTACGTCGCGCTGTGCAACGTGGCCGAGGGCCCCGGGCGCGAGTCGGCGGCATTGGCGGCGGTCCTGGCCGCGGCTCGGGACGGCGTCGTCTTGTGCCTCGAGCAGGCCCCCGCACCGCGACGCATCCCGCTCGAGCGCACCGAACAATGCCCGAATGGACTCGAATCCGTGCAAGGTACCGGTCATTACCTCAGCACGCGTTTCGAGGTCGGCGGGCGCGAGGTCCTCGCCGGCGCGGCGCAGACCACCGTGGTGCGCGTCGCCACCAACGACTCACCGCGTTACGGTCGCCTGCGCATCGATCTGGACGGCGACGGCCGGCTCGAAGAAGACGAGGAGCCGCGCATCGGTTCGGTGATCGACCTCGGCGGGCGCTCTCTTCACCTGACCTACCACTACGGGCACGCCTTCGTCGGCTATCTGCGCGACGCACTCGTCCTGGACGCACTCGATCCGGGATCGATCCAGAAGCGGATCCGCGAGCTCGTCGGCGAACTCGGCGGCGCGGAATACCTTGCCATCGTCGGCACGCCGTTGCGCATCCCCTTCCACTACCAGGAGGCAACCGGCTACTTCGAGTCCTACGACATCAAGCAGGAGCTGCCCTCCGATGCGCCCTATGCCAACCTCGACGACGACTCCTACCTCGAGCTCGCTGTTGGGCGCTTGCCGGTCGAGGATCTGTACGAAGGTTCGGCGGCCATTGCGACCACCATCGCCTATGAGCGGCTGGCCGAGGAAGAGTGGTCACGCCGCGCAACCATGATCCAGCCGGGCTTCCACGAGTTGGAAGGCGCTCTGCCCTGGGTCCTTCCCAACGCCGAAGCCCTGATACGCGGGATCCAGGGCGACCTCGACGCGTCCGGCATCGAGTCGTACGAGTTCTACCGCGACGAGGTCGAAATGGACGCGGTCCTCGACGCGATGTCGCGCTCGGGCTGGATCGCGTATTTCAATCACTCGGGCCCCGGCACGTGGGGGATCCATCCGGGCGCTTCGATCGTGACCGCACCGCAAAGCGGCGGACGCAATCGCTCCCTGCCCGATCTCGACGGCGCCCCGATCGTGTTCGGCGGTGGCTGTTCCTCCGCCGCGCTCGACGTCGGCCAGCCGCTGGCGCATACCTTCCCTGGGCGCTTCTTCGAACTCGGCGCGGTCGCGTATCTGGGCAACACCCGCGTCGCCTATGCGCGCTCCGAGCACCTGGTGCAGCTCTTCTTCGCGCGGCTCGCGTCGGGGCAGAGTTCGCTCGGCCAGGCCTATCAGGACAGTCGCAATTTCCTCGCCCATCTGCTCGATCAAGGCCACCTGATGGGCGACCTCGAGTTGGGAATCGACCTCGGCGTGCGCGACTTCCTGTACGGCCAGTACCTGATCCTGAACTTGTTCGGGGACCCCGCGCTACGGCCCTCGTTACCGCCGGGTGTAAAGGAACCCGTGCAGATCGAACTCGCCGCCACTCAACAGCCTGGACACCTGCGCCTTGCTGTGACCAACGGTGGCGCCAGCAGAAACGACCCGGTGATGATGATGCCCGCGTCCGGGCAGGGCCGGCCACGCGAGTTCCAGGTGCGCACCGGGCCGGGCCTGACTTCCAGCCACCTGCCTCATCAATTCGTCGGCGACGGCCTTTCTCCGGTGCGCTCGGTGGCGCAGATCCAGCCTGGCGCCTGGGTCGACGTCGAACTCCCCCATGACGCACGGGACGTCCATGTCTCGCTCGCGTCGGGGCCCGATTTTGCCAACCGCGGATTCTCCGTCGTCGTGGGAGCCCGCGACGAACCGCGCCTTCTGATGTACGTGCCCTTGGTCCGCTCCACCCTTGAGCATGGAGAAGGAAGCTCCGCCGAGCAGGTTGAATTCGACGTCACTTTTCGTAGTCAAGTCGCGGGGACAACTCGGATTGCGAACCGCCGACAGGACGCGCCGCGCATCCTGGCCGAAGACCCGTGGTCGCCGCAACGCGGACAGGAGACCCGAGTGGAAGCCGACGCGCGCGAGACTCTGGAAAGGGTTCGCTCACGGCACGGTCGGGCACTGGCCGCCCACCACCCAAGGTCGCTGAGCTGGACCTTGGAGAATCCCCAACCGCGACTCTATGGAGAAGCGGCCTCTTTCCAAGGGACATGGGACGACCAAGGCCGTTCGGAAATCTCACCCCACGCTCTTCCGCCGCATCTTGAGCCGCGATCGACTGCGCTGGTCAAGGCACTCCAGGAGGTCGCGGACCTGCCCTTCCGTAGTCCGCTCCCGGACCTCGAGGGGATGAACGTCGCCCTGGGTGCCCGCGGCTTGCTGGTGCTGACTCCCCTCGAATAGAGTGAAGGCGACGAACGCATCGAGGTGCAGGTCCGCGAGGATGGCACCGTCGAACGGATCCTGGCTCGACAGTTCGGACTCTCCGAGGAAACACGCTTCGAGTGGCTGGAGACCGAACACGGTCCGGTCCTTTCGTCCCGCAGCCAACGAGATCCGGTTCGCCCGCACACCGTCATCGCCCACCGGATCGAGTACATGACCCACGAGGAACTCCAACTACCCCTGCAAATCACCCTCGAAATCAAGGGCAAGCTCCCCCGCCCCCTCCACTACGAGTTCTCCTACCTGGCGCGGTCGTAGGGTCCGGAGTTCGGACGGGCACGCCTCCTCTGCTTTCCGATTGAACGAATGACCCACAACGATAATCCATCTGCAATTCAGGTTACTCGAGAACCAATGGATTACTATCGTTCCGCCTGACAACGAACACGCCCACTCCTTTGCCGTACTTCATTTCATTAACACCTCCCCCGAGGATTCCATGATCAAGTCTCTATTGGTAGTCGGAGTATTGGGCTTGTCCGCCCTGGCGACGGCAATGTATACGGTTCAGGATCCGCCGCAGGACTTCGATGCGAGCACCGCTGCCTTCTGCACGATTCCGGAATATGACCAGACGAAGGAAGAGGAAATGGACGAAGAAAGCCCGAGTTCGTTTTCACTCGTCGGAGAGGAATACGTCTTCACTCCGAATCCGGAATACGCACCCCTGTTCCCGCCTGGGCAGGTTCCTCACGGAATGGCGTTCACTCTTGGTGGCACACCAACCGGCGTGCACCCGGGCGACCCTTTGAAGCAGGCCAAGCTCAAGCAGTCCTTCGAGATCCAGGGTGTGACCTGCACGATCTTCAACGGAGGTGCGCTCCTGATCTGCCTGTCGGTTGACGGGGAAGAGGTGACCTCCCACGGCAAGGGATCCAAAGACGACGGTCTCTGGGTTGGTGGCCGCCGCCTGCTTGAGTAGGTTCGGCTGGTGGTACTCCCCATTGGGGCTACACCTCAATTGCCACACGAGGACCACATGAAATGGTCGTCATTTGCTTCTGGGCGATCCTGCCATACGGCTGCATATACCCCGGAGGAAGGGTATCGACGCCCTGGCAACTGTTCGGAGATACTCAGGTAGAAGAACACTGGACTTTCTTCCTCGAATGGGTCTTCTCCTAGAAACAGGGAGGAGATCAGATCCGGAGGCCCCAAATCCACAATGATGCTAATGCGTTCTTCGTCAAAGAGGCCTTCCTCAAATGGTTCCCAACCCTGGGCGGCGAGGCGGGCTTCTATCACAGCACGCTCCTCAGGTTCAAGATATTGGATTGAGAAGAAAACGCGAGGTGGAACAGACTCTCGATTCGCCAACCAGGCACCAGACATCTGTTGTTCCTGGGTGAACCGGATCGTGAGCTCAGCAATCTGAGCCCCGCGAGCCGCCGAAGAAACCGCCCACTCGGCAGGATTCGGTGAACCGATCGGAGCGGTGCAGCCGACCCACAGCAGCAGGGCGACGAGAAATCCCCATGCAGCTCGCGGAGAAGTCATTTCCCGCAACTAATGAAAACCAGATGGCCGGTCACCCGATTCAATACTTGAGGAGATCGCTGCCGACCGAGAGATCCTGATCCATGGATTCGGCGCCCCATTCCTCGACCTGAGTGCCGTCGGGGGACACGCATAGGATCATGGAACCGCCCTCGTGAATGGAACAGGCCACTCCCCTGCTTGCGAACGCGCGCTCGATCCTGGTGGCGATGGAGAGCAGCGTGTCGCCGCGAGCAATATGCGCCCGGGCCTGGATGCCGTCGAACTCGAAGCCGACAAAGGCCGGCTCGCTCTTCGACCCAGGGTTAAGCGCAGAAGGAGTTCCGCCGAGGTAGAAGACCGCGCCAAACGGGACCCGGCCCTCCGCAAAAAGCTGCACGACGTCAGGATTGACGGTGTAGCGGTAGCTGGCGGCCGCATCAGGCCCACCAAGTTCGCGGGGCGCAACACCCGAGGACTGGGTGGCACATGCAGCGGCCCCTCCAAGAAGAAGAAGGACAGGAATGGTTTTCATAAGGGTTTCGAAGTTCGAGGATCATGGAACCGTTGGCGGTCCCGGCGGCAAAAGGGGCCGCCAGTGCGGCCGACCGCAGTCTAACCCGGAACGATTCCTGGAACAAATGGACCGTTTGCGTACTGATTGGTATGTTATCTGCGCATGCCCCGCAGCGCTCCCCAGATGCCGGCCCGCCTGACCGAGGCGGCTTTCGAGTTGTTTGCCGAGCACGGGTTTGAGGCGGTCACCGTCGACGACATCGCGACGCACGCGGGGGTGACCAAGGGCAGCTTCTACAGCCACTTCCAGTCCAAGCGCGAGATCATCCTGGCGGCGTGTGCGTTCTACTACGGTGAGTATCAGCGCAAGGTGCAGCGTGCGATCGCGCGGTTGAGTGATCCGCACCAGCGTTTGCGGCGCGTGCTCGAGATCTCGGTGCGCAGTTGCGTGCTCGATCGCGGCAACCGGGTCTTCACCACCGAGGTCTTCGCGCTGTTGCTGCAGGACGACGAGGTGCGCGCCGGCTGGTCGCAGTTCTACGACAGCGTGCGCAAGATGTACCTGGGCTTGCTGATCGCCGCGGATGGTTGTCAGGTGCCGGCCGCCGAGGCGCGGCGCGCGGTCGACCTGATGCTCGCCGCCATGGAAGGCGTGAAGATGCGCGCCGCCTTCGAACCCCAGATCGGCAGCCGTGCGCAGCAGGCCACCATCGTCGATGACCTGTTGCGCGTGCTTGGATTCCCGGCCGGATCCAGGGCCGCCCGTTCAGCTTCTTCCGCCACCCCTTCCTCTGCCAGATCCCGAACCCGTTCGACCTCATGAACAACCCCCCCCATAACCAGACTGGATCACCAACGAGCCGGCGCCGCTTCCTGCGCCAGACCACCGCCGCTGCTGCCGCGCTCGGCACCCTGCCGCTCGGCGCCAGCGCCTTCGTCGCTGGGCGTGACACCATCCGCATCGGCATGATCGGTTGTGGCGGCCGCTGTTCGGGCGCCGCGGCGCAGAGCCTCAAGGCCGGACCCTTCGTCAAGTTGGTGGCGATGTACGACGTCTTTGCCGATCGCATCGCCAGCGCCAAGGCGGCGATCGAGCGCGAGTGCCCGGACCAGGTCGAGGTCGACGACGAGCACATGTTCACCGCCTTCGACGGCTATCAGCACGTCATCGACAGCGTCGACGTGGTGCTGATCGCTTGCGCGTCGAAGTTCCATCCGATGTACGCCGAAGCCGCGATCCGCGCCGGCAAGCATGTCTTCGTCGAGAAACCGCACGGCATCGACCCGGTCGGCGTGCGCCGCATGCAGGCGGCGTGCGACCTGGCGCGGAAGAAAGGAGTGAGCCTGCTGTCGGGTCTGCAGAGCCGCTACCACCGCGGCTACCAGGCCACCGTCGAGCGCATCCACGAGGGCGCGATCGGCGACGTGGTGTCGATGCAGTCGATGTTCTTGCGCGGCCCCTACCGCACCGAGGCGCGCCTGGCCGGCCTGACCGAAACGCAATACCAATTCCGCAACTGGTACCACTTCCGCTGGCTGTCGGGCGACGACGTGACCCAGTCGCTGGTGCACAATCTCGACCGCATGGCATGGATTCTCAACGGCGAGAACCCGACCTGGTGCTTCGGCCTCGGCGGGCGCTCGGCGTCCTTCGGCGAGGTGTTCGGCGACATGTTCGACCATCACACCGTGACCTATGAATACGCCAGCGGCGTGCGCCTCTACGCGATGTGCCGCACCGAGGTCGGCTGCTACAACAACTCCGGCGACATCGTCATGGGTACCAAGGGGGTGTGCCACCTCGATCGCTGCCGCATCGAAGGCGAGAATCCGTGGCGCTTCGAGGACGACCACAACAACCCCTATCAGGAGGAACAGAGCGCGCTGATCACCGCGGTGCGCGAAGGCCGCCCGATCAACAGCGGCGACCACATGGCGACCAGCACCCTGCAATGCATCATGGGCCAGCTCTCGTGCTACACCGGCAAGGCGGTGACCTGGAAACAGATCGCCGAGTCCGAGCTGCAGTTCGGCCCCGGGCCCGACGACGCCAGCTTCGCCACACCCCCCCCCACGCGCATGGACGCCAGCGGCAACTACCCGCTGCCCTTCCCCGGCCAGAGTGATTTCTCCTGAGTCATGCACATGAGTCTCCAAAGAACACTCATTTTGTTCGTATTTCTGGGTGCCTGCGCCGCACCCCCCCCCAACGACCACGCCCGCGTGCTGATCCTGACCGGAGTGGACGGCCACCACGACTGGCGCAGCACCACGCCGGTGCTGCGCACGATGCTGGAGGAAGACCCGCGCGTGCAGGTCGACGTGCTCGATGACCTGACGCACCTCGCCACCACCGACCTCGCCCCCTACTCCGCGGTCGTGGTGCACTTCAAGAACGACGATCCTGAGTTGCCCGGGCGCGCGGCATTCGATCACCTCTCGCACTACGTCGAAGGCGGTGGCGGCATGGTGCTGGTGCATTTCGCCTGCGGCGCCTTCCAGGAGTTCCGTGACGACTGGGAGCAGCTCACCGGCCGCGTGTGGTTCGGTGATCCGCCGCCCGCGGGCCGGCGCCATCACGACCCCTACGGCGAGTTCGAGGTGCGTTTCGTCGAGCAGGCGCCGGCCTACGCCAGCGAGGTTGCGGGGTCGCGCATCGCCATGACGCGCGGACTCGAAGCCTTTTCCACCCGCGACGAACT
>JAJFFB010000030.1 GCA_021776925.1 Planctomycetota bacterium | reverse complement strand
TGAACAGCTCCTTTTCACCATCGAAGAGATGGAGTTTTCGATAGTGGGCGTGAATCCCATCTCCGTCCAGTAAAGCCGCCGAGTTGTAGGCGTGGGGGTTGCGGTTGACCTTGGACGGCGGCGCTTCGGTCACCGCTTCTGCGTAGCCAGTGATCACGCTGAAACCGAACTCATGACTGCGCTGCGCCAGCCAGCCGAGGAAGGGGCCGGAGGCGTCGTTGGCCTCGGCGGCCAGGGCGACGGAGTCGCGGTCGGGGAAGGCATAGCCGCTGCCGGCGAGTTCCGGCAGGATGACCAGTTCGGCGTCTTGCTCGGCGCAGGTGCGGAGTTGCGGCAGCAGCCGGGCGCAGGTCTGGTCCAGGTCGAGCAGGTCCGGGTGCGACTGGATCAGGCCGACGCGAGTCATGGCTCGATGCGCGCGCCCACGCCCTCGGCGGAAAAATAGTGCAGGGCGGTGGGATCGATTTCAAGCGTGACCAGGTCACCTTCTTGCCATTCGCCCGCCGCCGCGGTGCGGCACACCAGCTGCTCGCACTGCGGATGTCGCAGGATCAAATCGCGGCGGTCGCCGAGGTTCTCGACGTGCAGCAACTCGGCCTCGATGTGTACATATTCTCCTTCATCTGCGGAAAGCGGGCGCAGGGCGTCGGGGCGTACGCCGAGCACCGCGCCGGCGGGGGAGTCGGAGAACAGGTCCGCGACGATCGGGCCGGCGAAGAAATTCATCGGCGGGGTGCCGACGAAGCTGGCGACGAAGCGGTTGGCGGGGTGGCGGTAGACCTCGCGCGGGCTGCCGACCTGCTGGATGACGCCGTCCTTCATCACCACCAGGCGGTCGCCGAGGGTCATCGCCTCTTCCTGGTCGTGGGTGACGTAGATCGTGGTCGCCTGCATCTCGCGGTGCATGCGCTTGATCTCGCCGCGCATCTCGACGCGCAGCTTGGCGTCGAGGTTGGAAAGCGGTTCGTCGAAGAGGAAGGCCTTAGGATCGCGCACGATGGCGCGGCCGACGGCGACGCGCTGACGCTGGCCGCCCGACAGCGCGCCCGGTTTGCGTTCGAGCAGATCCTCGAGGCCGAGCATCGCCGCGGCGTGCGCGATGCGCTGCTCGACCGCCTGTTGTTCCTCGGCGTGGGCGGCACGGTAGGCGGGCGAAAGCAGTCGGCGCAGGCGCGAGCGGTGGCGGCTGCGGCGCTGCAGCCCGAAGGCCAGATTCTGGCGCACGCTCATGTGCGGGTAGAGCGCGTAGCTCTGGAACACCATGGCGATGTCGCGGTCACGCGGCGGCACGCGGTTGACCACGCGGCCGTCGATGCTGATCTCGCCGGAAGTGATTTCTTCCAGGCCGGCGACCAGGCGCAGGGTGGTGCTCTTGCCGCAGCCGGACGGCCCGACCAGGACGACGAATTCGCGGTCCTCGATGAGCAGATCGACCGCGTCGACCGCGACCACGCCGCCGGGATAGGTCTTGTGTACCTGTTTCAGTTCGACGCGTGCCATGATCAGCCCTTGACCGCCCCCTTGCCGAGGCCTTCGACGAATTGCTTCTGCGCGGCGAAGAACAGCAGGATGCACGGCACCATGGTGATCAGGCTGACCGCCATCAGCAGGTGCACGTCGTCGAGGCCGCCGTATTGGTTGCGGAAGGAGTTCAACGCCACCGCCAGAGTCATCTGTTCTTCGGAGTGCAGGTAGATCAGCGGCGCGAGGAAGTCGTTCCAGCAGAAGATGAAGGTGAACACCGCGGTGATCGCGATCACCGGCCGGCACAGCGGCAGCATGACGCGCCACCAGATGCCGAGGTGGCCGTAGCCGTCGATGCGCGCGGCTTCGACCAGCGCTTCGGGGACCTGGGCGAAGAACTGGCGGAACATGAAGATGAAGAAGGCGTTGCCGAAGAAGGACGGCACCACCAGCGGCAACAGCGTATCGACCCAGCCCAGTTCCCGGAACAGCAGGAACAGCGGAATCATCGTCACCTGCGCCGGCAGCATCATCGTCGCCAGCATCAGCACGAACAGCGCGCGACTGCCGCGGAAGGACACGCGCGCGAATCCATAACCCGCCAGGCTGCACGACAGCACCGTGCCGATCACGGTCAGCACCGTGATCAGGATCGAATTGGCCAGCGCGTCGAGGAAACCGGTCCACGGCGTCGAGCCGACTTCACGCAGCGCTTCCGGGTAGTTCGACCACTGCGCGTCGGCCGGCCACAACGCCATACCCTTGCCGCCGGCGGCGGCGGCGCCGGCGTTGGCGGGGGTCTCCAGGCTGATGACGAACATCCACCACAACGGAAACAACATCAGCAGCGCGCCCAGCACCAAGGGCAGGTAGGCGAGGATCGGCGAGCGAAGAGAGAGCCTTTTCATCGCTCAGGACTGCAGCGCCTCGTAGTAGACCAGGCGGCGCGAACCGCGCATCACCACCGCGGTCAGCGCCAGCACCAGCACCAGCAGCAGCCACGCCATCGCCGAGGCGTAACCCATCTGGTAGAAATCGAAGGCCTGGTTGTAGAGGTAGAGCACGTAGAAACGCGTCAGGTCGCCGGGCTCGCCGCCGGTCATGACGAAGGCCTGCGTGAAGACCTGGAAGGAGCCGATGATCGCCATGATGAAGTTGAAGAAGATCACCGGCGACAGCATCGGCAGGGTCACGCTGCGGAAGCGGCGCCAGGCGCCGGCGCCGTCGATCTCGGCGGCTTCATAGAGCGCCTGCGGAATGCCCTTGAGGCCGGCGAGGTAGATCATCATCGAACCGCCCACCGCCCACAGGTTCATCAGCGCGAAGGCGGGCGCACCCCAGCGGCCGGCGTCCTTGCCGAACCACTCGGGCGGCGACAATTCGGCGGCGGGCAGGCCGAACAGCGTCAGCAGCCAGTCGACCGCGCCCGACAGCGACATCAGCAGCGCGTTGAGCAGGCCGTTGTCGCCGTCGAAGACCCAGCGCCACAAGACCGCCACGCCGACCCCGGCGAGCACGCTGGGCAGGTACCACGCGCCGCGGAAGAAAGCGATGCCGCGCAGCTTCTGGTTCATCAACAGCGCCGCACCGAGCGCGAACAGTTGTCCGAGCGGCACCGCCAGCAGTGCGTAATAGGCGGTGACCTTGAGGCACACCAGGAAGCGCTGGTCGTGCACCAGCAATTGGGTGTAGTTGGCCAGCCCGGCCCACTGCGCGTGGTCGAGCGTCGACATGCCGTTCCACTTGCTCAGCGACAGGGCGAAGGACAGCAGGATGGGGAAGGCCAGGAACAGCAGGAAGCCGATCAGCCACGGCGAGATGAGCAGATAACCGGAGAGTTCCTCGCGCAGGCCGAGGCGCCCGGGGCGCGTGCGCCACCACCACCAGCCGAGTACCGCGCTGAGGATCGCGACCACCAACATCAGCACCACCACCAGGCTGGCCCACGGCATCGGCGGCAGATCGGTGCGCGCCAGCGGCGAGTCGAGTTGCATGCGCCAGCCCTGTTCCAGCTCGTCGAAGGCCTGGTCGAGGCTGGCGTCGCCGGTCTTGAGTGCGCGTTCGAGGCGCGTGCGCACCAGATCCTCGAACAGCGGATTGGCCGGCCACGGCACCGCGCTGGCGTGGACCGCGGCGTCGAGATAGGCGCGATCGCTGGCCGGTGCCTGATTCGGATCGAGGAAGGCGTCGCTCTCGGCCACCGAACGCCTTGCCGGCACCGCCAGCCCCAGAGGTGCCGCCAGCGTCTGGCTGTGTTCGCCGGTCAGGTGGCGCACCAGCGCCCACGCTTCCTCGGGATGTTCGCTATGCGCCGACACCGACCACGCCACCGTGGCCACGCCGTTGCTCGGCGGCAGGCCGGTGGCGTGCGGCAGCGGCACGAAGTCCCATTCGAAGGAATCAATCTTGCGGTAGCTCGGCACCACCCAGCGGCCGAAGGGCCCGGCCATGCCGACCGTGCCGGTCAGGAACACGCTGGCGCCGGCGGCGACCTTGGACAAACCGCTGGTCAGGGTGCGCTCCTCGTCGTGGCGCCAGCCGCGCAGCTTGTCGAGCGCGGCGGTGACCGCGGGTTCGCGCACGCGTAACTGCTGGAAGTCCCCGGACACCAGGTCGAGTCCGTGGCTACGCAGATACAGGCGCACCATCATTGGCCAGGTGACGAACTCGGCGCCGTAGACCGGGCGGCCGTCGTCGCTCTCGAGCTGCCCCAGCGCGCGCGCGGCGCGGACGAACTCCTGCCAGGTCCATTCGCCCTGGGGGGGGGTGAGCCCCGCGGCGCGGAACAGGTCGAGATTGAGATAGAAACCGATGGTGGTGAAGTCCTTGGGGATGCCCCACAGGGTTCCGCTGCCGGTGCGGTGGCCGTCGTAGCGGAAGGCGTCGACCACCGCTGGATAGAAATCGCTCAGGTCTTCGGCCGCATCTACCGGCGCCAGCTGCCCGGCCTCGACCAGCGCCGCCACGCGCTCGGAGCCGACGTAGAACACGTCCGGCGGACTGCCGCCCGCGGCCATGGTCTGCAGCTTGGTGTAGTAGGAGAAGGCGTCGCCCGGATTGATGCGCCGCACCCGCACCCCAGGGTGGCTGGCCTCGAAATCCGCCAGCAGGGCATCGGCGATCGCGTCCTCTTCCTGCCCGCCCTCGCCCGACCAGTGCATCACCACCAATTCAATGGTCACACTGCTGTCAGCCTCATTGCCAGGCGTTTGAACTTCGGAGGCGGTGCCGTTGGTCTCCCTAAGCGGGCGCCCGGCCACCCACACAATGGCCCAAACAACCACGACCACGGATAGTGCGCCAAGCAGCTGCTGAAACAGCCGGGCGAGGGAAGCGATTGTGGGCCTCGGCAAGAGGCACAGACTAGTTGCTCGGCATGATTTGGAGAAATCGTGCGGGTTGGGTTTTTCTTTATACTGCTCAGCATGTTTCAAGTATTTTTCGCTTTGGTCTGCATGGCGCAGGAACCTACGGTGCTCGAACCAGGACAGGTCTTGGTCGACACCATCTCTGAAGAGGCGCCAGAAGTGCATTCCTCGACCCTGGATGCGAACTACACCCAAGCGCCCACGGTCGGCCTGGATTTCCGGGTTAAGGTCAAGGAGTCGGGCTCCTACCACTTTGATCTACGTTCCTATTTGTTCGACGCATATCTCACGTTGCGCGAGGCTGATGGAACCCTTCTCGCCGAGGACGACGATGGTTTGATAAACATGCACTCAAGGCTGGTGTTCGAATTGGAAGCCAACCGGGATTACTTGGTGACAGCCTGCGCCCTGCACGGGCAACGCGGTGCTTTCCAACTGGCCTTGAATAAGGGGATTCCATCCACTCCGTCGCCGGTTGAGAGGGCCTATGCCGATTTGGCTGACGCTCGATCCCGGGCTGCAGCCCTGGAAAAATCCTACGGAGAAGAAGACCCTCGTGTGGGTTCGGCCTTGAATGACCTGGGCGTCATCCTTTTTGGCCAAGGACACTTGGATGATGCTCGACCCGTTTTTGAACGCGCGCTGGCAATCCGTGAGGGAATCCTCGGGCAGGACCACGTCGACGTGGCTGAAAGCCTGAACAATCTCGCATCGCTTCTCCAAGACCAGGGACTCTATCAGGAGGCGACACCGTTGATGGCTCGCGCGCAGACCATCTTTGAAAAAGTGCTTGGCCCCGATCACGTCCACATCGGCACCATCCTCAACAACCGCGCATCCCTGCTTCAGGCTCAAGGGGAATATGAAGAGGCGCGTTCGCTGCTCGAACGTTCGCTTTCGGTCATGGAGGCCGCCTTGGGTCCAGATCATTTATATACAGCCCAAGTCCTCGGCAACCTGGCGGGACTTCTCAGCACCATGGGGAATTATGATGAAGCCCTGCCCTTGTTCCGGCGAGTTCAGGCGATCCAGGAGAAGGCGCAAGGTCTTCAGCGATCCAAAGAGGCTGAGAATTTGAATAACCTCGCCACTCTCCTTCAGGAACAAGGCAAATACGAAGAAGCTCTTTCATTGAGAAAGCAGGTTGTAGTGATCATGGAAGAGGCCTTGGGTTCCAAGCATCCAAGTACTGCGGTCAGCCTCAACAACCTTGCCTTTCTGCTGCAGAAGCAAGGCAATCTGGAGGAGGCGCAGCCCTTGTACGAGCGAGCACTGATGATCATGGAAGCCGTTTTTGGCCTCAAACATCCCAATACTGCCCAGGTCCTCAGCAACCTGGCCATGGTTCTTGGTTTACAAGGCGACTATATGGAAGCGCAGCGGCTGTTGGACCGTGCGTTGGCCATTCGGGTTGAAGTGCTTGGGCCCGGGCACCCTGACATCGCACAAACCCTCAATAACATCGGTGGATTCCTCAAGGATCAAGGCCATGCGGAAGAAGCGCGGGTTTTCTACGAACGGTCACTCAGGATCTTGGAGGAGACCTTGGGAGCAGACCACCCCACCACTGCCGCAAGCCTCAATAACCTTGCAGTGCTCCTCAAGGACCAGGGCTACTATGAAGAAGCGCTACCCCTTTACGAGAGGGCATTGACCATCTGGGAAAAGGTCTCTGGCTCTGACAATCCTAATACCGCCAAGGGGCTGAATAACCTTGCCATCCTCCACTATTACCTGGGCAATTCTGATGACGCGCTGCCGTTGCTTGAGCGGGCGAGGGTGATCCGCGAGATGGCGCTGGGTCCCGAGCACCCAGACGTAGCCGATAGTTTCAACAACCTGGGCATCCTTCACCAGAACCAGGAGAGGTAC
>JAJFFB010000029.1 GCA_021776925.1 Planctomycetota bacterium | reverse complement strand
GTGCGCGAAATCCTGGCGGTGGCAGACAAGGTCCTGGCCGGTGAGATCGCCTACCGCGAGAAGGACTACGCGCGCGCCTTCGACCTGTTACGTGCGGCGGTTGCACTCGACGTCGCGCTCAACTACGACGAGCCGTGGGGCTGGATGGAGCCGTCGCGCCATGCCCTCGGCGCCCTGCTCACCGAACAGGGCCGTCATGCCGAGGCCATCGAGGTCTATCGGGCCAACCTCAAGCGCTATCCCGAAAACGGCTGGGCACTGCACGGGCTGGCGGAATGCCAGCGCGGGCTTGGAAGAGACGCAGCGGCGGCGAAGACCGAAGCCCGCTTCGTACGCGCGTGGCAGCGCGCCGACGTGGAAATCCCTGGCTCGTGTTTCTGCAAGAGCGGCACATGAGCCGGCCCTTGCCCGCCCCGTCTTGCACATGAGCGAGGACTTTGCCAACGTCTACCAGGACCAGGCGCGCGCCGAAGCCTACTCGAAGCTGGAGTTTCCGGGAACCTATTTCCTCGCCTTCCGTGATCTGCCAGAATTGATCACGCAGCACGTTTGCGGTTCATCGGCGCTCGATTTCGGCTGCGGAACCGGACGTTCGTGCCGCTTTCTGCGCCAGCTTGGTTTTGAAACAGTGGGTGTGGACATCGCTGCGCCGATGCTGGAGCGAGCTCGCTCACTCGACCCTCAAGGAGACTACCGCCTGCTCCCGGACGGCGATTTCGCCGAACTTGCCGGGCGCTCCTTCGATCTCGTGCTGGCCGCGTTTACCTTCGACAACATCGCCACCATGGAAAGGAAGGTGCAAGCCTTTCAAGAGTTGCGCCGAGTCCTTGCTCCCGGCGGACGAATCGTGGCGGTGGTTTCGGCTGCAGAGATCTACCTGAACGAATGGGCTTCTTTTTCTACCCAGGACTTCCCCGAGAATCGTCAGGCCAAAAGCGGGGACACGGTGCGCATCATCATGCTCGACGTCGAGGACCGGCGCCCGGTGGAAGACATCCTCTGCAGTGGCCCGGCCTATCAGGAGGTCTTCGAGCGCGCCGGCCTGGACCTGATCCAGACCCATCAACCCCTGGGGCGACCAGACGAGCCCTTTGATTGGGTCAGTGAAACCAGCATCGCACCCTGGACCATTTACGTGCTTGGCCATCCAAGCCGCCGATTGGTGCCCCGAAGTCCCGCCGGCAAGACGCTGAAATCATGAACAAGACTCCCATCACCCATCGCGGTTGGGCGATTTTTCTCGCCCGCGTGTTGCTCGGCCTGATTTTCTTCATGGCCGGCTGGTGGAAGGTCTTTACCCTTGGGCCGATCGCGCACGCGCGCGGCATGTTCGTCGAACCCTATGCCGAGTCTTTTCTCCCTGCGTGGTCGCTATGGGCGACCGGGGCCACCATACCGGTGGTGGAACTGCTCGCCGGCGCCATGCTCCTGCTCGGCCTGTGGACCCGCACCGCCCTGCTCGCACTCGGCGCGGTCCTGATCCTTGTCACCTTCGGCCATCTTCTGGCGGATCCCTTGTTCGCTTTCCATGCGCACGTGATCCCACGGGCGGCCTTGCTCCTTTTCGTCCTGCTCATGCCGGCCGCCGAAGACCGGCTATCGGCGGATCACTGGATCGCCAGCCACCCGTCGAAGGAACACGCGCGCTCGTAGCCCGTTCTCTTCCAGGGTCAGGCCAAAGTCGCCAGACGCGAGGTCATTCAGGGCCAGCGGGAAGATCGGTCCCTCGCGCGGGTTGCCGGGGTGGCCGTAAACGGTGGACTCCATCGTCTGCCACTCTTCGTTCCAAAGGTACTCTCCGCCGCCGGCGCAGAGCAGGCGCGTATTCCACAGTTCCTCATGGACCTCAACTGGATTGCGGTCGGGGAACAAACGATGCCATTCGTTCAGGATCGCAAGGTTGTTCCACGAGGCGACGTCCTGTTTGCCACTGTCCCAGAAGATCGGATGCCGCAGCGCACGACCGTCAAAGTGGACGGCGATGCTGTCGCCGAGGATTTCAGGCTGTGCGGGGGAGTCCGGGTGGTCGCTCGGCGGCGCCAAGGCGCGGTCGATCGCCCTTTCGATCACTTCCCCGCGCAGGCTCAATGTGAGCCGCCCCGGTTGAATAATGTAGTGCAGAGCGAGTTGTTCCAATGGCGACGACGCACCTCCGCCCATCATTCCCGGAACGACCGAAATGCGCACGTAGGTCCGCTCCTTGTAGGTCACGGTTTCCCATTGCAGCAGCCCAGGCGCCGAAGTGGTGACAAAGGCGCGCAAACCGGAGAGAAATGCCGCCAACCCCAGAGGATTCTGGACCTCGACGAAGAAGGCCAACGGAAAACGGTGAAAGTTTTCGTTGAGGAATTCACTCGGCGTCTCGGAGTCCGACCACTCCTGCCAGAACGGGTCATCCTCGGCGTAGCTCCCCATTGCCGGCCCGATCCATGCCAAGGGGTCGGTGTTCAGGTCGGGAACGAAAACGGAGGTCCATCGCCCGAATCTCTTGATGGAATTCGACTCTGGGTTCAACGCCACAGCCCAGCGGAACAGTGCCTCAGGAGGGAACTTGAGGGCAAGCGGTTCCAGGCTGGCGCCGGCAGTCAGGTCGATCCAATCGGCGTAATCGGTGCGCGCAATGAGCGGCATCACGCTGACGTCCAACGCAAGACCTTCGCTGCCGACCTCGAAGGAGGCGGCGATGGGGTCAAAATACTCATCCCAGCGGCGCTGGTAGCGATTGCGGAAGCGGCCATAGGCGGAGGCCTCGGCGGCCGCCACCGTGTTCAGGTTGAGTTCCAGAATAGGGGTCAGAAAGGCAAGAGTGCCGAATTCTGGCGAAGCGATGACCTGGTCGTTGCCGCTGAGGATCTTGCCGGCCTGGTCGTCGGACAGGAGGGCGGCAGCCCGGGTGCGGCGCGAAGCACCGATCTTCCATCTTGGATTGGCCCAGCGGCGGATGGTGGCGTCGGTGAGTAGCAAGAAGGCCGCTTCCGACTCTTGGCCAAGTGGGTAGCGGTCGCGGAAGAAAATGAATTCCGGGGAGGACTCCAAGGCATGGATATCGCCCCGCGAGGTGCCGGCCAGGCGCTTGAGCTGGGCCAGGGAATTGGTCACGATGATGACTTCGCCCTTGCGCGCCAGGTAAGTGCAAACCTGGCGGTGCGCGGTGCGCACGCCCAGATAGGGGAGGCCGTTCTCAACTCCAGGCACCGCAGCCGCCCCCGCGTAATCCATCAAGGCCTCTGATTGCTGCTGCTGGAGATAGGCATAGAGCACCGCTGGATCGTTGCACTGGAACAGGAGGGCGACGTCGCTGCCGGTGCGCAGATAGGGGTCGGAACCAGTGAGTGCCACCCCTTCTACGACGTCGGACCCGAGAGCGTCGTTCAGTGCCTTGATCGGAACGCACAACTGACGCTCGTAGCGCTCTCGGGTGCGTGCATCCTCGGAGCGGGGATCGAGAATGCGGAGGACCGGCGTGCCGACGCGCGTGGCTTCATCCAGGACCGCGTCCAAGGCTTGAAGTGAAGGAAAGAAAACGCCGTGCTGGTCGTATGGAATCCAGGATGCGAGCGCATCGAGCTGTGGATCGAGATCCCTGATCGGAGCCGCCCAATCCATCTCTTCGACGTCGATTCCTATGATGCTGCCGATCGAGACCACTCGGCCATCTGGTTCGCTGGGATTCAAGTTGCGGTCAAGGGGCAGGTTTTCTGCCAGAGCCCGTCCACCGCTGAACACTTCGAAGGAGTCTTCCAACGGAGACCTGTTACTCAGATAGTCGGAACGACTGCGGCTGAGTGCGTTGGGATCGGAGGCCCAGCCGGAGAAGGGTTCCAGTTCGCGCCACGCGTCGTCGGCCTGATGGCGGAACCAGGCGGAGCCAGGGAGGTCAGCCAGCGCTCTGCCACTGCAATAGGCAGCTTTCGTTTCCAGGAAGGCCTGCGACGAAGCGTCCGGTTTCATCGATGGCCGCAAGGTGAAGCGGTAGCCATCGAAGCCCGACCGGTCCGGCCTGACGAGGTAGACCCGACCCGAGGGCACGGCGCCGGCGGGCGTGCGCAAGGCAAGGAAAACGTCTCGCACCACTCTGGGCCGGGCGTTCGTTTCCGTGCGCATTCTGGCGTGAACATAAGCCTCGCCGGGACAGGAAAGAACCACCCAGGGTTCAGTCCAGGGCGCTTGCTCAAGGCCAGGTCCGATGGTGAACGGGTCCGGCTCGACCTGATCCAGAGTCAATTTCTCAAGATCAAAAGCGTGCAGCCGGCCGGAGTAATAGGAGTCTTGGCCTGGAGCAGAGTGCGGCAACCAAATGGTGCCCAGGAGCACACAAAAAACCCGGACCCAGAATCGAGGTGCAAAGGCAGAAACAATGTGGTTCATGTCAAGGAATCCTCCACGGCCAGGGTATCAGTGTTCGAGACCCTGGAGCGCTGCGTTTGCCCCGACTTCTCACCGACCCACTCGAATCCGTCCTGGTCGATGTTAAAGAAAGTCAGCCGCGAGCCGTTGTTGCGACCATTGGAAAATAGATCGCGTTCCAGATCGCTATGGTCCTGGGCCAGCTGCTGCCCGGCTGCAGTTAGTGATTCACGCAGTCGAATTCGCCGATCATGAAGGCGAATTGCGCCAACTCGACCGAAGCGTCAGGATGGGGCCTGCCAAAGGGATGGGCGGGCTAGGCTCCGGGCTCTCGCCCGCCCTGCATCGGGCAGCTGAAGAAGCAGGTCAGGAACAGGAATGACAAGCCCACGCGAATGCGCCAGCCCGGTGGTCTACCAGCTAGGACCTGACAATCGGATCCTCTCGGTGAATCCGGCATGGGATGCCTTTGCACTGGCCAACCAAGCTCCTCACCTGCAGGCCGACTGCGTGGTTGGCGAGTCCTTGTTCAGCTACTTCTCCGGCATGGAAACCAGCCACCTCTATGAGGTCATGATTGACCGGGTCCGCCAGAATCAGCATGCGACCGTGGTTTCATTTCGCTGCGATGCGCCCTCCATGCGCCGCTTTATGGAACTGAAGATTGCGCCATTGCCGGGTTCTGTGCTGGAGTTTTCTGCTACCACCTTGCGCCAGGAATCTAGGCAGAGAGTCTCTGTACTCGACGTCCAGCAACCTCGTTCCGATGAAATGCTGAAGATGTGTGCATGGTGCAAGCGCGTTGACCTGTCTGGAGATTGGGTCGAAATCGAACAGGCCATCGAAAGCATGGACTTGTTCCATAGGGCCGAGCAACCGCGGATCACACATGGGATTTGCCGACCCTGCGTCAAAATCATGGAACAACCCTCCTTGGATTCAGGGTGAATCAATGGAAACAACGAACCAACATCGTGGGAGTCTACGTGACTTCAAAGGCATCTTCGTCTGGAGCGGAATCCTCTTCGCGCTCGGAGGGTATTTGGCGGAAGAATTCACCGGCGGCAAGCATGGCTTTGAGTTTTTCATGTTGTTCGGAGGGCTCTACCTCGGGATAGGCGTTGAGCGCAACCGCTCCCAACGCCTTCACGATGCCGCCAAGGATCCGGAATCCCCTACCTTGGAATAAATGTTCCACTGCCAGTGGGGCGATGGCATTCGAATCTGAATCGGGCCGAATCCATGCTGTTCAAAGCCGAAATCCTGCGTGCCATTCGTAGCGGCAAGGTCACCCTGGCGTTCGGCCGCTGGTCCCGGCCGACGGTACGGCAAGGTGGGACGCTGCTGACTGCGGTGGGCGAGGTCGAAATTGCCGCCGTCCGCCGCGTTACGCTCAAGTCGATTTCCGCTCAAGACGCGCAGCGGGCTGGTTCGGACTCGAGGGCGGCCCTGATCCAGGATTTGACCACGCGCAAGGAAGGCAACTTCTACCGCATCGAACTCGGTCAGTTGCGCCCCGATCCCAGAATTGCTTTGCGCCAGACCGTTGCCGAGGGCGTCGCACTGGACGAATTGCAGGGCCGTTTGCAGCGCATGGATGCGCGGGCCGGAGGATCGGGCTGGACCACGCGCTTCCTGCAACTCATCGCCGAACACCCTGGCCTCCGCGCAGCGGACTTGTGCGTCCTGGTGGGGCAATCCAAAGACGTCTTCAAGGTCAATGTGCGCAAGCTGAAGAAGCTCGGCCTGACCGAGAGTCTGGAGGTCGGGTATCGTCTCTCACCACGAGGTGCTGCTCTGCTTCGCCGCTGACCTTCGTGAGTCTGCCATGGAACCTCTCGCACCGGCCCGCTTGGACGAGATCTGCGTCCGCCCTGAACGGCCAGAGGACCAGTCTGCCGTGTATCAGATCAACTCCGCAGCGTTCGAGAATCAGGCAGAAGCCGGCCTGGTCGATACCCTGCGCGAAGTCGCGCGACCCATGATCTCACTGGTCGCCACGGCGGCAGATCAGGTCGTCGGCCACATCATGTTCTCGCCGGTGACCCTGCTTGAGCATCCCGGTGTGCAAATGATGGGATTGGCCCCGATGGCGGTGGCACCTGCTTTCCAGCGCCATGGAATCGGCTCGCTGCTGGTCCGCGCCGGCCTGAAGAGTTGCGCCGAGCTCGGAGCGGTGGGCGTGGTCGTCCTCGGACACCCGGAGTACTACCCCCGCTTCGGCTTCTCCGCGGCCTCGGGCTTTGGCCTGGAATGCGAATACGAGGTGCCCAGCGAAGTCTTCATGGCTATGGAGCTGAACAGCGGCGCGCTTCAGGGCCACACCGGAACGATTCGTTACCACCCGGCATTTCTCGACTTGTAAAAGCGCAATGACATCCACTCTGCACGCAGTGACCGGCGCATTCGGCTACTCAGGCAAGTACATCGCCCGGCGCCTGCTCGACCAAGGGCAGCGGGTCATCACCTTGACCAATTCACACGGCCGGGACAATTCTTTTGCCGGGCGCGTCCAAGCTCATCCCTTGTGCTTTGACGATGCAGATCAATTGGCACGGTCCCTGCAGGGGGTCACCGTACTGTTCAACACCTATTGGGTGCGCTTCAACCACCGGCTGTTCAAGCACCGCGACGCGGTCCACAACACCGAAGTCCTTTTTGCTGCCGCCAAGAAGGCCGGAGTGGAGCGCATCGTGCACGTCAGCATCACCAATCCCTCCTTGGACTCCCCGCTGGAGTATTTCGCCGGCAAGGCCAGGCTAGAGGAATCGCTGCGCGCTACGGGAATATCACACGCGATTCTCCGGCCGACGGTGCTCTTCGGCAAAGAGGATATTTTAATCAACAACATCGCCTGGGCACTGCGGCGCCTGCCGGTCTTCGGTGTATTCGGCAAAGGCGAGTACCGCCTGCAACCCATCCACGTCGACGATATCGCCAGTCTTGCGGTCGGCCTTGCCGAGAGCCGCGAAAACGTGACGGTCGACGCCATCGGCCCTGAGAGCTTCACCTATCGAGAACTCGTGACCGAGGTCGGCAAACGGATCGGCAAAGCACGCAGAGTGATCTCGGTGCCACCCTTTGCGGGCTTTCTTGCCGGTTGGATCCTCGGCAAGTGTGTGGGCGACGTGATGATCACCCGCGAAGAGATCAAGGGTTTGATGGCTGACCTGCTCCATGTTGATTCCCCTCCGACCGGAACCACAAAGCTGAGCGAGTGGGTTGACGAACACGCCGATTCCCTGGGCAAGCAATACACCAGTGAGCTGGCCCGCCGGAAAAACCGGAGCCTCGCCTATGCAAGCAATTAAATATTTGTCCTGCTGCACCGGCTTGGCCGCCTTGGGAACCTGGGGCTGCGCACCGCCCGCGGGCGAGCCGTCAACAAGGACTCTCGATCTTGGCGGTGGAGTGACGATGGAATTCCGCCTGATCCCGGCCGGTACTTTCATCATGGGGTCCCGCCGCGAGGGCGAGGGCCCACTCAACGCGCAGATGCGGCGAGCGCGCCCAGACTTTGATTCCAACGATCCCCGAGGCGGCGCCAACATCGATTTCCAGCGCTACATCCGCAGCCTGAATCCGGAGTTCAACGGCGACCAGCAGCCGGTGGTCTTCGTGCCTTGGCTCGAAGTGGTGGCCTACGCCGAGTGGTTGAGCGAGACCCGTTACAGCTGGGGTGATGACGACACCGTTGCCCACCTCTACGCCAATTTGAACGATCCGGTCACTGCCGAGTTCTTCCGACTTGATGGTCCTTTTCCCAACGACGACGGCTATCGGGCCGCTGCTCCGGTTGGCAGCTTCCGTGCCAATGCCTACGGCCAGTTCGACATGCACGGAAACGTTTCGGAATGGACTTCTGACCCCTGGCAGGAAGATTTCTTCGGCCCTCCGGAAAAGGGAATCATGCAATTGAACCGCTCAGAGCCCAGGCAGAGGGTGGTCAAGGGTGGGAGTTTTGAAGCCTCGCCTGCCGGACAGGGTTTCATCCAGGCTTCAAGTGGCGGCCGGAATTGGAATTACACCGACAATCGGAACTTCAGCACCGGCTTCCGGTTGGTGATCGAGATCCCTGAATGACCCGGCCTGCCACAGGGGCGCAGCCGGATCGACCCGGCAAGGGCAGGGCTCTGGTCGAGGTGGCCGTGGCCTTTGTGGGCATGCACCTTCTCTTTCGACTGATCAAGAGGTTCACCACCTGGGGCCGTTGGGAAGCTGTCAGCGGCATGAACTTTTCTCCGGGCGCGGCGATGATTGTGCTCACCCTCGGCATGATCTGGTACGGCACCCGGAGGCACCTACCAAACGAAGCACCCTCTTTTCGAAAGGCCCTCGGCGCTCATGGACTGCAGACGCCCCCTATTCTCGATTCAGCAAGAGCCGTAGTGGTCTGCCTGGTGATCCTCGGGACCTTTGCAGCAGTTCTCACCGCTGCAGGCATTCCTTTCTTGCGCGCCCAGAACGATTGGGATTTGGCAGTGGTCGTCGCTGGCACAGGCCTGGTGGCCACCGCGTTGGTGGTCCTGGCGATCACGCGCCTGGACCACCTCGCCCCATCCAGGATCAGGACAGGAATCGGCGTGGTTTCCTGCGTGCTCATTGCCGTCGCGCTGATCTATCCGCTTGCCTGCGCGTGGTGGCAGGACCGCCCTCTTCAGTCTCACCTGCTGACCATGCTGTGGGTCGTGGTCGGCGCCGGATTCGGCGAAGAAATCTTTTTTCGCGGGTACGTGCAGAGCCGCTTGAACCACTCCTTTGGCCGTCCCTGGAGGTTCCAGGGAGTGGCCTTCGGCCCCGGACTCCTGATTGCCGCCGCCGCCTTCGGCCTGGTTCACGCGCTCAATCCGGTGGACTACTTCGCTGGCAGCTACCCCTTCGCGTGGCAGCATGGGCTGCTTACCTGCGCCGCCCTCTACTACGGATTCCTGCGCGAACATACCGATTCCATTCTCGCGCCTGCTCTGGTGCATGGGTGTATCGATCTGGGAATACGCCTGCCGTGAGCCGCCTGGGGAGGCTCGTGGCGAATTCAAGCATGATTCCGCAGCATGAGCTCGAGTGGATGTGGATGAAGGTACATATGCCGAACCAAGCCATCCTCAGAGTGAACCTGGAAATGATGGCGTAGCACAGAAACCGGCACGATCAATGGAAGCTGTCCGCGATGATAATCCGTGATCATGCTGAGAAGATCTGCCTGTTGCGGTGGTTCGATACACCTCGTCAATTCACCTGTCAGAAACCGCAGCACACCGACGTTTTTCTTGGTCGAGGACCGCACCACCAGGATACGCATGTACTTGTCCCGATATTGACTGCGAAACTCGGTCGGAGAAACCCGTTGGATGCGCGCCACCAGGCGGTCCAGGTCCTGGAGCCGGCTCTGACTGTGGGCCATCAGCAGGGAGCGGTTTTCGGCGTGAAAGGCGAGCACCCGGCGACGGCTGAAGCGCTGAGCGAAGAACCGTTGCAGTCTGGAGTAGGCAAAAACACGGACGATGAAGTTCTCGCGCAAGCCAAGGTCGACCAGGCGCTGTTCTTCCTCCACTGGCAGCAGGGGCATGCGCTCGATCAGAGCGGCGGCGAAAACGCCCCTGCCCACCTTTTGTGGGTGGCCGTCGGCCTTCATGACCTTGACCCGCTCCATGCCACAACTCGGAGAATCCGTTTTCAAGATGAAGCCGCAAAGGTCCTGAATCGCCGCCTCCTGGATCCGCGTGGCTGCGAAGCGCTTCATTCTGGCGGTCCAGTCCTTGCCGCTGGTGGTTCCGACCAGGCGCGGATCCGCACGCCTGCCGGTCAGGTGCACCGTTTCTCGGGGCACTCCCATGCCCACCTCGACCTCAGGGCACACTGGCACGAATTGAAAGGCGCTGCCGAGGACCTCGGTCACAA
>JAJFFB010000028.1 GCA_021776925.1 Planctomycetota bacterium | reverse complement strand
TCTCTCCGGCAGCACCAAGACCGGGGTGTTCGCCAAGTCCTTCCCCGAACGCTTCTTCAACATGGGCGTGGCGGAGATGAACATGGCCGGCTATGCCGCCGGATTGGCGTTGTCGGGCAAGCTGGTGTTCTTTTCCTCCTTCGCCATGTTCGCCGCCGGCAAGGCCTGGGAGCCGATCCGTCAGTCGATCTGCGTTCCCGACCTCAACGTCAAGATCGTTGCCAGCCACGCCGGACTGACCGTCGGCGAAGACGGCGCTTCGCACCAGATGCTGGAAGACATCGCACTGATGCGCGTGCTGCCGAACATGAAGGTGGTGGTGCCCGCAGATTCTCTGCAGACCGAGGCGGCGGTGGCCGCACTGGCCGACCTGCCCGGGCCGTGTTATCTGCGCGTGTCGCGCGCGGCGACTCCGGTGATGGAAGAACAGCCACCCTTTGAATTGGGCAAGGCGACGTTGTTGCGCGAGGGCAGTGATCTGGCGCTGGTCACCTGCGGCGTCGAGGTCTGGCAGTGCCTGCAGGCGGCCGACCTCCTGGCGGCCGAAGGCATCTCCTGCAGCGTGCTCAACTGCGCCACGGTGAAACCCCTCGACGCCGAGGCGCTGGCCGCGGTGGCGCGCAGCTGCGGGCGCGTCCTCAGCGTGGAAGAACACCAGGTCATCGGCGGCCTCGGCGAGGCGGTGGCTTCGACCCTGGCGCACATGGGCGTGGCGGTTCCCTTGCGCCTGCACGGCGTCGGAGGTCGTTTCGGCCAGACCGGACCGGCGGCAGACCTGTTGCGCGAATACCTCCTTGACGGACCCGGCATCGCCCAGGTCGCCCGCGACTTCCTCGCCTCCTCGTCATGAATCCAAGCACCTCGATCGCCCAATCCCGTCCGCAGCCCCTGGCCACCGATACGGAACAGCTGCGCAGCACCGCCAACCGTCTGCGCCGCGACGTGATCCGCATGGTCCACGCCGCCGGCTGCGGTCACCCCGGCGGCCCGCTCGGCCTGGCCGAAATGCTGACGGTGCTCTACTTCCATGAGATGGCCGCGGACCCGGCGTGCGCCGAACATGCGCAGCGCGACCGCCTGGTGCTTTCCAATGGCCACTGCTGCGCCGGGCTGTACAGCGTGCTCGCGCGGCGCGGCTACTTCCCGGTGTCCGAACTGGCGCGCTTCCGCAAATTCGGTTCGCGACTGCAGGGCCACCCCCACTTCGGCCATCTGCCGGGAATCGAAATGAGCACCGGCAGCCTCGGCACCGGCGTCAGCGTCGCCGGCGGCATGGCCTTGGGAGCGCGTATCGATGGCAGCCCGGCGCGCATCTACGCGATCAGTTCCGACGGCGAGAGCCAGGAAGGCCAGCCGTGGGAAAACGCCACCGCGGCGGTGCACCGCCGGCTCGGCAATCTCACCTTGCTGCTGGACTGGAACGGCATCCAGATCGACGGCCGCTGCGAGGAAGTCATGGATACCGGCGACCTCGGCGCCAAGTACGCAGCCTTCGGCTGGCACGTGCAGGAGGTCGACGGCCACGACGTCGAAGCGCTGATCGCAGCGCTTGCCGCTGCCCGTGACGAAACACAGCGGCCATCGTTGCTCGCCTGCCGCACGCTGATCGGCAAGGGCGTATCTTTCATGGAGGACCGCTCCGATTTCCATGGCAAGGCACCGGACGACGCCGAGGCGCGCGCCGCGCTAGCCGAACTCGGGGACCCCAATCCCGAGGATTTGGACCACCTAAACCCCTCCCTGTGGGAGGATTCCTGAGGCTCCTCAAGGAAATCGGTTTTTTTTCGGCGAAGCCCGCATTTGTCGGGCATTCTTCCTGCTGAGGCCTATGGCCTCTCCCCCTTTTTGGGGTGATAGAGAAGTGGTTGTGATTCTCTGCGGGTGGCTGCGTTTCGGCGCGGTCGCCCGCGTTTTCATTGCCGCCACTGCCCAGCGGCGCGGTCGCCTGCCTGGCCGCCACGGTCCAGCCGCCTTGCCGGCCTGCGTATGGCGGATCAGAGGTCCCGGTAGCGTAGCCGCGTGACTACGGTCACCTCGCCGCCACCCTGCTCGGCGTAGGCGCGGACGAAGAAGTTCAGCGCATCGCCGCTCTGCGGCGGATCCAGGATCAGGTCGCGCCCGCAGCTCAGCCCGACCCGGTTGCTGCCGAGGTGCTCGGCGAAATAGTCGACGCGGCCGGCGTCGAGTTCGCCCTCGAGCAGATCGACCGGCTGCCAGCCGTGCTCGTCACGGAACCAGTGCGCCCAGCTGTGAGTGCGGGTGATCTCGCCGGCCTTTTGATGGTGCGGCAGCAGATAGCCCATCTGCGAGCGCACGGCAAAATCCTGGCTGCGCAGCGCGGAGGTGAAATAGGCCACGAAATCGGTGCTGTCGCCGCTTTGATGCTGTGCCGCCCAATCGGCCGAACCGTGGCCCCAGCCCTCGCCTTCGGTGGAATAGTCCATCTCCTGCAGGACCCGGCGGTAGACCGCGCCCGGCAGCTGATCACGCCCGACCTTCTCCATTTCTTGGTAGGCGATCTCGGCGGCCGGCCCGCTGCTGGGCACCAGCATTTCGTCGGCCAGGTAGACCAGATAGGCCTCGGCGCGGGTCATCGTGCGGTCGCCCGGATCCATGCCGCCATCGTCCTGATGGCGGTGGATGCGGTAGACGAAACGCAGACTGCGCGCGCCAAGGCCGTCCCAGAGCAGATAGGCGAAGCGGTTGCCGTAGCGATCAGGGGGGCTCCAGCGCACCCGCTGCGGTGCCTGCAGCAGATCAACCTCCTGGGCGTGGTCGCTGACCGGCACCGGCACCCACACGCGCACCGGGCCGGCGGCGACGTCGATGTTGTCGGGCAGGGTGACTTCCAGTTCCAATTCGAAGCGGCGGCTGCTCGACAGCGAGGCCTGCAGGTCGGAACCCAGCAGGCCGGCGCACGCTGGAATGCTGCACAGCAGAGCGGCTGCCAGGACGGAGCACAGGCCGGAACGAAGGCTGTAGCGCGGTGCCATGGCTGCAGACTATCTTCCGCCGTCGGCGAGTAGAATCGGGAAATGTCCCGCACCAGCAAAACACCAAATTCAGGCTTCGCCGCCGGCATCCTCGCCGGGGCCCTGCTGGCTGGGCTCGGGGTGGTCCTTTCCCAGCTGCTGTTCGGACCGTTGTTGTCGCGTTCGATGGCCGATCCTGAGGAGCAGATGCTGACCACCGTGCACCGCAACCTGGTCGAGGACTACGTCAACCCTCCGGGCAGCCAGGCCATGCTCCACGCCGCCGTCAGCGGCATGATCGACGGCCTGCAGGATCCGTATTGCGCCTTCGTCGGGCCCGAGGATCTGATCGCCTACGGCGAAGATTCCAGCGGCCAGCTGATCGGCGTCGGCATCCAGCTGGCCGACGGCGGGGTGGTGCGCTATCCGCAGCCGGAAGGGCCGGCCGAAGCCGCCGGCATCGAACCGGGCGACGTGATCCTGGCGGTCGACGGCGTCGACGTCACCACCATGCTGCGTACCGCGATGGTCGACCGCATCAAGGGTGAGGTAGGCACCCTGGTCCACTTGCAGCTGCGCCGCGGCGAAAGCGCGCAGGCGAGCATCTACGAGGTTGACATCCCCCGGCAGGCGGTGCCCACCGGCACCGTCGGCAAGGTCGAGATGATCGATCCCGAACGCGGCATCGGGCGCATCCACATCCGTTCCTTCGCCGCCATCACCGCCGCCGAGCTCGACGCCGCGCTCGACCTGTTGCTGGCGCAGGGCATGCGCGGTCTGGTCCTCGACCTGCGCTTCAATCGCGGCGGCCTGCTGGAAGCGGCGGTGGCCTGCAGTTCACGTTTTCTCAAGGGTGGTCTGGTATGCACCCTTGAGGGCCGCCGCCAGACGCGCCGCATCCGCAAGGCCAACGCCAAGGACAACAAGGTGCGCAACCTGCCGCTGGCGATCCTGATGAACGATCTGTCGGCTTCCGGGTCCGAAGTCCTGGCCGGCGCGCTGCGCGATTACGGCGCGGCGGTGCTGGTCGGCCAGCGCAGCTACGGCAAGGGCGTCTACCAGCAGGTCCAGTACTACAAGGATGGCGATTTTCGCATCAAGTTCACCGCCGGCTACTACATCACCCCGGCCGGACGCGTGATCGAGGGCTCGATCCATCCCGACTTTCCCGGTGGCCTGGAACCCGATCTGCCCACCCCGCTGCCACCGCCCATCCACCGTCGCGCGCTGGCCGAATGGCTGCGCTACCAGGCCCCCCCCTTGCGCTATCGGGCGCGCGTGTTCGAGCTGTTCCCCTTCCTGGCCGAGTTGCAGAGTCCGCCCGACGAGGCGCTCGATGCCGCCGTGGATGCCCTGGTCCTGGCCCAGACCGTATAGAGAATCACGTGGCTGACTCCTCGCGCCTGGTCCTCGGCATCGAGAGCTCCTGCGACGAAACCGCGGTGGCGGTGGTCGCTGGCGGGCGCGAAGTCCTGTCGAGCGTGGTGCACAGCCAGGCGCTGCAACACGCCGATTGGGGGGGGGTGGTGCCGGAACTCGCCGGGCGCAGCCATCTGCGCGAAATCCGGCCGACCATCGAGCGCGCGCTGCACGACTCGGGGGCCACGGCCGGCGACCTCGCGGCGATCGCGGTGACCAGCCGGCCGGGCCTGCTCGGTTCCTTGCTGATCGGCGCCACCGCGGCCAAGGCCCTGGCGTGGGCGTGGGAGCTGCCCCTGGTGCCGGTGCATCACATCGAAGCGCATATCTACGCCGCCTTGATGGCCCTGCCCGAGTGGCATTTCCCCTACCTCACCCTGGTGGTTTCCGGCGGCCACACCGCGCTCTACCGCACCACTTCGCCGCTCGACCACAACCTCCTCGGCAGCACTCTCGACGACGCCGCCGGCGAAGCTCTGGACAAGGCCGCGATGATGCTCGATCTGGCCTATCCCGGCGGCCCGGCGATCGAGGCCGAGGGGCGCGACGGCGACGCCCAGCGCTACGCCTTCAAGCGGCCGATGCTGGGGCCGGATTCGCTCGATTTCTCCTTTTCCGGCATGAAAACCGCGCTGCTGTACAAGCTCAAGGGGCCGGGCGGAAAGCGTCAGGATGCGACTTTGGAGGAAGCCTCGGACCGCACCGCCATGGCCGCCAGCTTCGAGCAGGCGGTGATGGACACCCTGGTGCGCAAATGTCTGCGGGCCAGCGCGGTGACCGGCATCCCGCGCCTGTTGATCGGCGGCGGCGTGGCGCGCAACCGCCGCCTGCGCCTGATGATGGAACGCGCGTGCGCACGCCCGGGGGTGGTCGCCACCTTCGCACCGCCCGATTTCTGCACCGACAACGCGGTGATGGTGGCCGGGCTGGGCTGGGCTCGCCTCGAGGCCGGCGAGGTCGCCGATCTGGGCATGGACGTGCAAGCCCGGTAACCCGGGACCGACCTCGGGCTAGACTTGGGCATGGCCTTGTTCGTCCTCGGTATCCTCACCCTCGCCCCGGCCGCCCCCCTGGCCTCCCTCGCCCTCTGGGCAGGCACCGGAGAAGGACTCGAGATCCCCGTCGCACGCCTCAGCAACGGCCGTCTGGTGCGCTGCCTGGAAGCGGAGAGTGGTGCAGAGCAGTTCCGCACACCTTGGGGGGTCTTTCACAGCCCGGGCAATCCGGTGGTCGAAGTTCAGGAAGGCGCCGCCGATCTCAAGGCCATCCGCCTGCTGCGTCAATACGACGCCAACGAATATCTGCGCCGCGCCGCCGAGCACGGCTTCCTCGGCGAACTGCTGCAAGCCGCCCGCCTGCGCGGGGAGCGCGCCGAGGTGTTCGACCCGGTGGTGCTGCACCAGGCCCTGGAGTCGTGGGGCGCGCACTTCGATCCGGTGCCGACCAAGGTCAAAGAGCCCAATGATCGGCTGGAGTGGTTGTGGGACAAAATGATGAAGAGCAACGCCGGCGAATCGGCGCTGCTCTCCGGGCGCATGGTCGCCGAAATGGATCGCCAGAAGCTGCGTCACGACCTCGGCGTCGGCCTCACCGACCTGCGTCGCGGCCTGCGCAGCAAAACCACCTCGCACCGCCGCGCCGCGGCGCTGATGGCCGGCCGTCAAGGCGAGGAACAGATCTGGCGTCCGCTGCTGAAATCCAGCCTCTCCGATGACAACCACGCGGTGCGCGTGGCGGCGGCCGAGGCGCTGCTGGCGATGGACCAGGAAGAAGCCCTGAACGGTTTCTCGGCCGCCCTGTGGCGGGCGCGTTCCGATGGCGAGCGGGTGATGGCCGCCAGCATGCTCGGCTCCTACGGCGACGCCCTGACCATCGACGTGCTGATGGTGCCGTTGCAGGCCGCAGCCGGCGGCGGCGGCGGCTCGCCCAGCGCATCCAGCTACTTCGGCCGTTCGGTCTCAGTGGTGTCCGAATTCGACGTCGAAGTGGCCCAGGCAGCGGCCATCGCCAAGCCGCGGGTCAACGTGGTCCAGGAAGGCGTGGCGCTGACCGTACGCGTGGTCTCGACCCAGGTGGTGCGCACGGTCATGCATTCGCTGACCCAGCTGACCGGCGCCAATCCGGGACCGCGTCCACAGGATTGGCTACGCTGGTACGAAGAGCGATAATGCCGGGCGGATGCCCGAGCTGAACACCCAAGCCCTGTTGGTTCTCGAAGACGGCACCTGCTACCGCGGGCGCAGCGTCGGTGCGCCTGGTGAGCGCGCCTTCGAACTGGTCTTCAACACCGCGATGAGCGGTTATCAAGAGATCCTGACCGATCCCTCCTATGCCGGGCAGGGAGTGGTGATGACCTATCCGCAGATCGGCAACTACGGCGTCTGTCTGCAGGATGACGAGTCGTCCCGCTGCTGGGCCGAAGCCTTGATCATGCACCAGCTGGCGCCGCGGCATTCCAGCTGGCGCGCGGATCAGTCGCTCGGCGATTATCTGAAGGAGCGCGGGGTGTTGGGGATCGATGCCATCGACACCCGCGACCTGACTTTGAAGCTGCGCGAGCAGGGCGCCCTGCGCGCGGTGCTCAGCACTGAATCCAACGACGTTGAGCACTTGGCCAGGCAGGCGTTCGAGCACCCGAGTCTGGAAGGGCGCGACCTTGCCGCGGTGGTGAGCTGCAAGAGTGCCTACACCTGGGAAGAGGGGCTGCCCGCGCCCCTGCCGGGAATCCCCGCCGGCGGCGCGCCGTTGCCCTTGGTGGTGCTGGACTTCGGCGTCAAGCGCAACATCCTGCGCTGCCTGGTCGCCGCTGGTTTCGCTCCCACCGTGGTGCCGGCGTCGACCTCCGCGGCCGAGATCCAGGCACTGGCCCCGGCGGCGCTGTTTCTTTCCAACGGACCCGGCGACCCGGCGGCGGTCGGCTACGCCCATCAGTGTGTGGGCGAGCTGGTGCGCGGCGGGCTGCCGACCTTCGGCATCTGCCTCGGCCACCAGATTCTCGCCCACGTTTTTGGCGCCACCACTTCGAAGATGAAGTTTGGCCACCACGGCGCCAACCATCCGGTGGTGGCAAGCGCCGACGGGCGCATTGACATCTCGTCGCAGAACCACGGTTTCGTCGTCGATGCGGACTCGCTGGCCGGCACCGGCCTGGTCGCCAGCCACTGGAACGGCAACGATGGCAGCCTCGCCGGCATGGAGCACCAGGAGCTCCCCGTCTTCTCTGTGCAGTACCACCCCGAAGCCGCGCCCGGTCCGCACGACCCGCAACACCTCTTCCTGCGCTTCCGCCAACTGGTTCAGAAGGAACTCAGCGGCTGCTGAGGGGTTTTGACAAGATCGCCACTGGCCTCCGGCCGATAAATCCGTAAGACTGGAGAGGTCTCCATCCTTGATCATGAGCGTCTTCTCACTTTTGCTGTTGCTGCCCGTTGCCCTGCCCGCCCAGGATCCACCTCCCGAGGTCGAGGAGGAGGTCGTTGTCGAGGAAGAAGTGCTTGAGGAGGAAATCGTCGAGGAAGAAGTGATTGAGGAAGAGGTCGCCGCCGAGCCAGAACCCGATCCGCTCACTCCGGAACAAGCCGCAGAAATGCTGAAGATCGCCTTCAAGAGCAAGGAGCTGGACCTGATCTTCGTCGCCATCGAAGCGGCCGGCCTGGTTGCCGATAAAAGCGTGGTGCAGCGGCTCGCTCCCGGACTCAAGCACAAGGACCCCGAAGTGCGCCTTGAAACGATCCAGGCGCTGCGCTTCAATACCGACCCCGAGGCGCTGAAGGAATTGATCAAGGGCGGCAAGAACAAGACGCTCATGGAGCACGAGGAGTGCGCCGAGAACCTGTTCCTGGCGCTGGGTCAGAAAGCCGACAAGAAAGCGCTGCCGGTGCTGACCAAAAACCTGCGCATCACGCGCAAGACCGACCGGCCGACCCGCGCGCGCATCGCCGCGCTGGGCCGCATCCGTGACGAGGATTCGGTCGAGGCGTTGATCGACATCATGAATTCGGGAGCCGCGCGGCGCAAGCACCCGAACATGCGCGAGATCACCCTTAGTCTGCAGGTGCTGACCGGCGAGGAAATCGACCAGCGCGACGACTGGCAGCGCTGGTGGAACAACAACAAGAAGTCCTTCAAGATCCAGCCTGAGGAAGGCAAGGCCACCTCACGCAAGGCACGCGCGACCTGGAAGATCATGTGGGCCTTGCCGGAAGACGCCGAGTTGATGAAGGAAGCCCTGAAGCGCGGTTACGACGACTTTGCCGACGCCGATGGCGATGCGCTCGAGAAGATGCGCGAGAAAGCCGAGCGGCAGAAGAAGAAAGAGGAAGAGGCGGCCAGGCGCAAGGAAGAGAAAAAGAAAGAGAAGGAGAAAGACGACGGCGTCTTCCCCCTTCTGCATTCCGATTGATCCTGGCCCCTGCCGCTGGGCGTGCTCAGTCGGCCCGGCGCCGCATCCAGCGCAGCATTTCCACCAGCCGCGGCGGCTGGCCGGTACGCAGGATGCCGGTACGGAAGATGCGCCCGCACAGCCACAGCACGGCGATGTTGGACACCACCAGCAGGATCGAAGTGCCGACCAGGTCGAACATCGGTGGTTCGGCCGCGGCGCGGTTCATCATGATGAAGGGCGTGTACAGCGGGATCCAGGACAGCACCGTGGCCAGGGTGCCGTGCGGGTCCTTGGGAATGAACATCATGGTGAAGATCGGCACCATCATAATCATCATCACCGGGCCCATGAAGTTCTGCGCTTCCTTGATGGTGTTGCACACCGAGCCGATCGCCAGGAAGATGCCGGCGTACATGAAGTAGCCGCCGAGGAAGTAGAAGATGAACGCCGGCAGCAGGGTGTCGTCGAAGATCACGTCGAGCAGGTTGCTGATGAGCACAGCCTCGGGTGAACTCCAATACCACAGCAGGCCAGCGGCGGACCCGAGCCAGCAAGTGAGAATGGTGATGCCGATCGCGGCGATGCCGATCAGCTTCCCGGCCATCAATTCCCAGGCGGTCACCGAGGACAATAGGACCTCGATGATGCGATTGGATTTCTCCTCCACCGTGTTGTTGAGCAACATCGACGCCACCTGCATGATGCTGATCCACAGCAGGTAGACAAAGCCGATCGGAGCGTAATCACGCAGCACGTCGGCCTGGCTGACCTCTTCCTCGCCCTCGGCCTTGCCCGGGTCCAGTTTTTTTACCGGCAGGTGCATGCCCTGCACGTCGTTGACCACCACCGTGTCCATGCCGCGCACCAAGTACTGCGAGCGCCGCAACTCGCGGTTGAGGATGCTCTGCAATTGGTTTGGAAGATCGCTGTCGGCGAGGTTGATGCTCCAGTACTCGACCTTCGGGGCCTTGTCCTTGGTCAAGCCATCAGCAATTTCGCCGATCAGACCGCGTTCCTCCTGCGGCTGGAAAGCGTTGTCAACACCTTGGGGAATCACCAGCAGGGCGAACAAGTCGATCTGCTGGTCGCCGTTTGCCAGCTTCTGATCTCCGTTCAAATATTCCTTGAGTCCACCGGCGATCTCGCGCGGTTCGCCTGCTGGATCCATCTCAGCAGGTAATTCTACGCGCACGAACAAGCGCCTAGGGGTTTCGAATTCAGAGGCGTCCTCGCGCAAGAAATCAGCCACCTCGTCGATCCGGCGCTGAATCCCGCCTTCTTCGAGCAGCGAATCGAACGCCTTTGGATCGGATTGGATCAAGAGTTCAAGGTAGGCGTCGGCGTCCCCCTTCAGATCCATCGGCGGCATGTTTTCGAAGTCGATCGGCGCCTGACGATATTCCTCGCGGAAATTGCTTTGCGTCCACGACTGAAATGCACCCAGGACACGCCCGGCATAACGCAAATCCAGGCGGCGGTCGATCTCTTCGAGGTAATGTCCCTCCTGGTCGACCACCGTGAAGTAACGCGTCGGGGTGGCGTCGTTTTCCAGCCAGCGGGTGACCTGGATCGCCACCACCAGAATTACCGGGAGCATCAGGATGCCGATCCAAAAACCCTTGGTACGGGCGTTCTCGGCGTATTCACGCGAAGCTACGAGCAGGGCGTTTCTCATCGCAGGGTTGCCTCCCGGGCATCTTCACCGACCAGGTGCACGAAGACGTCGTGCAGGGTCGGTTCACGGTGGTCGTAGGAGCGCAATTCGATGCGCTGGTCGAAACAGGCACGCAGGATATCGCCGGGATCGGCGCTCTCGTCGAGGATCAGTTCCCAGCCGCCATCACGGCCTTCTTCTTCGAAGGTGCGCGCTTGCTGGACTCCCGGCAAGCCGGTCAACTGCACTTCTTCCACGTCTCCGACCAGACGCACCCGATTGGGCATGCTTCGCTGGGCCTCAGGAATGGTGCCATCGAAGATGATCTGGCCCTTGGCGATCAGCACGATGCGATCGCAGATGCGTTCGGCGTGGGCCATAACGTGGGTCGAGAAGACGATGGTGGATCCGGTCTTGGACATGTCGCGGATGACTTCTTCCATCACCTGCTGATTGACAGGATCGAGGCCGGAAAAGGGCTCGTCGAGAATGACGAACTCGGGATCATGGGCAATGGAGGCGAGCACCTGCACCTTCTGGCTCATGCCCTTGGACAGCGCCTCGATCTTGGAGTCGGCGAAGTCTTTGAGACCGTAGCGCTCGAGCAGTTCATAGGCCTTGTTCTTGGCGGTCTTGCGGTCGACGCGTTTGAGCGCAGCGAAGTAGGCGATCACCGCCCACGCCTTCATCTTCTTATACAGGCCTTTTTCTTCGGGCAGATAGCCGATGCGGTCGCGCACGTCGAGCGCCGACGGCCGCCCGAGCACCGAAATCGAACCCGCGGTCGGCTTGACGATGTCGAGGATCATGCGGATCGTCGTCGTCTTGCCGGCGCCGTTGGGGCCGAGGAAGCCGTAGATCGAACCCTTGGGCACCTCGAGGGAGACCTGGTCGACGGCGGTGAAATCCCCGTAGCGTTTGGTGACGCCTTGGAGCTGCAGGGCGAGATCTGTCATGAAGGAACGGTTTCGGTGTCCAGGACCGGCGGTGCCACGCGCTCTTGGGAGCACGCGTCTTCGACGTCGGCAACGGTCTTGGGAGTGGCGGCGGTCAGGACCTCTGGATCGCCACCGGTGATGTGCACGTCGTCTTCGATGCGAATGCCGAGGCCGCGCATTTCCTCGGGCACCTCTTCGTCGTCGGCACGGAAGTAAAGGCCGGGTTCGACCGTCATGACCATGCCGGCCTCCAGCGGACGCGACACTCCGTCGCTCAGGTAGCGGCCGGCGTCGTGGACGTCGAGCCCGATCCAGTGGCCGGTGTTGTGCATGTACCAGCGCTTGTAGGACTCGCTTTCGATGATCTCTTCGACCGAGCCGTCGAGCACGCCGAGCTGGATCAGACCATCGCTGAGGCCGCGCACCGAAGCCAGGTGCACGTCTTCGTGGGTGTTGCCACAGCGCGACAGCTCGATCGAGGCCAGCTGCGCCGCCAGCACCACCTCGTAGACGTCGCGCTGCGCCGGGCTGAAACGCCCGTTGACCGGGAAGGTGCGGGTGATGTCGGCGGCGTAGCTGCGGTACTCACCGCCCGAATCGACCAGCACCAGGTCGCCATCGTTCAGCACCTGGTCGTTGTCGGTGTAGTGCAGGATGCAGGCGTTGCCGCCGCCGGCGACGATCGACGGATAGGCCCAGCCGGCATCGTTGCAGCCGTGACGGCGGTAGGTGTAGTGGAGCAGGGCTTCGAGCTGGTACTCGGTGGAGCCGGGCTGACACTGCGCCATCGCCAGCAGATGCCCCTCGGCCGAGATCGCCGCCGCGCGCCGCATGCAGTCGAGTTCCTGGACCGATTTGAACATGCGCATCTCGTGCAGGACCGGACGCGGATCGAGCACCTCGGCGGGCGGTTCGATGCCCTGGCGGATGCGTTTGCGCAAGCCCTGGAAAGCACCCAGGACCATGCGGTCGAGGCCACCATGTTCGCCCAGGCTGCACCATAGCCGGCGTGCCTGAGGCAGCACTTCGAGCACGCGTTCGCCGGCATCGGCAACCGCAGCAGCAGCGGCGAAACCAAGATGCTCCATGGCGCCCTCGGCGCCGAGGCGCACTCCGTGCCAGGTTTCCTGCAGCGGATCCTTGGGCAGCACGAACAGCGTGTCGGCCGGCACGTCGGCGACGTCTTTGGCCAGCATCAGCAGCGCGTCGGCCTCGGCCAGCCCGGTCAGGTACCAGAAATCGGACTGCTGGCGGAAGGGGAATTCGACGTCGTGGTTGCGGGTGGCCAGGCCGGCGCCCGGAAAGAGGGCGACGTCTCCTGGGGCCATCCGCTCGAGGAAATTCTGGCGATGTTGACGAAACATGGGGGAGCAGACAACGGGGCTTGCAGTACGCACCAAGGAGACGGGCGTTGGCCCTCCCAAGCGATGTACGCGGGCCTAGAATAGCTCCCCCCCTGTTCGCCTCAGACTCTGAATCATGACCATCATCCCCGTTTTCACGCTGCTGATTGCCAGCGGCACCCTGGCCGGATCGACCGATCCAGCCACCAAAACCAGCCCTCGCGAGGCCATCGACCAGCTCTTCTCGCTGGGCGGTTTGAGCGTACCCGCGGAAGCCACCACCGCCGAGCCTGAGCAGGACGAAGACTCCCGCTGGAGCGGCAAGGTCGACTTCGGCCTGACCCTCCTGGCCGGCAACACCGAGAGCACCAACAGCGCCCTCAACGCCGAGCTGAGCTTCGACGAAGAGGTCTACCAGTGGTTGTTCACCGCCAACTACGCCGGCGTGCGCACCCGCAACGAGGCCACCGGCGACACCGAGACCACCACCCGCCTGATGGCGCTTGGCAGTCAGTACAACCGCTACCTCGACGACGAGAAGAACTTTTACTTCTACGGCAAGGCTGCGGCGCGCGAAAACGTCCCGATCGGCCTGGATCTGCGCTGGGACGCCGGTGTCGGCGCTGGCTACACCTGGTACTTCAGCGACGATGAGAAGACCCTGTTCTCGATCGAGGGCGGTCCGTCCTACGTCCACGAAGAGAACGTTGGCTCACCCGAGACCGACGCCGCCAACGCCCGCGCCGGCCTGCGTTTCGAAACGCCTCTGTTCACCGAATGGATGCTGACCAGCCTGGGTGAGTACTTCGTCTCGCTGGACGAAACCGACGACCAATCCTTCACCGGCGAGGTCAACCTTGACTGGGCCTTCCGGCCCGGCTGGTACTTCAAGTTCACCGCCGCGGTGGCCTGGGACAACACCCCGGCCGCCGGCTTCGAATCGACCGACCGTCGTTTCGTGGTCAGCGTCGGCCACAGCTTCTAGGCAGCCACTCCGCCGCCGTGTGCCAACGGGCCCGGCGGCGCTTTGCTGCGCGGCTTGCTCGAGGACGGGCGGCCCTAGAATGGGGCCGTCCGTCCACATGCGCATCGATCTAAAGACCGCCAAGATCCTGACCTCGGAAGAGGCTCGCGACACACTGCTGATGTTTCGTCACATCGGCGACGATCCGCTGGCGATCCAGGAGAGCTTCAAGGGACTGTTCCCGAAGAAGGTCGCCGAAGCCCTCGGCGAACTACGCGCGCTGCGCCGCCGCGCGACCTACAAGTTCACCCACGGGCTGGACATGTATTTCACCAAACCGTTGCTGGAGCAGGCCTCCAGCGAAGGCGTCGCCCGCTACCGCGCCCGCCGCTTCGCCGACGCCGGGATCAAGCGCGTATTCGACCCGTGTTGTGGCATGGGCTCGGATTCGATCGCGCTGGCCGAGGCCGGCCTCGAGGTCCTCGCCACCGACCGCGACGAAGTCGCGCTCCACTTCGCCGAGACCAACGCCGCGATCCACGGCCAGGACGGCATCCGCTTCGAGGTCGCCGACTGCACCGAGACGATGCCGGACCAGGGCGCGATTTTCATCGACCCGGCGCGGCGCCGCGGTTCGCGCCGCATCATGGATCCGAAAGACTGGTCGCCCGAGCCCGACCGCGTGCGGGAAATGCTCGAAGGGCGCCCCGCTGCCGGACTCAAGTTGTCCCCGGCCACCGATCTCGACGTGTTGCTGGAACTCTTCCCGCAGCCGCAAGAGATCGAACTGATCTCGCTCAAGGGCGAAGCCAAGGAAACCGTGTTCTGGTACGGCAGCCTGGCCGGCAAGGTCGAGCGCCGCGCCACCACATTGCCCGACGAGGCGACCTATTGCGGCGCCGCCGACCCCCACGCCGACACCGGCGAAATCGGCGCCTATCTCTACGATCCTGATCCCTCGCTGGTGCGCTCCGGCCTCCTCGGCGCCTTCGCCCGCGAGCACGGATTGCATAACCTCGACCCCGAGATCGGCTATCTGAGCGGAGACAAGGTTGTCGACACTCCTTTCCTGGCCGGATTCACCGTCCTCGGTCACGAGGCCCTCGACCCGCGCAAGATGCGCAAACTGATGCGCGAGCACAAGGTCGGGCGCCTGCAGATCCGCAAACGCGGCATCGCCGAGCGACCGGCCACCCTGGAGCAACGCTTCCTGCCCAAAGCCTACGGCGACCGCTCACTCACCTTGGTTGCCACCCGCATCGGCGAACGCCACCTCGGCATCCTCGCTGAACCCTTGGCATGATCCTCTCCCTCGCGCTTCTGCTCGCTGCCGCCCCCCCCCACGAGGCAGCGCTGCAGGAGCCGCAGGGGCGCGCCGCCATCAGCGGCCACGACGCGGACTCGCGCAGCGCGACCAAGGGTCAGGAAGCCGGTGGGCGCAACGCGCGCTTTGCGCTGGCTTCCGAGCCGACCAGCTTCGATCCGCTGGCCGCCGAAACCACCGCCAACCAGGTGATCCAACGCCAGGTCTATGAAGGCCTGGTCGAGTACGACTACCTGGCCCGGCCCTACCGGGTGACCCCGCTGCTGGCCGAGTCCTGGAGCGTTGCCGAAGACGGCCGCCGCTGGCGATTCGAACTGCGCCCCGACGCGCTCTTCCACGACCCGCAACAGCCGCCCCTGTGGCCCGGGGGCTCACGCCCGGTATTGGCCCAGGACGTGCTTGAATCCTGGTTGCGCATGGCCGACGCGCGCCTGCCCGCCACCGGCTACTGGGCGATGCAGGGCCTGATCGAGGGCCTGGATGAATTCCACCGCCAGACCGCCGGCACCCTCGCCGAGGCCGAAGCCGCCATGACCAACGCCCTCGAACACGGGCTTCCCGGATTGCGCGTGCTCGGCCCGCGGCGTCTTGAGGTGCGCCTCACGCGGCCCGACCGCGATTTCCTGCTGCGCCTGGCTTCGGCCTATTTTGCCGTCTATCCCGCCGAGACGGTGGCCCGCGGGATCAACAACCAGCCGGTCGGCAGCGGGCCCTTCCTTCTCGCCGAGTGGATCCCGCGCAGCCAGGCGGTGTTCCGCGCCGTGCCTGGCTGGCGCGGCCAAACCGGTCCCGGCGGGCGGGCACTGCCGCAGCTTGACGAGGTGCGCTTCACCACCATCCTCGAGAACAGCACCCGCACGCTGATGTTCCGGCGCGGCGAGATCGACCGTCTGCCGCCCTTGCAAGACGCCTTCCACGATCTCATCGACGGCCGTCAACCCAGCGCCGAACTGCGCGAGCAGGGGGTCAGTTTGCAGATCCTGGCCCCGGCCGGGCTCACCATGATCGCCTTCAACATGGATGACCCGCAGGTCGGCTCGATTCCCGGCGACCTCGCCGGCAACCGCCGCCGCCGACTGCTGCGCCAGGCGATCGCGCGCGCCTATCCCTTTGCGCGCTGGCACCGCATCATCCGCAACGACGCCTGGGCGGAGGCGGCCACCACCTTTATCCCGCCGGGCTTCTCCGAGAGCGTCGGCATGCCCTCCTCGCCCTATCGCACGCCCGATCTCGACGAGGCGCGGCGTCTGCTCGCCGCCGCCGGGTGGCCGGGCGGAGCCGGCGCACCGCGCTTGCAATATGAGCTCTCCGGCACCGATCCGGTGTCGCAGGCCAGCGGCGAGATCTTCGCCGAAGGCATGCGCGCCATCGGCCTCGAGGTCGATCTGGTGCCCAACACCTTCGCCGCGCTGCAGGCCAAGGCGGCGCGCGGCGAGGCGCAGATCTTCGCCCGCGGCTGGACCATGGACTGGGCCGATCCGGCCAACCTGCTGGAATTGTTCTACGGGCCCAACCGTGCCCCCGGGATCAACCGCTGCAACTACGACAACCCGGTCTACGACCGCCTGCTCGAAGCCTTGCCTTCGGCGTCGGCGCCGCGCCGCCGCGCCTTGGTGCACGTCATGCTCGGCCTGCTCAACGAAGAGCTGCCAGCCATCCCGATCGACCACCGCCGCGGCTACATGCTGGTGCAACCGTGGCTGCGTGACATGGAAGTCCACCCCTTCGATCCCTTCGCCTGCAAGTACTACCGGATCGAACGCTGATCTGCCTTGCTGCGTTTCGCCCTCCACCGCCTGATCCATGCGCTGTCGCTGGCCCTCGGAGTGGTGCTGGTCCTGTTCCTGGTTTTTGAAAGTGGGCTGACCGGCGACCCGGCGCAGCGCGAGGCCGGACGCCACTCCTCGGCGCGCACCCTCGGTGAGATCCGGCTGCGCCTCGGCCTGTTCGAGAGCTTCGAGGCCACGGCGCTGCGGCTGCGCGTGGAAGGATCCGCGGCGCGCTACTTCCTCGAAGCCGTGGACGGACCGGCGTTGCGCCTGAGCGCCGCCGACGACAGCGAAATCAGCCGCGTGGAACTGGCCGGCCTCGACCTCGCCGCGCTGCATAACAGCCTCGCGCAGCTGGAGCTGCCGCAAGGGCGGAGCCTATGGACCGAGTTGCGCGCCGACCCCAATCTGCCCGCGGCCGGCCTGGCCAGCGCCCTGCACGGAGCGCGGCTGGCGGTGGATCACCGCCGCACCGCCGACCTGGGATGGGCCCAGGAGCGCCCGGCGTGGCGCCGCTTTTTGCACCAGTCGGCTGCGCTGCTGCGCTTTGATTTCGGCAGCGACCAGAGCGGACAAGCGATCGCGCCGCAACTGTGGCAGCGCGGCAAGCGTTCGCTGGCGCTGGCCCTGCCGGCCTTTGTCCTCGGCACGGTGCTGGCGGTGGCCGCCGCTCTATTTGCCCTCTCCCGCCGCGGCTGGACCGACCGCAGCCTGGCGTGGTTGAGTTCGCTGATGATTTCGGTCTCGGCCCTGGCCACCATCCTGTTCTTGCGCGCGTTGCTGGCCGGCAAACTCGGCTGGTTCCCGGTGGCGGGCTGGGAACCGCCGCACGCCAACTATCTGATGCTGCCGATTCTGACCTGGGTGGCGATCGCATTCTGGCCGGAATACCGCCTTTACCGCGCCCTGCTCGGCCAGCAGGCGGGGGGGGGCTATCTGACCGCGGCGCGTGCGCGCGGGGTCGGCGAGGCGCGCCTGATGCGACGGCATCTTCTGCCCAATGCCTGGGTGGCCCTGATCACCCAGGCGACGCTGGCGCTGCCCTTCCTCGCCCTTGGATCGATCCTGCTGGAAAGGGTCTTCGCCATTCCGGGCCTTGGCAGCATGGTTGCCGAAGCGGCGCTCAACAGCGATCAGGCGCTGCTGCGCGCGGTGGCCTTCCTGCTCGCTCTGGTCTACCTCGCCGCCCAGTGGCTGGGTGACCTGCTGTGCGGACTCGCCGACCCTCGTTACCGAGAGGCCCGCGCATGAAACGGCAGCCACGCGGATGGATCCTGCTCCTCGGAGTGTGGCTGGTCCTCGCCGTGGCCTGCCAATTAGGCTGGCTCGCCGCCGACTGGCGCAGCCAGCACGACGGCGCAGAATTCCTCGCGCCGAGCGCCGCCAATCCGCTCGGCACCGATCACCTCGGCCGCGATCTGCTCGCGCAGACGCTGCAAGGCAGCCGCATCGCCTTCCTGGTCGGCTCCCTCGCCGCCGGCGCCGCGGTACTCATCGGCGCGGCCCTCGGACTGGCCGCCGCGTGGTATCGCGGTCCGGTCGACGCGCTGTGCAACTGGCTCAGTGGCGCGGTGGCGGCGATACCGGGCATGCTGCTGGTGGTGGTGGTGGCGGCGCTGCTCGGCCATGGCCTGCTGCCTTTGTGCACCGCCTTCGCGGTGGTGAGCTGGGTGGGCGTCTACCGGCTGGTGCGCGCCGAAGCCCGGCGCCTGGTCGACCAGGACTACGTCCTGGCGGCGCGCGCCTGCGGCGCCCCCCCGCTGCGTCTGATGCTGCGCCACCTGATGCCGGCGTTGCGACCGATGCTCCTGGCGCAGTTCAGCCTGGCGTTCGTCGCCGCGATCAAAGCGGAGGCGGTGCTCAGTTTCCTCGGCGTGGGGCTGGCCGAGCAACCCTCATGGGGCCGCATGATCGCCGATGCCTGGGCTCTCGGTGATCTCGAACAGGGTCGCTGGTGGCGCTTGGCCGCAGCCTCCGGGGCGCTGGCTTTGCTGGCCCTGCCTGTGTACCGGCTGGCCGACCGCGCCCACGAACAGACGCCTACCGCTTGATGCGCACCGCGTCGAGCGCCATCACTTCGTCGAGGCCCAGGATGGCGGTGAGGCGCACCTGGTAGGCCCCCGGCCCGGGCATTACGAGCGGAATATCGAGGTTGCCGAGCTTGGTCGCAAACAGGCTGACGGTAACCGGAGCCATGACCTGGGCGCCGGTGGCTTCGTCTTCGACCTCAATGTACATGTCACCGAAGGCCGGTCCCTTGAAGGTCATGACGGTGGCCTCGGAACCAGTGAAGTAGAACTCTGCGAAGTCGCCATCGTCGTTGCCGTAGGCAACACCTTGTCCATAGACCGGAGTCTTATCCAGTTGAGCGTCCGGGATGTTCTTGCGGTTACGGGCTTCCCAACCCCACGGCCGCGAAGGATCCGGGTTGCTTGGGTCATTGGGCGAATAGTAGCGGAAACTAGGGTTGTGGCTGTCGAGAGCGTATTCGGAGACCGCTTCATTCCAACTCGCACCAGGCAGGTCCTGACAGTGGTAGATGCCGTCTTGGGTGCCGACGAAGATCAGGCGGTCGTTGAGGAAGTCAGGTGACAGCTCAATCGCGTTGCCCCACGACATCGGAAAGCCAACCCCGACCGAAGTCCACGATGGGGTGGAGGCAGATAGGTCCAGCTTGAACACCCCACCGCCCCAGGTCGCTGCGTAGAGCGACGGGAACAGGTTCATGTCGGGCGAGATCGCCAAGGCCAGGGCTTGGTAACCGGGTACCCCTGGATAGGTCGTGATCTCGAGGTTGGACCAGTCGCTGGACAGGTCCTTCAAGTGGTAGAGGTTCTCGGTGCCCAGCACCCACAACGAGGCGTTGCCGGGGCGCATATAGCGCGGATCGGGGATACAGTCCTGCAGGCTCTCGGTGGGAGCCCAGGGAAGCACCTGCCATTCGAACACTGGAGTCACCGCGTCACCGGAATTAACCAAGCGGTAGACCTGATTGAAGGTCCGGCTCATGCCGAAGATGCCGTTTTCCGCCGGCAGGTTGACCGGGTCAAAGCCATCGGCAAGATGCAACACGTGCATGAAGGGCGCACGCTGGCCGGGCAAGCCAAACACGTCGTTGATCGGGGTGACGTTGGCCAGGCCGTCGAGGGTGAGCCGGTTCTCGCCCAGCGGCGAGCCCTCGAAGCGGGAACTCCAGATGAAGGCCTGATCGGCACCCGGAACGTTGAAGCCGCCGAAATTGGGTGAGAACGAGATCGAGCGCACGTAACCGGTGGGCCCGTCGATCGCTTGGCGCATTTCGTTGACGAAATACCAGTTCTTCTTGTTCGGGGTCTCGACCATGATGCCGAGGTCGAAAGCCCCCCCCGCGGCGGAGATGCCGTCGAGGGTGTAGTTCGGCGAAGTCTCCATGCAGGCGTAATAGATCAGTTCTTCGTACGGCATCAGCAGCGAACTGTCCTGGGTGCGGTTGTAGCGCACCAGACCGGCGCCGTAGGTGGAGCCGAAGGCGTAGATGTCGCCGTTCATGCCCACCGAAGTGGCCAGACCGCGCACCTGCGAGGTCGGACGGAAGCGCAGCCTGGTCCAGGAGGAACCATTGTCGCGGGTGCGGTAGAGCGCTTCGGCGCGCGCATACCACAGGCGTCCGTCGGTGGCGTAGTCCGGCGACATCGAGACCTGCATCATGCGCCGGTAGGCGATGTCGGAAGCCGTCTGCAGGTTCTGGCTGAACTCACCGATGAAGTCCTGCGCGGTACCCTGGTCACTCCAGGTCATGCCGACGTCGTCCGAGCGCAGCACGCCGAGTGAGTTGGCCAGCAGGTTGGCTTCGGGGAACCAGAACAGGCTGGCGAAGAAATGGCGGTTGCCGTCCGGGCCCACCGGCGTCGCCAGCAGGTGGTAGACGCCCGAGTCGAGGGTCGGGCTGCCGAAAGGAGATTGCTGGACGAAATTGGCGCCGAAATCGTTGGACCGCCACAACTCGCCGCGTGACCCGGTGAAGTAGGTGTCGTCGCGTTTGGCGCGCCCCAGCATGATCACGCCACTGACCACATAGTCTTCGGCCATCGCCAGCGCGGTGATGTGGTAGTCATAGACGTCGATGGCCGGAGTATCGAACTGCGGGTGCCCGACCCAAGTTAGTCCGGCGTCTTGCGAAGTCACCAGCGTGCCGCGCACGCCGACCAGAATGGTCTGGTTGGGGCCCGGTAGACCGGAGCGGTCGAATCGCGGAGCGACCGCCACCACCGGGTTGCGGTCGAACCTGGACAAGGTGAGGATGTTGGTCCAGCTGTCGGTGGTCTCATCCAGCGAATAGACAACCCCGTTGTCGTTGACGATGACCACCGGACCGTCTTCTCCTGGAATCGGCGCCGCCAGATCGACCAGGAAACGGTCGGCTGGATCGATTCCGGTGTTGAGCTCTTCGACCACGCCGGTCTCGTTCCAATAGCTCCACACTCCTTGGTCGGTGGCGATGATGAAGCGCGGAGAGGGGCGCGGGTAATAAACCACGCGCGCGGCCATCGTTTTGCCGAGGTTGGCGCCGGCCACCGGATGCCAGGTGAGACCGTCGTCGTAGCTGTGCAGGACCTTGGCTTCGAGGCGTGAAACCAGGACCATCTCGGTGCCGCCGCCGCTCAGCGGGGCGATGGCTATGGAGGAGGTCTCCGCGTGCGGAGTGTGGATCGTTGACCCGGTCAGGAGGCCAAAGGTCAGGGAGAGGGCGAGAAAAGACATGGATGGCGCAATGGGGCACCAAGGTGGACTCTTATCGTCAAGTTCAGGATCCAGGAAACTTGGAAAACAGGCAAATTCCACTGGCTCCGAACCCGATCCAGCCGAGGGCGCACATCGCCCATCCATAATACAAGGTCTTGGGGCAGTATCAATCCAGCCGAGGCGCCCACTCGAAACGCTTTGCCCCCTTGCAGATACGCCCGATCGGGGTGACCGGGTCGTGATAGAGCAGAGCCACCCAGCCCTCTTGCGCCGCCCGCGGGATCCATTGGCTGCGCTGGGCGAAGGAGGCGGCCGCGTTCATGTCGTAGGCCATGATGAAGGGTAGATGCACATGGTTGCGGGTCGGCACCACGTCGCTCCAGAAACACGCGGTCTCGCCCGCGCCGGCGCCGCCACGGATCAGGATCAGGGAAACGCCGTCGCTATGCCCGTCGAGTTCGACCATCGACACGCCCGGCAGCACCTCGACTTCGCCGCAAAAGGTTTGCAGCAGGCCGGCCTCTTCGATCGGCGCCAGGTCTTCGCGGCGGTAGCTGGCGCGACGCAGATGGTCGGGGTTCAGGCACGCCTCGCGCTCCGAGCGTGGCGTCCAGTGCTGCGCCCGCGCGAACACCGGCCGGCCGTCGGCGCCGCAGGCCGCGCCGATGTGGTCCCAGTGGCAGTGCGACATCAGGCAGTGAGTGACTTCGTCCGGCTCCACCCCGGCCTGCCCCAGCGAGGCAACCAGCTCGTGGCCGTCGGCGTGGTCGATGTGGAACATCGCGCGCTGCTTATCGTTCCAGCGCCGCCCGAGGCCGGGTTCGATGATGATCTTGTGCTGGTCGTCCTCGATCAGGAAGGGCGTGGTTGACAGCGGAATGGTGTGGTCGTCATTGACCGGAGTCAGCCGCTGCCACAGGGGGCGCGGCACCACTCCGAACATGGCGCCGCCGTCGAGCGCGAAGGAAGCATCACGCAGCGCGGTGATGCGAAAGCGACCGAGCTGGATGGTGCGGGCGGGGTGGGTGGCGGCTTCCAAGGAATCAGCGCTGGTAACCCGAACGGTCGAGCAGATCGCGCGAGATAATGATCTTCTGCACCTCGGTGGTGCCTTCGCCGATGGTGTTCAGCTTCGAGTCGCGGTACATGCGTTCGACCGGATACTCGCGCGAGTAGCCGTTGCCGCCGAGGATCTGGATCGCTTCGTAGCTGGCGCGCACGCTGACTTCGGAGGCGTAGTACTTGGCCAGAGCGGCAGCCGCACCGAAGGCGCGGCCGGCGTCTTTGAGGCGCGAGGCGTGGTAGACCAGATGGCGCGAGGCCTGGATCTCGGTCTCCATTTCGGCGAGCTTGAAGGCCACCGCCTGGTGCTCGCACAGCGGCTTGCCGAACTGCTCGCGCTCGGTGGCATAAGTCACCGCCTCGTCGAGCGCGCCCTGGGCGAGGCCCAGCGACAGCGCGCCGATCGAGATGCGACCGCCTTCGAGGGTCTTCATGAAGGTGGCGAAGCCTTCGTCCTCGGAACCGAGCAGGTTGTCGACCGGCACGCGGCAGTCGGTGAAGAAGAGGTTGGTCCAGTCAGAACCGCGCATGCCCAGTTTTTCTTCGCCCTTGGAAACCGTAAACCCCTCGGTGTCGCGGTCGATCACCATGGCAACGATGCCTTTCGGCCCTTTGCTCTTGTCGGTCTGCGCGGTGATGATGAAAGGCTTGGCGTAACTGCCGTTGGTGATGAAGCACTTCTGGCCGTTGACCAGGAAGTGATCACCGTCACGTACCGCGGTGGTGATGGTGCCGGCCGAATCGGAGCCGGCGTTGGGCTCGGTCAAGCCGTAGGCGCCCATGTACTCGCCGGCACAAAGCCCCGGCATGTAGCGTTCCTTGAGCGCCTCGGAACCCCACCCGTAGATCGGGTAGCTGCCCAGCGAGGTGTGCGCGGCCAGCGTCAGGCCGGTCGAGGCGCACACGCGCGAAACCTCTTCCACCGCGATGGTGTAGGAAAGAGTGTCCATGCCGGCGCCGCCCCACTTCTCGTCGAAGGGAATCCCGGTCAGGCCGAGTTCCTTCATGCCCTCCCATGCGGCGTGGTTGAGCTGGCAGTTCTCGTCGGCCTCGCGGGCGCCGGGGGCGATGACCTCGAGGGCGAAACGGCGCACCGTTGCGCGGATCATCTCTTGTTCTTCGGACAGGTCGAAGTTGGTTGCTGGCTGGGTGAGGGTGTCCATGCGGTCGGGCTGCAGGGCTTAGAGGTGGCGAGAGATGACCAGGCGCTGGATGTCGGTCGCGCCTTCGTAGATTTCGGTGATGCGCGCGTCTCGGTAGTGACGTTCGACCGGAAACTCCTTGGTGTAGCCGGCGCCACCATGGATCTGCACCGCCTCTTGGGCAGCAAGATTGCACGCCTTGGACGCCGCCAGCTTGGCCATCGAGCAGACCTTGGTGCACGGCTCGCCGGCGTCGCGCAGCCACGCCGCCTTGTGTACCAGCATGCGGTTGGCCTCGAGCGAAGTCGCCATGTCGGCGAGCTTCCAGGCGATCGCCTGGAATTCGCCGATCGGCTTGCCGAACTGCTGGCGGTCCTTGGAGTACTGGAGCGACTCTTCCAGACAAGCGCGGTGGATGCCGAGCGCCTGCGAAGCGATGCCGATGCGGCCGCCATCGAGGGTGTCGAGGGCGATCTTGAAGCCATTGCTGCCGTCGCCGAGCAGGTTCTCTTCGGGCAGCAACACGTCTTCGAAGATCATCTCGGTGGTCGAGCTGCCGCGTAGACCGAGCTTGGCTTCCTTCTTGCCCACCACCACGCCGTCGAAAACACGCTCGACCAGGAAGGCACCGATGTTGTGCCCGCGCCGGCCGGCGCTGTCGGTGACCGCGTAGACCAGGTACAGCCCGGCCTGCTCGCCGGTGGTGATCCAGGACTTGGTGCCGTTCAGCTTCCAGCCGCCGTCGACCTTGTCGGCGCGGCACTTGAGGTTGGCGGCGTCGGAGCCGGCCTGCGGTTCGGTCAGGCAGTAGGCGCCAATCATTTCGCCGCTGGCCAGGCGCGGCAGATACTTCTCTTTCTGTTCCTGGGTGCCCCACTTGTTGATGCAAGAACACACCAGCGACATGTGCACAGAAATGGTGACGCCAACCGATGGGTCCCAGCGATTGAGTTCCTCGAGCAGCACCGCCGAGTGCAGGTTGCCGAGGCCGGCGCCGCCGAACTCCTCGGGAACGGTCAGTCCGAGAAAACCGTTTTCGGCGGCCTCGGCGAGAGCTTGATCAGGAAAGCTCTCCTCGGCGTCGACCCTGGCAGCATGAGGCTTGAGGGCCCGCTCGGCGAATTCGCGAGCGCTGTCACGGATCATTTCCAGTTCTTCGGTCAGTGCGAAATCCATCTGTTTTCGGGGTGCGAAGGGACCCCGTATTCTCCCACGGCGGAGCCGTGCAGAACAGCCCGAATCGGGCGAACAAGGGCCAGAAAATGCTATTCAGCAGGAAGGCTCGAGACCGCCGACAAGGCCGCGTCGAGCAGGTCCTGGCGGGCCTGCAAGGCGCGCAGGGCAGCACGCCCGGCCTGGTCCTCGTCACCAGCGAAGGCTTCGAGCAGGCGCAGGCCGATATCGGCCTCGAAAGCTGCTTCGCCACGGTCGTGCTGATCGAGGTAACGGCGCAGCGGGCCGAGGTCGTAGGGTCCGCGCCAGGCGCCGAGACTGTCGCCAAGCACCTGGAACATGGGCGGCACCAGCTCTTCACGGCCGAGGGCGAAGGTGGCGATGCGTTCGGCCGGGGTGGCTGCGGCCAGATCGAGGGTGGTGCGGACGAAACGCGCCGCCGCCGGGGCGGCGAAGGTGTCGAGGCACTCCTGCCACGGGGTGCCGTCGGCCAGCAGGCGCAGGAAGCTGTCGATGCGCGTGGTGTCGCCCCCCGCCGAGCGGGCGGCGTGGAGGAAAAACTCGAAGTGCGAAGCTGGACGCCCGTCGAGCAGGGCGCCGGTTTCCTCTTCCAGAACGATGCAGTGCACCGCGCGGGTGCAGGCCGGATCGGCCGGCGGCAGCCACGGCAGCTGCTGGGGCGCCAACGCCTGCTGCACCGATTTGAGCAGGTTCATGTAATCCCACGCTGCCCACGACTGGTGACCAAGGAACAAGGCCAGGCGCTCGGCGGTGACCAGGGCGTCGAAAACGCCGTGGGCGGAAACCGCGCGGTAGGAAGTCCGGATCTCAGCGCAGAGGACGTCGTCCCAGCGCGTACACGCCAGAGCGTGATCGATCCGGGCCAGAGCCGCTTCGGTGGTGCGCATCAGGATTCCTCGTTCTTCCATCGGTCAGGAGTGCCGCCCGGTTCAAGTAAATCAGCGCGAGTGGGTGTAGAAGCCTTCGCCGCTCTTCACCCCGAGTTTGCCGGCATCGACCATGCGGCGCAGCAAGGGGCAACAGCGGTACTTGGAGTCGCCCAGGCCCTGGTGCAGCACGTCAAGGATGCTGACGCAGATGTCGAGGCCGATGAAATCGGCCAGCGTCAGCGGCCCCATGGGGAAATTGCAGCCGAACTTCATCACCGTGTCAATCGACTCACGCGTGCCTACCCCTTCCATCAGGGCAAAGGCGGCTTCGTTGATCATCGGCATCAGGATGCGGTTGGCGATGAAGCCGGGGTAGTCCTCGGCGACGCCGACGACCTTGCCCAGGCCCTCGGCCCAGGCCACGGTGCGCTGCATGGTGGCCTCGCTGGTGCGCTCGCCGCGGATGATCTCGACCAACTTCATCAGCGGCACCGGATTCATGAAGTGCATGCCGATGACCTGCTCGGGCCGCTGGGTGGCGTTGGCCAGCCGGGTGATCGAGATCGACGAAGTGTTTGAAGCGAGCACCGCCGCCGCAGGCGCGGCGCCGTCCATGCGCCGGAACAGGTCGCATTTGACTTCCAGGTTTTCGAACACTGCCTCGACGGCGAGGTCGGCGCTGGACACCGCGTCTTCGAGATCGGTCGACAGCGAAATCCGCTGCAGGATGGTCTCGACCTCGGCCGCGGTTTTCTTTTCTTTCTTGACGAAGCGCGCCAGCGATTTCTCGATGGCGCCACGACCGCGCACTAGCGCCTCTTCCGAAACGTCGACCATGGTCACCGTATGGCCGAAATCGGCCATCACCTGGACGATGCCATTGCCCATGGTGCCGGCGCCGATCACCGCAGCTTGAAGGGTTTCCGTCATCTCTTTGTTATTTCGTTTCGATCAGGGTTCAGCAGGCGCGCACGCAATGGAAACAGGGCTCAGCAGGTGCGCACCGCCAGGGCCACGGCGTTGCCGCCGCCCAGACACAGGGTCGCCAGGCCGGTGGCCGCGCCGCGCTGCAGCATCGCGTGCAGCAGGGTGACCAGGATGCGCGCGCCGGAGGCGCCGATCGGATGGCCCAGCGCCACCGCGCCGCCGTTGACGTTGACCCGCTCAGGATCAAGTTCCAGCGTCTTGAGCAGGGCGCAGGCGCCAGAGGCGAAGGCCTCGTTGAGCTCAATCAGGTCGTAGTCGTGGCGCGAGGTTCCGGTGCGCGCTTCCAGGTTCTCGACCGCGGCCTTGGGCGCCATCATCACCCACTCGGGCGCCATGCCCCCGGCGGCGTAGCCGGTGACTTCCGCCAGCGGAGTCAGGCCGTGTTTTTCCAGCGCAGCTTCCGAGACAACCACCAGCGCGGCGGCGCCATCGGAGATCTGCGAAGCGTTGCCGGCGGTCACCGAACCGTCTTTGGCGAAGGCCGGACGCAGCCCGGCCAGGCTCTCGGCGCTGGCTCCGGCGCGGATGCCCTCGTCAGCTCGTAGCTCGAGCGCGTCGCCCTTGCGCTGCGGCACCATGACGGCGAAGGTCTCGGCGTCGAACCGGCCGGCCGCAGCGGCGGCCTCGGCCTTGTTGTGCGAGGCCGCGGCGAAGGCGTCTTGCTGTTCGCGGCTGATCTCGTATTCCGTCGCTACCCGTTCGCCGGTCAAGCCCATGTGCTGATCCGAATAGACGTCCCACAGACCATCGTGGACCATCGCGTCGACCAGCTTGGCGTCGCCCAGACGGGCACCGGTGCGGGCTGCCGGCACCAGATAGGGCGCCTGGCTCATCGACTCCATGCCGCCGGCGACCACCAGATGATTGTCGCCGGCCTTGATCGACTGCGCCGCCAGCATCACCGCCTTGAGCCCCGAGCCGCACACTTTGTTGACGGTAAAGGGTGCCACGGTGTCGGGAATGCCGCCGGCCCGCGCGGCCTGGCGTGCCGGGTTCTGGCCGACCCCGGCCTGCAGCACGTTGCCGAGGATGACCTCGTCGACCGCGTCGCCCGCGATGCCGGCGCGCAGCAGCGCTTCTTGCACCGCAAGCGCACCCAGCTGCGGCGCGCGCAGACTGGACAGACCACCTTGGAACCTGCCGATCGGAGTGCGGCAGGCAGAAGCGAGGAAGACCTTGGACACGATGGGTTGTGGGAGTCGCGGGGAAACAGGCTATTCTAAGCCCGCGCCGGCCCGATCCCAGGGCCCGAAGGCCTCAGTCATCGACGTAACCCGAGGTCTTGAGCATGTCCGCCTCGGTCACCCCCTTGACGTCTGGAGGCTTGGGGAATCCGCCGGCAACCGTGCGCAAGGGGTGCGCGGCGGTGTACTCGGGAGTAAAGGCTTCGAGCACCACCCGCCCCGGCAGATCGGCGGGCACCGCCTTGCCCATCAGGTAGGTCACCGTGGGAGCCAGGTCGAAAACGTCGACGTCTTCGAGCCAGGCACCGGCACGAATCCCGGGACCCGCCATCAGGAAAAAACCATAGTCGTCGTGGCGCCCGGAACGCGTTTCGAGGGTGAACAGATCGCGCACCGAACCCACCTTTTCGTCCATGCGCAACTCGCTCTCCAGCGTCAGGCTGTCGCGCGTGGTCTGGACCAGATCGACGCGGATCGAATTGGGCGCATTGGCAGGAAAGCCGGTGCTGAACAACAGCGCACCACTGTCGGCGACCTTGACGCGCTCTACTTTTTGGCGTAGCTGATCGAGGAGGCGGCGGCCTTCTTCGCCGCCCGCTTTCGGGGTCAGGTACAGGGCTCTGTTCAGATTGGAAAAGGTGAAGTCCTCGACCGCCAGGTCGGCGAGAGTCAGCAAGGCGCCGGCGCGCAATTTGATCTGCAGATCGTCGCGCGATTCCTCCAAGGGCTGCATGCCGTGGTCGGAGCACAACACCAGCGTGGCCTGTCCCAGATCGACGCGGTCGAGCAGCTTGCCCAGGACCCGGTCGCAGGCGCGGTAGGCCTCGCGGCAGGCCTCGCCACGCAGCGTGATCTCGCGATCGGTGACCGAGGGGAAAAGCTCACGCTTGCCGTACTTGGCTTCGTGATATTTCCAATAGAAATGCCCGAGCTGGTCGGTGCCGTAGAGCACCAGCGCGTTGAAGTCGGGACCGTGGCGGCGGGCGAGTTCCAGATACAGGTCGGCGTTGACGCGATCGCGCATGATCTTCATGCGCCACACCAGGTCTTCCTTGTCGTAGCCGCGAATCAGCTTGCCGAAAACGATGTCGGCGACGGTGTCGAGATGCGCCCAGGCATGATCGGCAGAGGCCACCGCCATGCTCGACAACATCGACTGGATCAGCTCGCCGAAACTAGGCCGGGCGCCCTCTTCGCCAAGGCGTTCGAGCACCTTGGCCGGCGACGCCGCCAGCGGTTTGGCCAGGGTTGAGCCGGTGACCCAGCCCGGGGTGTTGAAGAGCAGCCCATCCCGTTTGTCGGGCGGCGTGTTGATCAGCCACGCGACCAGGCCGGCGCTGCCAATCGGATCGCCGTCTGGGCGTGGGTTGATGACGTGGTCCCAGATGCGCCCGGCGGTCAGGTCGCTGCGGTTATTGCCGAAGTTCTTGATGCCGTTGAGATCGTGGTTGACCCCGGTGGCAAGGATGGTCCAGATGCGCGCAGAGGCGGTGGGCGCGTTCGACATCAGGTGACCGCGCGCGCCGCGCCGCATCAATTCCTGCAGATGCGGCAGGTCCTGCGGATGAGCGGCGATCATTTCGTCGACGAAACGCCAGTTGCCGGAATCCATGCCGACCACCAGCACCGGATTCAGCTCGCCCCCCCCCAGGGCCAGTTTCCCCTGCGGCAAAAGGCACAGGACCGCCGCCAGCGCCAGCGTCGCCGGAGCCAGTTGCGGACGCCGCAGGAACCACGCCGGCAGCAAGAGAACCAGCAGGAATCCCAGCCACATCATCATCTGCAGACCGGCCATCGGCGACCCGGCAACCAGCAGCCACGGCAAGGCGGTGACCAGCGCGGCAGCGATGGTGGCCGCCAATGGGGCCTGACGCAGACCCGGCAGCCGCACCAGCACCCAGCCCAGCATCAGCGCCAGCACAAAGGGAAGGCCGCCGACGAAAAGCAGTCCGGGAAGAAAGGGGCGGGTCAGCGACGGGGCGGAAACCGCCACGGCCAGCGCCACCGAGAGGGTCGCGGCAGCGGCGGCAGCACGCGCGGTGGGCGCGGTGGGCGGAGAGACGGTTGTGGCCGTGGGTGGAGAGACGTCCTCGGTCATGGGGCTGAATTCTACGCCGATCCGCCCTCCGATTGCGGCCACAATCCCGCCTCGCGCAGGTCCCGCGCACAGGGCACCTGGCGACGCACGGTCGCCACCAGGTCTAGATCCAGCTCGGCCAGCAGCAGACTCCCGTCACATAGCGAGGCCACCTCGTCTCCCAACGGGTCAAACAACCGCGCGGTCCCTGGGAATTCCATCAAATGACGGCCATCCAATCCTGCGCGCCCGGCGCGATTGCAGGCCAGCACATAGCACTGGTTCTCGGCTGCGCGGGCCCGCGCCAATAGGTCAAAGACAGCGCAGCGCGGACGCGGCCATTGCGCCGGGACCAACATCAGGTCGGCGTCTTGATAAAAGGCCTGTCGGGTGAGTTCGGGAAAGCGCAGGTCGTAACAGACCACCGCGCAGGCGCGGCCGCATGCCGTATCGATCACCTGCGGCAGTCCCTCGCCGCGGCGCACCTGCCAGCCCTCGCCGGTGGGCGAGAACAGCAAGCGCTTGCGATAGGGCCGCCGATCGCCACCCGTTCCGAGGAAATGCACCTCGTTGAATGGCTTCTCCCCCTCTGCTCCACCGCTGGGCGCCGAACCCACCACCACCATGCCCAGGGCTTCTGCTCGTTGATGCACCTCGTTCAAAGCCGCATCACTGGCGCACAAATGCTCGGCCTCATAACGAGGCAGAAAGGAAGTGGTCCACTTCTCCGGAAGCAGCAGCAAGCAAGCCCCCGCCGCTGCGGCCTGTTCCAATGCCGCCCGCACGGTGGCCAGATTGGCCCCCACCTCGCCCGGTCGGACGTCGAAGGGAAAGGCGGCGAGGAGGCTGGAGGGCGACATGGACGCAAGCGACGGGCCGCCGTATCCTATTCGGCCCGATGCGGGTGGGGACGTAGCTCAGTTGGGAGAGCGTCGCGTTCGCAATGCGAAGGTCGAGGGTTCGAGTCCCTTCGTCTCCACCAATCGGCCGGCAAGCCGCGGGCTGGGTGAATTTTCGACGGCCGGTTATTTTTCAGCCTTTTTCAGACGCGCGGAGGCGTCTTCGTAGTCGCGCGCAAGCCGCACCGTCTGGCGCAGATTCTCCAGATAGCCGACCGCGTCGCCCTCGGCTTCGGCGGCGAGCGCTTGACGATAAAAGCCGGCGGCCGAATTCAGACGCCGCTCCAGGCCCTCGACGCGTACCGGCAGGTCTTCGTAACCGACCCCCTGGGTTCCCTCGAGGATCTGGTAGTAAAGACCCATCGCGCGCACGTACTGGGAATCCAGTTCACACGCCCGCGCCAGCGCGTACTCGCGCCGTGCCCGTTCCTGGATGGCGCGGCTCTTCAGGTCATCGACCTCGCCGATGTGGAGTTCGCCGGAGAGTCCCAGAATGCGGGCGAAGAGTTCGTCGGCTTTATTGACGCGACCACCACGCACGTGCAAATCGGCCTCGGCCAGCAGGCGTTCGGATTCAATCCGGTCCAGGACCTGTTGCAACAAGGTGCGGACCTCTTGGTTGGCCGGATCCAGGTGCACGGCGTCGGTCAAGGCCAGCCAGGCCTGGCCCAGTTCACCCTGCTTGAATTGAACCTGGCCCTGGCGCAAGCTGTCCAGCGCCAATTCCTGGCTCATCAGGTTGAAGCGCTGGTTCGCGCCGCTGCCCTCGCCGAGCAATCCGGCCGCGTGCATGAAGGCGGTGAAGGCACGCAGGCTATCGCCCTGTTCGACGAAATCCAGGCCTTCGAAATAGAGTTCCTCACCGTGGGCATCCATCGCCCGGGTGCGCCGTTCCGATTCTTCTTGACCGCGTTGGGCCTGGGCATTGGTCGGGTCCCAGGCAACGGCTTCGCGGAACGCCGCCTCGGCGGCACGCGGAGTGCCATTGTCGAGAAGTTCTTCGCCGGTGTCGGCGAGCTGCACGGCGCGCCGACGGCGGGCATGCTCGCGCAGGCTGGTGGTCATCGGGTGACCGGAGTGGAGCGTGTCTGCGTAGTCGAGCAGGGACAGGGCGCGCTCGATGCGGTTGACGTGCACGGCGTCTTCGGCGGACTCAAGCACCGAGTAGAGGCGGGCCTTGTCGATCCGCTGACTGAGCGCGGAGTCGGCCTCTTCGATCGGCCCGTAGGCGCGATAAGCCTCGTGGTAGCGCCCCATGCGAAAAAGGCGGTCTCCGCTATCCAGCCGCGATTCCTCGGCGGAAACGCAGGCAGACAGCATCGGCAAAAGCAGCCACAGTTGCGGTCGGCGCATGCCCTATTTTGGCCGGTCGCAGGCGCGGATTCCGTCAAATCCTGGTGTCAGGATTGCTTGGACCGGGCGCTCGCAGGTCGAGGGGGGTCAGCCGGTCCCGCGCAGGCCGAGGCAGGATCAGGTCGGCAGGCGTTGCAGCGCGCGCAGGCCGAAGCCGGTGAACAGCAAGGTCGGGGCAAGGGCCGCCAGCCATGGAGCCACCAGGCCGCGGTCGCCGAAGTCGTGGAAGAGGAATTCGGCGACGAAGAAAGTGCTGCACAGGAGCAGGCCGATAGCAAGGCCCTCCATCGAGGCGCCGCGCTCGAAACGCAGAACGTAGGGCAGCCCGAGCAGCAGCAGAATCAGGTGATGCCAGGGGGCCAGCCACCACGACCAAGCCAAGGTGGCGGCCTGACGGTGGCCGGGGTCGCGTGCCAATAGTTGGCGATAGTCGGCCGCAGACAACTCCAGAGGCTGGTGTTGTCCGAACCAGGAGCGCTCAAGATCGGCCGGGGCCATTCCTGGACCATCCAGACGGGCGACCGGTTGGCGGTCGGTCACGCCGCCGAGAGTGATCAGGAAGCCATTTTCCAGTTCCCAGCCGACGCCATCCCAACGAGCCACATCGGCGCTGAGCAGGCGGTCCTGGCCAAGGGAGGAAAGACCGAAGACTTCGAGTCCGACCATGGTCGGCACCGCATCGGCCTGATCGAGGCCTGACGCCGCGCCAGGTCGGTGCGTGGCGAGAGGCTGATAAAGCGCGCAATGCAGGCGGCGGCCGTCGAGGCTGCGCAACCACACGTTTTGTGGTTCCCAGGCCTCTTGGCGCACCAGGCGGCTGGTCAGGGCGGCGCGCTCGGGCAACAGGCGCGGCAGCAGCGCCTCGCGCATGACCAGCATGAGCACCCCCATGACCAGGGCGGCGGCGAAGATCGGCAGGAAGGCGCGTAAAGTGGAGCGGCCGGCGGTCAGCATTGGGGTCCACTCACTCACCCGCCGTAGCGAAAGCACGCTGGCCAGCCCGGCGAGCAGGGTGACGTAGGGGGCGAATTGCGCCAGCAGGAAGGGCAGGTTGACCAGATAAAGACGCACCACTTCGCTGGCCACCGGACCATAAAGGTCGGCGGACTGCCCGTATTCGTCGGATTTTCCAACCAGATCCAGCAGCGTGAACAGGCCCAGGAAGGCCGCCGCCACCACCGTCCAGTGGCGCAGGAAGGTGGCCAGCACGTAGCGGTCCAGGCGATGGCTGAGACGATTCATCGCGTCAGCAGGCGCTGGGCTTGCGGCGGTGGGTCATCGCGTCAGGGGGCGCGGTTGCGCAGGTAGAGGATCAAGGAGATGGGCAATAGACACAGCGGCGCCAGCCAGGCGGCCAGGGCCGGGCCCAGGCGCCCACTGCGCAACAGGCCTTCGCCGAGGAATTGCACTGGGTAGTAGACCAGCAGCAGCACCATCAGGGCGACGGCGAATCCGGTGAGGAAGCCGCCGCGGCGCAACCGCCAGCCGATCAGGGCGCCGAGCAGCGCGACCGGGAAGGCGGCCGCAGCGCCGGCCCAGCGTTGCAAGATCACCAGGCGCATGCGCCCGACCATCAGCGGATCTTCCTCTTCGACGATGCGCTCGCGCAGCCGGGCGCTGGTGTGCACCTTGACCAGGCGGCGCGGCAGCTCAGTGTTGTCGACCAGACTGGCGAGATCGACGCGCAGCCAGGTGCCATCGCTGTTGGAGGCCTTCCACGGTGATTCCTCGCCCTCATCGCTGAGGGTGCGCAGGCGGTCGAAGCGGAACACCAATTCGTCGCCGACCACGTCCATGCGCACGCGGTCGGCGCGCAGGCGCACCCCGCCGCCGGCCAGATCCTTGCTGATGGCCGAATCCAGCGCGATCACCGCGTCGCGAAAACCGCCCTCTGGATCGCGCGACGCCCACAGCATCTGCAGACCCTTGAACTGGAACTCGTTGGCGCTTGGATTGGTGTTTTCAAGCGCGGCGATCTTGGCGCGCAGGCTCAAGGTGCGCATCTGGGTGAAGATGCCCGGCATCACCCAATTGGTCACCGGATAGCCCACCACGGCCATCAGCAAGGCGGCCTGCAAGGCCGGCTGCAACAAGCGCCACGGGGTCATGCCGGCGGCGCGCAGCACCACTTCTTCGCCGTCGGCGGCCATGCGGCCGTAGGCCAGCACCACCGAGGTCATCAGCGCGACCGGAAAGAAATAGGGCAGCGCGTTGCCGACGAACAGCGGCACCAGGGCGAGTGCCACCCAGATCGGTGCGCCCTGAGCGGTCGAGGTCGCGCGCACCGCCGCGCCGAGGGCGAGCAGAAAGATCACCCCGCCGAGGACCAGCATGAGGTGGCGGAGAATCTCCGAGAAGTAGGCGCGGCGAACGATCACCTGCGCCGATTATCGGTGCGGGCGGGCTGCGGACAAGGTCCTTTCGTTTGGCGGGCTGGTAGCAGGCCGTGGATAAAGTGCTTTCGTTCCATGGCGAGTGGATTTGTTCCCTGGCAAGGAAGCTGGATCGGCCCCTATCCGTGGATAGGGGCCGGTTCTGCCGACGCCGTCCAGGGGAGAAAGACGCTGCCGTGGGGCGGAATGACTTTGTCCGCGGTCTGCTAGCCTTCTGCGGTGGAAGAGCTTGCGGCTGCCAATCTGAGCTGGCTGCGCCCGCGCCTCGAGGCACGGCCGCCGCGCGACCCGTGGCTGCGGGAGCTGCTCGCGTGGTTGTGGTTGCGCGATCTGCAGGCCCCCGAGGAGGTCCTTTCATGGGTGGTCCGAGTTTCGCCGGCGCGCACCGTGCTGCATCTGCCCGCGGCCTCCTCGCCCCCAGCAAGATCTGGCGCGCTGCTGGAACAAGGGGCCGCGGCTGGGGACGACCGCCTGCGCCTGCCGGCGGACGGTTTGCTGCTGAAGATCTACCACCCCAGGCGGCGCACCGAGGCGTGGCGGCGGATGTTCTCGCGCGCACCGGCGCTGCGCGAGTTCGAGCGCTGGAATCTGCTGGCCTGGCGCATCGGCGTGGTCCCTGAGGCGGCGGCACAGCAGTGCACGCGCCGCCTCGGGGTCTATGCGCGACCGTGGTGGTCGGGCTCCCCCGCTGCGGAGTGCCTGCCGGCGGCCGCCGCGGCCGTGGGCAGCGGACTGGCCACGCTGCACCGTCAGCGCTGGAGCGACCGCGACCTGGATGCTGGTGATTTGTTGTTCGTCCACGGTTCCGCCGGGGAAACGGCGGCGCCCGAAGACCTCGGCGTGCTGGTCCCGGTGGATCTGGGTCATGCGCGGGTCGCGGCCTTGCCGTTGGCGGCGGAGATCCCGCAGCGCGATCTGGTGCGCTTGCTGATGTCCCTGCCGACCGCGGTCGCCGAAGCCAGTGCCGCGGATCTCTGTGCGCATTACTCCCGTGCCGCCGAAGAAGAGATCCCCTCGCCCGGCGCGCTGCTGCAGCAGGCTGCGCGGCGCGGTGGGAAACGTCTGCTCAAGCGCAGCGCGCGCTGCCTGCGCCCGGTATCCGACTTCGACGCCGGACCGGGGTGGGCTCGGCGCCGTTTCGTAAGGGTCTCTTCCCCGGGTCCCAGCCCCGACGCAGTGCTGTTGAAACAAGGGCGACGCGGAAGCGTGCTGCGCGAACCGGGGTCGCGCGAGGACGGACGACGCGAGAACTGGCCGCGCGATGGGGGCGCGGGTGGGCAGCGGGTGTGGAAGTCCTACCAGCGGCCGGGAACGGTGCAGCGCTTGCGCCGTTTGCTCGGCTGGAGCCCCGGGCGCCGCGCCTACCGCCTGCTCTACCTGCTCGAACTCGGCCAGATTGCGGCGGTGCCGGCGCTGGGCTGGTGGGCCGACCAGGACGGCGAGTGGTTGCTGCGCGGCTGGGTCGACGGCAGCCCGGCCAGCGCAGCCGACGCCGACGCACTGCTGGACTGGCTGCTGCAACTGCACCGTCTTGGCCTCGGCCACCGCGATTTGAAACCGGCCAATTTCGTCGTCACGCCGCAGCATGAACTGGTTCTGATCGACGCCGACGGCCTCGCCGTCGAAGGGCCCGATGGGGCGCGCGATCTGGCGCGTTTGCTGGCCGAATTCCCCGCCGGCAGTGTCCAGGAGAAAGCGCTGGCCGACAAGTATCAGGCGGCCTGCGGCGCCTTCAACCCGCGCCAGCGACGTCGCCTGCAGAGGCTGAGCGCCGACCTGCGCGCGCGTCTGGCGCTGCAGCCCGCTGCCCCAGCCCCCCCCTCGAGCGAGCCGGCGCCTTAGCGCAGGTAGACCCGGCGGCGCGCGCCGCTGGCAGCGAAGACGAACCAATAACGCCGTGCCGGCAAACGCAAAACGTAAGGGCCCAGGGAGAACTGGATTTCGACTTCGGACCAGGACGCCGGCCAGCGCCGGCACAGGCGTCGGTTGCATAACCAGGCCGCGTGGCTGCCGGCGCCCCACCAGGGCAGGTGCACGCGCGGCGGTCGCGGCAGCGCGGCGAGGTTGCGCATCCTGGGGTCGCTCGTAGCTTCCAAGTCGAGGCCGAATTCCAGGTCGGAGTCACGCCGCACCCGGGCGACGATGGGTGGCAGACGTTCTTCGCCGGCCAGCAGCGCCAGGGAGCGTTGGTGATCGAGAGCGTGGATCAGAAAAAACCGGTTCTGCAGCGAACGGCTGGGGCCAGGACGCATTGCTGTCCACACGCTGCCACGCAACAACAAAGAAAGGCGGCGCGCCGGTAGCAGCAGCAACTTCTCCTGACCCAGGCGCAGGTTCGGCCACAGCGGCATCCCGCGGCAATACAGCAGCACCGACAAGGCGTCGTCGAGTCCGTCGAGGATGCGCACCAGATCGCCGCTTTCGACCCCGGGTTCCGGAAAAGGCGCCAGCAATAGATCGCCGTCGCCGGTCCACGGCAGCAGTTGGTCGGCCTGCTGCTCCAATAGGGCGCAGGTCGCCGGCACCACGCTGAAGGGGTCGCCCTGCAGAAATCCAGGGCGCTTGCCGGGCAGCTGGTCGGCGACGTGCGGCCGCTGCAGGTCGTCCCCGCGCCACGGCAGGATTGCGGGAAGCAGCCGGACCACGCCGCGCCTACTTGTTCAGGAACAACGGAATCAGCGTCGGGCGCAGCCGCCGGAACAGGTCGGCGGTGGCGCGCGTGTCGCGCAGGCAGTACTCGGCGATCTGGTCGTAGCGGCCGTCGCGCGCCTTCTGCCCCACCATCGAACCGTCCATCACCCCTTTGGGCGATTCAACGCCGAATCGCCGGCACCAGTAGTCGAGCGAATAGCTCTGGCGCGCGGCGCCCTGGAAGTTGAGCACGTCGAGCAGGTCGCAGTGGTCCTCGATGCGGTAGCGGTAGCCGCACAATTGGCGGCTGGGGGCGACGTCGAGCATCGCCGAACGGGTCATCAGCACCGGCCCGTCGTAGGCGCGGCCGTTGTAGGTGACCACCATGCCCCAGTCGGCAGCGAGCTTCCAGAACTCGGTCAGCAGTTCGCGTTCGTTGCCGCGGAACACCTTGCTGCCGGGTATGTCATCGAAATCTTCCCATTTGCCGCCGGAACCGTGCACCAACACCGCGCCCTGATCCTTGTCCAGATTCCACATGCCGATCGCCACCACGCGGCCGAGCCCGCGCACCAGAGCCAGGCGGTGTTGCACAGCCTCGGCGGCGGTCTGCGCGGCGGCTTCGTCGCTGTGACGACGGCGCTCGCGCGACATCAGGTAGTGGCGCGTGGCTTCGTCGACCTCTTCCCAGTCGAGGCCGGCGACTTCGATGTCGAAGGCGACCACCGGAGGCGACGACCGGGTGGATCCGTCGGTCATCCCTCGCCGGGGGGCGGATCCCCGAGGTGCACGGTGAAGACCGGGCAGGGGGCGGTGCGCACCACCTTCTCGGCGGTCGAGCCGAGCAGGAACTTGGCCAGGCCGCCGCGGCCGTGGGTCGAGATCACCATGACCTTGCACTTGAGCTCTTCGGCCGCACGCACCAGCGCCTCGGACGGACGCTTGCCCTGGATCAGATGGGTCTCGACCTTGACGCCCTCGGCGCGGATCTCGCTCGCCGCCTGCTCCAGCGCCGACTCGGCGGCCTTCTGGAACTCTTCTCGGTAGCGCCCCAGGTCGAGGGTATCGGCCTGCATGTACCCGGCAAAAGCCGGCGCGCTGGCGACCAGATC
>JAJFFB010000027.1 GCA_021776925.1 Planctomycetota bacterium | reverse complement strand
GCGCCTGCGCTTCGGACTCGGTGGCTCATCGCCCCGAACTCTCGCCCAAGTGGGTGCCAAACTCGGCGTCAGCCTTGAGCGCGTGCGCCAGATCCAGAAGGGCGCGCTGGACAAGATGCGTAGCGGCGAACGCGCCCCGCTGCTCGAGCAATACGCCTAGTCCCGGGCTGCGCTTTCGAGGCGGAGCGTCGGCGGCCGCAGGTCAGGTCCCGGGTCGAAGCGGAGGTCGGCGCCGCAGGTCAGGGCAGGGTCTGGAAGTGGCTGAGAGCGGGGTTCTCGAGCTGCTCGGCCGAGCCCCCTTGCGCGTAGCAGCCACCACTCGTGGCCGACGTTCCATCCTTTGATTTCGGCGTGGCGGTCCCGCCTGGCCGCAGGTTGACGTGGAATTCGCCGTGCAGGATCGGGTTGGCGATCTTGACCATGAGGGTGAAGATCATCGCACCCATCGCCAGGATGCCCACGGTGATCACGATCTCGCTGCGTGAGGGCACGTACTCGTAGATTTCGCCGAGGACGTCCGGGGTCATGCCCGGAACCACCGTGCCCATGCTCTTCTCCAGGTACACGCCGAGGAAGATCAGCGCGCAGCCAAGATTCAAGGTGATCGGATTCTCGCGGAACTTGCGTCGCAATAGGATCACGAAGGCGAGGACCGAGCTGATCACCGACGTCCACATCCAGGGAACGATGGCGTTGTGGCCGTCCACGCCGGTGAACATGTACTCCATGTAGATCAGGTGCTCGGTTGCCGAGTAATACTCTTTGAAGACCTCGGCGCCGAACAGGAACAGATTGACGCCGATGAAGTAGGCCATCAGCTCGGCGATCTTCCAGATGGCCTCGCGGCTGATGTGGAAAGAGGAGTACTTCTGCAGGACCTGCATCACCACCAACATGACCGCCGGCCCGGAGCAGAAGGCCGCGGCGATGCAACGCGGCGCAAGGATGGCCGAATTCCAGAACGGGCGGCTGACCAGACCGAGGTAGAGGAAGGCGGTGATGGTCCGGATCGCGAGGGCCGCAGGAATCGAGAACCACACCATCGTCATGAACAGCCTCTGGTTCGGCTCTCTGCGACGAAACATGTTGAATAGCAGATAGGTGACGATGCCGAAGTTCAGCAATAGATAACTGTTGAGGAAGATGACGTCCCAGCCGAGCAGCGAAGTCGGAATATTCAGGTGCCCGAGCGAGGGCAGCAGGTGCCACAGCCGTTCTGGCCGGCCGATGTCTACGAGCACGAACAAGATGCAGCAGATCGCGGCCGAAATCGCCAGCAGTTGTCCGTACACCACGATCTCTTTGATCGGCCGCCAGTTGTAGAGGTAGGCTGGCACCACCAGCATCACCGCAGCGGCGGCGATGCCCACCAGGAAGGTGAAGTTGCCGATGTAGAAGCCCCAGGCGGCCTGGTCGCGCAGACTGGTGGTGATCAAGCCGTCGCGCAGCTGGACGAAATATTCCCACAGACCGGCCAGGCTGAGGACCGACAGCACCGCAATCCAGATCCAGTAGGTGCGGTTGCCGCTGGTGATCAGACGCAGGCTGCCGCTGGTGAAGCGCGCGAAGAGTCGGAAGGTAGCCATGCGATTCTCCCTCAGCCCATGAAGTAGTAGAACCTGGGCTGCGTGTTCAGCTCGGCTTTCAGAACAAAGACACGTTTCTGTTCGAGCACGTAGCGGAGTTCGCTATCGGGATCGAGCAGGTTGCCGAATTTGCGTGCTCCGACAGGACAGATTTCGACGCACGCCGGGTAACGGCCCTCGCGGGTCCGCTGGATGCAGAAAGTGCATTTCTCGACCACTCCGACCGGGCGTGGGCGGTTACCCAGGTAGTGCATGTCCGGGTTGACTTCTTCTGCTGAAATCCCAGGCGTCTTCCAGTTGAAATGACGCGCACCATAGGGGCATGCCGCCATACAGCAGCGGCAACCAATGCACCAGTCGTAATCAACCACGACGATGCCGTCGTCTTCTTGCCAGGTCGCCCCCACCGGGCAGCTCTTGACACAGGGCGGGTTCTTGCAGTGCTGGCAAGCCACCGGCAAGTAGAAGTACCCGTCTTGCGGGACCTGCTCGGGGTCGTAGTAGGGTTCGGCGTAATGGAAGTCGATGCCATGGCGCTCGTCCATTTCCAGAACGCGGATCCACTGCAGCTCAGGACTGCGGCTCTGGTTGTTTTCTTCTACGCAGGCTTGCACGCATCGGCGACAACCGATGCAGCGGCTGATGTCGAGGGCATATCCGAACTCGACGTCTTCGCGCGGTTCGGTCGCGGTCACGGTGCATTCCTTGCCGAAACGCTCGCTGTGTTCGCGTTCCAGCCGGATCAGGACCTGATCGATCTCTGCGCGGCTCAATTCGCGGAAGCGGTCCTGAAAGAAGCCAGAATGGGTCAGGTCGCCGCAGCTGCCGCTGCTCGCTGCTGCCGCACAGCCGGCAACCACGCACAAGAACTCGCGGCGATTCGGTGTGGCAGATTTCATCGGGTCACCTCAGGAGGTGTTGGAGGAGCCAACGGCTCCAGCCCGCCGAACAAGGGGTCATGAGCGTTGTGGCACGAGGAACAGGGCAGGAACTCCTTGGCTCCGTCCCAGTGGCCGGTGCGCAGGCCGTGCACTCCGGCCTGCCAGTCGCGGTAGTGCATGCCGTGGCATTGACCGCACAGGCGCGGCGCTTCGATCAAATCAATCGTGGTGCCGTCGGACAGGCGCAGCAGGTCGCCGTCTTCAGTGTCATGGCAGTCCAAGCACCAGATCCGTTCGCCGGCGTGGTTGAAGAACATGCCATCGTGCGGTTCGCCCAGATCGCGCCGCTTTGCGTCGGGTTCGAGGAAATCAGGGTCGTGGCATTCGACGCAGGGAAAAATATCTTTGTTGGTGAACGGCGGTGGCGGCAAAAGGACCGCTTGTGGGTCGACCACGACCTCGATGTTGCGCCCGTGGGAGGCGAAGGCCCCTTCATACACGGGCGGATCCCCACTGTGGTGGGCGCAGGCCCCGAGGGGGGCGAAGACCAGGCAGAACGCGAGCGAATGTTTCATGGCAATCTGCACAAAACGGGTTCCAGAAGGGGCGGACCCTATCCCTCGATTACATCTACTTTTTTCTTCTTGGGCGGAAGAACGCGGGGCTTCTCTCGTTGCGGATGAAGATGGCGGATTTTCTCTAAGCGCTCACCGAAGTCGAACTTCTTGTAGGTCGGTGACTCCTCGTTGTGGCAGCTGAGGCACAAAAGCTGGTCGGGGAGCGGGGCCTCGTCGGCGGGGATCTCCTGAAGGACTTCTTCGGGGACCTTCTCGACCTTGGCGGCTGCCAGGCGCACCTTGACGTGTTGACTACCGGGACCGTGACAGCTTTCACACTGCACTCCCAGGTTGGGCTTGAAGCGCTTGTGCAGGCGCTCCTTCTTCTCGCCGAATGCGGTGACGTGGCACTTCAAGCACTCGGGCGCCTCGGCCGGTTTCTTGATGCCGAGTTCCTTGGCTACGGCGAGACCTTTCTCGCTGGTCAGGACCTCTATCGATTTGGCGTGGCCAAGTTTGCTCCACTTGTCATAGATCAGTCCTTTGACTTCTTTGTTATGACAAGATTTGCACTTGGTTGCACCGACATAGACAGACTTCGATAAAGCGAAGGCTTTCAATGCCGCGGATTCGGCCTTTTTGCCCGTAGCCGGCGTGACCACCGGGTCTTGGGTTTCCGCCGGCTCTTGCGCCGCGGTGCTGCTCTGCCAAAAAATGACTGTCGCCAATGCCAGCGTCCAGCCGATTGCAACCTTAGAGATCCTTGGGTATCCCATTGCGTGCCGCAGGGCGTAGGTCGGTGCATCGGCCGCCACCCGAGGCGCTTCTTGTTAAACCTCGGTTCGATCTGGCGCAAGGCCAAGAGTCACCTAATGATGACTGATCTTGCTTTGCAAAGTGGTGCGTGGAAGACCCAGGATTTCGGCGGCGCGCGACTGGCTTCCGGCGGCCTTGGTCAGGCCCCACTGGATCACTGCAGACTCAAATTCGGTGATCAGGTCGGGAAGTGACAGGCTCTCACACTGGTCCAGGCTTAGGCTGAAATTGCCGGTGCCGTTGCGCACGCGCTGCAAGAAATCAGGCAAGGATTCGGTGGTGATTTCGCCACCGCGGGCGAGCACGTTGGCCGACTCCATAGCACGGCGCAGCTCGCGCACGTTGCCGGGCCAGCGGTAGCGACGGAGCAGGTCTGCGGCGCCTGCGGTGATGCTCTTGGGGTCTGAGCCCTGTTCGGCGGCACAGGTGCGCAGGAACATGTCAGCAAGGAGCAGAACGTCGCCGCCGCGCTCGCACAGGGGCGGGAGGTGGATCTCGAGGCCGCGCAGGCGATAGAAAAGGTCCGGGCGAAACTCGTTGTCTTCGACCGCCTGCTCCAGGTCGACCTTGGTGGTCGCGATCACGCGCACGTTGACCGAGAGTTCTTCGCGGCCGCCAACGCGCTGGATCGTGCCTTCCTGGAGCACGCGTAACAACTTGACCTGCAATTCCAAGGGCAGGTCGTCGATGTCGTCGAGCAGCAGTGTGCCGCCGTCGGCGCGCTCGAAGCTGCCGAGCTGCAGCTGGCTGGCCCCGGTGAATGAACCCTTTTCATGGCCGAACAACTCACTTTCGGCGAGCTCGCGCGGAATGTTGCCGCAGCCGACGGCGATGAAAGGCCCGTCGGCGCGGCTGCCGCCGCGATGCAGCGCGCGTGATACGACCTCCTTGCCGGTGCCGGTCTCGCCGGTGACCAGGACCGGGACGTCGTGGTCGGCGAAACTGTCGATTCGGTCGCACACCTGTTGCATCATCGAGGACTGCCCGACCAAACCGTGTTTCTCACGGTGAGCGCCAACAATCTCGCGCAAGACCTCGAGTTCGGCGCGCGTCTGCTTCAATTCGGCGATGCGCTTGAGGCGCAGATCGAGCTCCCGGAACTGGAAGGGCTTGGTGAGGAAATCGGCTGCACCCTGGTGCATCGCTTCGACCGCGGTTTCGACCGTACCGTAAGCGGTCATCAAAATGACCTCGATGCCAGGGTGCTTCTGCTTGAGGGCGCGCAGGAACTCGAGGCCGTCCATGCCGGGCATGCGCAAGTCGGTCAGGACCACGTCGCAAGTACCTTGTTCGAGTTTCTTCAGTGCGCTGAAGGCGTCACTGGCCGCTTGCGTGTCGTAGCCGCCGCTGGCAAGTTGTTTGGCGGTGGTTACGCGGCTCAGTTTGTCGTCGTCGACGACCAGGATCTTGACGGGTCTGGTCATGATCAGCCCTCTATCTCCAGGCTGTTGGCTTCAGCGATCGGAAGCTTGATACGGATCTCGGTGCCGCGGCCGACCTGGCTGGTCAGATTGATCGAGCCGTCGTGCTCTTCGATCACTCGCTGGGCGACGGCCAGGCCGATACCAGAGCCTTCACCTACGTCCTTGGAGGTGAAGAACGGATCGAAAACCTTGCCCAGGTCCTCGGCCGGAATTCCTTCGCCCTGGTCGACGATGCTCAGCTGGACATGGCCGGGGTCTCCGGGCGTCGGACTGGTTGCCACCGTGACGGTGCCGCCGTCGCGGCAGGCGTAGACCGCATTGTCGAGGATGTTGATCACCGCTTCGCTGACCTTGTCGCGGTCGATAAACACCGGCGGGACCGGGGACAACATGGTGACCACCTGCACCTGGTTGCGGTTCAGGCGCGAGTCAATGAACTGCAGGGATTCGCGCAGCAATTGGTTGAGGTCGGTGGGGCGCCGCACCAGGTTGGTGTCGCGGGTCAGGTTGAGCAGGCGCTGGGTCACGTTTTCGATGCGGTTCAGCCCTTCGGTCATCAGGTCGAGGGTCTCGCGTGCGTCCGGGTCCGATTCCAGGGGCCCGTCGCGCAGCAGGCCGATGCAGTTCAACACCCCGTGCAAGGGGTTGCGTACCGTATGGGCTACTCCCGCCGAGAGCTCGCCGACCCGGGCCAGGCGCTCGCGGGATTGGGCAAGGCGCTCGCGCACGCGCGCCGAAGCTTCTGCCTTGAGGCGTTCGCTCTCGACTGAATTGACGAAGTAGACCACGCCGAACAGAGCCAGGAAGAAGGCCGCCAGGTAGCCGCTGACGAACACGCCTGAACGCCAGAATCCCATGGTCAGGCTTTGTGGGTCGTCGGCCGGGCCGAGCATCAGCGGGAAATGGGGAATGACCATGGTGGCTTCGGCCACCGCCGTCGCGCCGAAAAGCAGGAATGCCAGGGCAGAAAAAAACAGGGCCACCTGGCGTTCCAGCAACATCGAGCTGATCGCCATATGGAAGACGAAAAACAGCGCGAATGGGTTTTCCACCCCACCGCTCCAGTGCAGCAGCATGGTCAGCATGCACAGATCGAAACAGATCTGGATGCTGAGCGCCTGGCGTTCGCTTTTTTCCCCTCCTACGGGATCACCCTCGATGTGAAAGACCCTGCTATGGGTGAAGACCAGGTTGGCGAGGGCCATGACCGCGACGATCGAGAACAGCGGCTTGGAGGTCACGATCCAGCCGCGCTGCGCCGCGATCGAAATGACGAGGGCCACTCCGACGATGGCCTTCCAACGCAGACCGATCAACCACTGGTGACGCTCCGACAGGTAGCGCGAGTCGCTGGCCCCTTCCGGCGCGGAAGGCCCCGTCACGGTGGTGGTCGAGGGCATACGCGCCTATTGTCCGGAATCCGGTGGCACGGCGGCCGACGCGGTTTCCGCCTGCACAGAGTCGTCTTCGGGCGGCGGCGCGCTGTAATCGAACAGCTTGGACTTGCCGAGGGCGTAGAAGTTCATTTTGTAGGGACCGAAAAGGTTGGTGACGATGATCAGTTTCTCGGCCTCGAAGTCATCGTCGAGCTGTTGTTGGAAGAACTGCAGACCATCACTGCCGACCCACACCCCGGCGGGCAGGTAGAGGTTGCCAGGACCGACTCCGGAGCCACCAAAGAACAACAGCGGCTCGCCGTCCAGGTCGAGGATCTGGCAGTTCTCGAAAGAGGCGTCGACCACGTAGAGCTTGTCGCCGTCCAGGGCGATGCCCTTGGGGCGGGCAAACTGGCCAACGACGTCGCCCGGTGAGCCGATATGGCGCACGAAGTTGCCGTCTTTATCCCACACGAAAACCTGGCACAAGACCGAATCGACCACGTAGCAGTTGCCGTCGTTGTCGACGGAAAGATTGGTCGGGGCGGTGTGCTTGACCGCAGCCTCCTCGTCCTGGCCGAAGTGCAAGATCTCTTTGCTGCTGTGGGCGTCCATCACGCGCACGTCGGCGTTGCCGGCATCGACGATGTAAAGGCGGTCGCCGACCAATTCGACGTCGACCGGTTTGCTGTTCTCGCCAAAGGGACCGTACTCGCGCATGTACTTGAAGTCCGAGCTGTAGACCACCACCTGACGCCGCCCGAGGTCGGCAACGTAGAGGGTGCCGTCTTCGCTGAAGACCAGGTTGACGGGTTTCTGCAGCACCCCGCGGCCATCCGTTCGCAGCCAGTCCAGCTTCATCTGCGCGAAGTCCAAGGTCAGGACCACGCCCTGCTGAATGTCGCAGATATAGACGATGCCGTCGCGCACCGCGGTGCCGTACGGAGCCATCAGGCCCTTTTCCCGATCGGATTCACCGAACAGCAGCGTGTCGAGACCGGAGCGCCCGACTTCGATGTCACCGCCGACGGAAACCGAGCGCAGGAACTGGATGCGCGGCGGGTCCGGCGGTTCCGGGTAGAAAACCAGTGGCATCTCCTCGGTGACCTGGGGCGAACCGCAGGAGGCGGCTAGGAGCAGAAAGGCGATGAAAGGGCGAGTGGGTCTGCGCATGGCACCCACCGAGACGGCCCCTATGGTCGCTCACGGTGGCATATATGACATAATCCCCGCCTTCCGTCCTGCGAGGGTTTTTGTTCCATCCGCAGCAGGTGGGTGCCCGGGACCGACTCTCCGGGCTGGTCATGGATGTCGTGGCAGCCGGAACACTGCAGCACCTTGCCACCCTCGAGGACGTCCTCAATCAGGCCTGAGCCGCCGAAACTCTCCTCTTTCGGCCTCAGGTTTTCGTTGCGGCTGCTGTCGTAGACCACCGAGATCGGGTGGGTCAGAACCCTTTCCTCGGGTTCCTCGCCGGCAAGTCTGATTTCGTGATAACCCGTGTCATAGGCCCGGCTGCTGGCGTAGCGCTCGAAGATCGAACTGGCTACCGTGCCGTCGTGGCAGCCCAGGCACATCTTGGAGGTCCCGCTGGGCTGCGAGGCGGTGGTTTCGGGCAGACCGTCGTCGCGGTAGATGCGGTAGGAGGCGCCGCGCAGGTTGCGGTTCCAGAGCAAGCCGCGGGTGACCAGATCCTTGGCGCGCAGGTGATCGTGCGGCACGTGGCACACCCGGCACAGCCGCGCGCGGCCGAAGGAAGCCGGGGTCGCGCCCTCGAGCTTCTGGGCGATGGGTTCGCTGAAACTATGCGGGGATCCAGGCGACTCGACGCCCTGGCCCAGGGCATGTTGGCCGGTCAGGCTCGGGCAAAAAAGGAAAAATGACAGGGAAAGGGCGGCAAGCAGGGTGTGCCGGTGCATGGCCGAGATCGTCAGGGTTTCAAGAGCGGGTGGCTACTTGATGTGACAGCTGAGGCATAGGCCACTGGCCTGTCCGCGGCTGGCGCGTTGGGTGACTCGAAGCAGCTTGGTGCCGACCATCGACTCACCAGGCTGGTCATGAATGTCATGACAGCTTGAGCACTGCAGGGTGGTGCCGCCCTCCAGAATATCCTCAATGGTCCCTGATCCGCCAATCGGAGAATTCTTGGGCATCAGATTGGGGTCGGCGGTCTCGTCGTAGACCACCGAGATCGGGTGGGTGTTCTGCAGGTCGCCGGCGAAATTGCCCCCTGGAATAATGAAATTGCTGTTGTAGTCATCCATGTGGACCAGGCCGCCGGAGTATTTGTCGAAGGTGTCGATGGCGACGGTCCCGTCGTGGCAGCCCAGGCACATCTTGGAGATCCCGGTCGGCTGCGAAGCGATGGTGCCGTCGATGGTGGCGCTGGCATACATCGTGTAGGTGGCCGAAGTCACCTGGTGGTTCCATAGCAGGCCGCGGTCGCCATAGCGGGTGGCCCGGTCGTGGTCATGGGGCACGTGGCAGACGCGGCAGATCTCTTCGCGCAGGTTCCAACCGCCGATACCGGGCAATTCCGCGTGGCCGATGTTGTCGGTGAAATTATGCGGCGAACCCGGGGCCCCGATGCCGGTACCGAGCCCGGTCTGCGCCGGGCCGAGGGCGGCCAGGGAGAGGGAAGCGAGAAATACCAGAAGGGGTAGACGGATGAGTGTCATGGCGCGGCTTGTAGGTGAACGACCGATGGAGGGTCCGCTGTTACAAAACAGAGCGGTGCATGGGTCGGATCGACCCATGCACCGTTTTCTAGCCGTAGGCTTGACGCCGTTGCCCTACTTGATGTGGCAGGTCAGGCAGAGTCCACTCGCAGTGCCGGTGGAGGCCTTCTGGTTGACACGCAGCAGGTGGGTTCCAGCAACCGACTCACCGGGCTGGTCGTGCACGTCGTGGCAGCTCGAGCACTGCACGGTGTTACCACCTTCCAGGACGTCTTCGATGGTGCCGGAGCCACCCATCGCAGCAGTCTTGGGCTGCAGGTTCACGTCGAGAGTCTCGTCGTAGACGATCGAGATCGGGTGGGTGTTGCCCAGGTCGCCGGCGTACTCGTTACCACCAGGGATGCGGTAGTCCGCGTTGTAGTCCTGGATGAACACGGTGCCGCCCGCGTACTTGTCAAAGGTGTCCACACCGACGGTGCCGTCGTGGCAGCCGAGGCACATCTTGGAGATGCCAGTCGGCTGGGAAGCGATCGAACCATCCAAGGTCGAGCTGCTGTACATGGTGTACGTAGCGCTGGACATGGCGTGGTTCCACAGCAGGCCGACGTCGCCGTAACGGGTGGCGCGGTCGTGGTCGTGAGGAACGTGGCAGACACGGCAGATTTCTTCACGGCCGTTCCAGCCGCCGGAGCCCGGAAGCTCGTTGGCGCCAACGTCGTCAGTGAAGTTGTGGGGAGAGCCGGTTGTCGCGATACCGGTACCCAGGCCCTGAGCGAGGGTCGGGGAGCCCAGCATGACGGCGAATCCGACAGTGAGCAGAATGGGCTTCAAGGCTTTCATTTGCTAGTTTCCTTGCTCTTCTGTGAGCGGCTAGCGGTTATTGGGATTGGGTTGCCGAAAGAGGCTTCCGATTGGGTTTGGTTTCTGGCCGCCGGGGCAGCCGACCTTTGCAGGCACCGGGAGAATGGCAAGCGCCGTGCCAATTCCGAAAAAAGGGCTTAAGTCGAATTGAATGGGACAACAAGTACCTGAGAGTGCCCTGGAGGCCCTGAGCGCGCCGAGCCCTCGGCAGCCTTGCCGAAGTTTCGGCAATTGCGCCGGGGCCGCGGAGCCCCTCGCCTGGGCCAGGATTTGAGCGCTTTGCAAAAAACGGGCCCGATTTGAACCAGGGCCCCGCCAAAGCTCACAAGTAACGGACTTCCATAGATTTACATAGGATTTGATGGTTTGGGAACGGCAATTGATACAGGAACCGCTGAGGGTCAGTTTCTTCGTTTTTGAACCCTGTCCTCCGCCAGCGCGGTGGACTAAGCCCAGAGAGACTCATGTCCAAATCCCACAGCCTTCCCGGCCGGGTCCTGCACTTCCTCGGATCGGTAAAAATGACCGTGGTCCTCCTCATTCTGGGGGTCATCGTCATGGGTATCGGTACCGTGCTGGAGTCCCGCACCAACGCGGATTTTGCCCAGTCCGCGGTCTACAAGACCTTCTGGTTCGACACCTTTCTGGTCCTGATCGCGATCAACCTGGCCGCCGCCGTAGTCAATCGCATCCCTCTCAAGCGCCACCACTTGTCTTTTGTCGTGGTGCACGCTTCCATCATCTTGTTGATGGCCGGAGCCTGGGTTTCGCGGCACTATGGCTTCGAGGGGCAGCTGCCGATCGCAGAGGGTAGTGGCACCGCCCAGCTGCTGCTGTACGACAAAGACGTCGTGCTCACCGGGCCGGTCAATGCGCAACGGCCCGAAGAAGGGACCGAGGTCAAGCGGCGTTTCCAACTGGATCCCACCATATTCCAGGCCGGCAAGGTGCTGCAGCAGGAGGCAGGCGGCAACCCGGGGATCACCATCCTGGATTACACCAGTGATGGCTTCCTCGAAATCGGCATTGCGCCGTCCGATCAAGCTGTGGGTCCGGGTATCGAGTACCGCGTCAGCGGCCACGGCGACAGCGTGGACGGCTGGCTGCTCGCCGATCACGCCGATTACCGCCACGACGATCTGGGCCCGGTCGAAGTCGAGATCCTGAATTTCCGTGAGCAGGCCGATTTCCTGGCCCGCCTGGCGCCCGCTCCGGCGCAGTCACGGGTTTCGATCACCGCGGCCGACGGCGAGCCGGTGTTCATCGATTTGCCCGAAGGTCTCGGTCAGGACCTGGATCTGGGCTCCGGCGTCCTCGCCAAGGTCGTGACCTTTTTCGAAAACGCGCGCGTGGTCGACGGCAAATTGGTGGAAGACCCCGCCTCAGGCCGCAATCCGGCTGCGGTGGTCGAGGTCTGGAAAGGCGACCAGCTCGAAAAACACACCGTCTTCAGTGAGTTCCCGGATTTCGCCCTTCATCAGGTCGAGAGCGAGCATCCGCTGGCCAGCCATGTGCGCCTCGAGGCGCCCAACTCGAACGGCAAGCCGATGCTGTCCTTCCTGGTGGCCCCGGACGGCGCTTATCGCTATCAAATCACCGATTCCGGCGGGCGCGCCGAGGCCGACATCCTGCCGGATGAGGGCTACGTCGAGATCGGTGAAAATCATTTCCACTTCGAATTGCTGAAGTTCCTGCCCGATGCCGTGCGCCGAGAGCGCATGCGCAAGGCCGACGGCGAAAGCGGGGGCAGCACGCTGATCAAGCTGCAGATCGCCGCAAATGGCCAGGCCGAGCAGTTCTGGCTGAGCCAAGGCGGGTCCCGGATGTCGTCATTGCTCGGCCCCAATGCCCAGCTGTCCTTCCGCCGTCAGACCCGTCCGCTGCCCTTCCGGATTGATCTCGAGGACTTCGATCTTGCTTTTTACCCTGGCAGTCGGCGCCCATCGGATTATTCCAGTCACGTCCGTCTGGCGGCCCTGGATGGGACTGCGGCACCCTTGGCCACGGTCATTTCCATGAACCGCCCGCTTGATTACATGGGCTACCGCTTGTTCCAGAGCAGCTACGTGCTGGGTCAGGGCGGGCGCCCCGATACCACAGTTCTCTCGGCGAGCTACGACCCCGGGGTTCCGGTGGTCTACGCTGCCTTCGTCCTGCTCATCCTGGGCGTCGGCTGGTACGTGCTCGGAGACGGCCGCGGTAAGGGTCGGCGCAATGGCCAGGCCGAGGTCCAGACGGACATCACCATCATTCCCGCCCCATCCCCGGCGACCGCCCAAGCTGCGGTTTCCGGTGCCGGCAAAGACGACCTGATACAGGCAAGATCGGAGCCCATCACATGATTCTTTCGCTCAGTACCGCGCTCTTGCTCCTTGCTGGCATGCAGGGAGGAACTGCTGGCACTCCAGAACCGACCAAGATGCCGGTCGAGAAAACCGCCGCCTGGGCGGTGCTCTCCGACGGCAGGGTCAAGCCGCTCGAGACCTTGGCGGAAGAAACGATGATGGCCATCGCCGAGCGCCACGTGGTCGAAGGCTTCACGGCGCTGGACGTCCTGTGGGGCGCCCACCTGGACTGGGAGCGCTACTCCAAGGTCCCCATCATCAAGATCAACGGCTCCGACCTGAAGGAACATCTGGGCCTGGACACCGGAGAGCGCCGCTTTTCTTACACCACGCTGATCTCCAATCCGGCCTTCCAGGGATTGGTCGAGGCCGGTCTGGCCCTGGAGCGGGCCGGCGGCGAGTCGGTGGGATTCGAGCGCGATGCGTTGGCCGTCTACCAGCGCATGGAACGCCTGGTGGCGATGCAATCGGGCGTGGTCCTGACCCTGGTTCCGCAGGATCCAGAGGTCGGCACCTGGCGAACCGTCGATTCATTGAAAGATTCACAGGAACCCGCCGAAGCCGCGGTCTACCAAGGCTTCCGCACCCTCGCCGAAGCCTGGTCCGGGGGCCACGAAGAGACCTTCGCCGTCACCGCTGATGCCCTGACCACGCAGCTCCGCGAAGTCCTGCCGGACCACTACCCCGCCCAGAACAAACTGGACCGGGAACTGCTTTACAACAGCATGAACTCCTTTGGCTACGCCTGGAAGGTCTACCTGCTGGGCTTCCTGATCCTGGCTTTGATGGGGCGGTCGGAAAGGCGTTCGTGGTATCGGGCCGGCCTGGTCTTGATCGGCCTCGGTTTTCTCTGGCACACCGCCGGCCTGGCCCTGCGCTGGTTGATTGCCGGCAGGGCACCGGTCTCCGACATGTACGAGTCCCTGGTTTTTATGGGCTGGGGTGTGATCGCCATCGGCCTCATCCTGGAGTACTTCTACCGGCGCGGTTTTTTCGGCATCGCTGCGGGCCTGATGGGCTTCATCGCTCTTGCCTTCGCCGAAAACCTGCCGATTGATTCTTCAATCAATCCACTGGTTCCGGTGCTGGCCAACACTTCGTGGCTGTCGATCCACGTGATGACCATCATGCTCTCGTACTCGGCCTTCGCCCTGGCGATGGCCATGGGGCACATCGTGCTGTTCCTGCAGTTCTTCCGCCCAGGGCGCACCAAACAACTGCGCTCGCTTTCGACCTTGCTTTATAAGACCCTGCAGGTCGGGGTCCTGTTCCTCGCTGCAGGTATCGCCTTCGGCGCCATCTGGGCCAACGAGAGCTGGGGCCGCTACTGGGGATGGGATCCGAAGGAAACTTGGTCCCTGATCACCTTCTTCGTCTACATGATCGTGGTTCATGCGCGCTTCGCTGGCTGGGTCAGTCACTTCGGACTCGCGGTGAGTTCGATTGCATCCTTCTTGGCGGTGTTGATGACTTATTACGGAGTGAACTTCATTCTGGGATCGGGTCTGCACTCCTATGGGGATTCGAAAGGGGGGATGATCTGGGTGATGACTTATCTTGGGGTTGAGATGTTGATCATTGCTGCGAGCCTGTTGCGGTATCGGGCGGCCTACCGTCCTTCGCCATCCACTCCATAAATCTGGCCACCTTCCGGAATCTGGCCCCCTTCGGTGGCCGCAAAAACAGGGCCGGGACGTAACGTTCCGGCCCTGTCTGCGTCTTCCAGGTGTCCCCGCACCCGGAGCACGCCATGGCCTTTCGTCCCACCTTCTGTCCCAATACCCACTGCCCCAC
>JAJFFB010000026.1 GCA_021776925.1 Planctomycetota bacterium | reverse complement strand
AGCTCGACCTGCTCATCCATCCTTGACTGGCCGTGGATAAAGTGCTTTCGTTCCTTGGCAAGTGGTTTTGTTCCCTGGCAAGGAAGCTGGTTCCGCCCCTATCTTTAGATAGGGGCGGGTTCTGCTGACGCCGTCCAGGGGAAAAAGACGCTGCCGTGGGGCGGAATGACTTTGTCCACGGTCAGTTGAGCAACGTCAGGTTGGTGATGTCTGCGTCATCTCCCTCGCCGCCAGGCTTCCCGTCCTTCCCAAATGTGCCGACTAAATACCCGTAGGCTGAGGTCGGAGGCTCGTAGAAGTACTCCCTCCCCCACGGATCTATTGTCAATTGGCCCCAGTCAGGACTCAAGTAAAGCAACTCCTTCAGCGATGTGGGAAAAACGCCGTTTTCCGCCTTGTGGTTGTCGATCCCCAGGCAAATGGTTTGGATTTGGATCTTCTCCACCGAAACCTTGGCCCAGGTGTCCTCCATGAAGACTTCCTCGCCGGGGTCACAGCTGGCCATGGCCAAGGTCAAGGCAAATGAAAATGTTCTGTTAATCATTCGGGCTCAGCGGACTGAAGGGGGTTGGTGGCTGCATCCGGCGACTTCCCAAAGGTGACCGACTCGGGAGCATTTGAGCAGCTGCTGGGGATGTAACTCTTGGATTGACGTGCTCCCCGATCAGGCGTACCCGTTATTCACCATGCCGAGATCAAGTAGCTGGCCAGAATTATTCCTATTGGAACCGCACCGACATGGCGACCCTTTCCTGGTGGTGGAAGGGTCACGAACCAAGTGAAGACTGTCAGCCCGCAGGCCGAGTTCAGGACATTTGAGAAGTCTCCCATCAGGAACTCCATTAATCCTTCACTTCTTGTGATGGATAACCAAATCACGGCGGACAGCAGGATCAGAGCCTCGATCCACAACAGCCGGCTGAGGAAAAGCGTCAGCCCATTGGTAACGCTTGGCTTCAATTCAGTGGACTGTTCCATCATGTCATCGCCACCCCCATCATAATCGTATGCAAATGGCGGGGCTTCAGCGTTGAATATGAGAAACGAGGCGCTTGGTGGTTGGGGGCATGCACATCTGGTCGTTGCAGACCTGGTAGCTGACCTGGCAGGCGATTTCGGTGGTTTTTTTGATCTCGGCGGCGAGCAGTTCGCATTCGAAGGCGAGGCGGCCCTCGAAGATGGTCAGGGCGGGGCTTTCGATCGAGGCATGGGCCGGGGGCGAATTCCAAGCGCCGACTTGTTGCACGCCGTCGGGAAGATCAAGGGTGAGTTTCAGCGGTGCATAGGCAGAATTGGCGGGGACATTGGCGTAGGCGTGCCAACCGAGAAGAATGTCGATGTGCACGGTGAGCGTGAGGAGACCACCGCCCTTTGGCTCTAGGGAAAGGCCGGTTGCCAGGGGTGAGCGTGGCGTGGCCTTGGGCGGTGCTGGCGTAGACGTGGATTCGCCGAGTGTGTTGACCAGCCACTTGTAGCCACAGGATTCTGAAAAAAAGAGGCGCGGGCGATGGGCCTGTAGCCAGTCCTCCCACTCCGCCTGAGTTGCAAAGGACTCGGCGGTGTAGCGTTCGAGCAGACGGAAACCCAAGGCAGGATGGTCGGAAGAGAGCAGGGCGACGGCCTGGTCGAGCATGTTGATGTCGGAATTGGCGGTACCCAAATCCTTCAGTTCTTCATCCACAACCAGGTTGTACCAGCCGGAGGGGTAAAGGAATGGCTTGTTGGAATGCAGGTAGGCAGACACCTTGGCCGGGTCGTGGTCGAACTCCTTGATCTGCTCAGGCGAGACCAGCCGGCGCACCGAATCCAGACGACCCGGGGTGCGCACCGGGCGCATCTCCAGCATCTGCCGCTCAAGTTTCGACACCTCGGCGCCGGCATCGATGCGCTGTTGGATCTCGGCGTTGCGTGCTTCGCTCTCAAGGCGGATCTGGTCGTACATGGCGACCGTGCGCGCGTAACCTTCCTCACTCAGCCCGTCGATGATCTGATCGACAGTAGAACGCAACATGGTCGCTTGCACCTTGCGCGCGATCGGGGCCTGGCGATCAAATCGAGCAATGTAGTGCAGGGCGTTGACGAAGACGTCTTTGGCCTCGGTGGTCAGATAGGTCGGGGACACGGCAAAACCCCAATGAAAGAAATTTCCGTGCCTCCCCAGCGCCACCGCGCTGGGGCCTTTGGAATTGACTCCACTGGAGATCCATTCGGTGTCGGGCGAATCGAGGAAGCCGGCGTCACGCGAAACAATTCCGATGAGCTGGTTCGGATGAGTCAGATAGCCTTCGGTCTGCACCCGCCACATCGGCATGGTCTTGCCCAGGCTGCGCCCCTCAGGATAATTGGCGTAGCTCGAAGGTGTGGGCTGCTCGCTGAGGCTGAGTTTGACCGCAACGGGAGTGTTGAAGATGTCGTGTTGGGTGCGCATACCATGCGCATGAGCATCAAGACACATTCACAACCAGTCGAGCTTGAGTCCCAGCGGCTCGCCGATGCGCGGTGAATTCTCGGCGATCAGCAATGCCGGGCGATCGAAGGACAGTGGCAGATAACTGGCCGGCTCGTACAAGGTCTCGCCGGTGTCGGGGTCGACCTCGCGCTTGACCGGAGTGAGTTCCTTGGGACGCGCATCGAAGATGGTGACGTCGACTTCGTCCGACATGCCCACTCTGTAGTCATCGCCGAAAACCACTTGCACGTTGCGGAAGCGTTGCCTCAGGAACTCTTCGAATGCAGGAGTGCGTTCTTGGTAGAGCGCGTAGGTGCGATCGGTGGCCAAATCCTGGAATGGGACCTTCGGGTCAGCCGGATCGTGGCCAACGAAAAGGACTCGGAGGTCACTCTTGTGGGGGGGGACATCCTGTGCGACCGCCCCAGCGGCAGAAGCCAGGAAAATTGCGCCAAGGAGGGCGCTCTTGGTGAGGGGCCATTTCATTGTGATCCTGGGTCGAGGAACTTATGCACACTACCACTTTGCGTCACCCGCTGCAGTGGCTGATCCTCCGCATTGCTGGTGTGCCTGATTCACCGCCTGCTGTTGAAGAGACTCGGTCTGGAAGGAGTCGTTCGACCTTCCAGAGTTTGAAAAAGCAGCATGGAAATGGCACTCACGATCGCGGTAGCAAAGCCAGACATGACGAACATGATCACCCCAGGAACCATGAACTCGGCCAGATCCCAGGGACCATCGACCTCGGCAAAGTAGCAGACAAAATTGGTTCCGGATGCCAACAGGATGGTGACTCCGAGGCGTCGCGAAATGGAATGGCCAAGGACCAGGAGACCTGGCCACGCACATGCAAAGCCATCGTCCCAAGAAAGATCAGAACCCACAAAAAGGTCAACCATGGCAAAAACGAGGAGAAAGCCGAGGGCTGCGTTGCCACCCCCCCCACCTTGAGAAGCGACCTCTGTACCCCATCGCGCAGGCCTGACGGAGAAAAGGCGAATCCCATCCCCAAATAAGTAAGAAGAGTTTGGGGGCCGGGGTAATGAAATCCTTGCGGCTGCACCACAAGTTTGAAGACCATTGCGATAAAGAACCACAGGGCCAACATCCAGGTCCAGTAGCCGAGGAAGCCGCCCATGCAGCTGACCAGGGCAAACGATCTCACCAAAGGACCGCCCAGAAAATATCTCATGGCACCGGATTGAACCTATTGAGACGGAGTATCGTTAAGGGCAGAGATGCCGCCCTTACCACCACCTTCCAGTGTAGTCGCACCATGTTGATTGCACTGCTCAGCCTCTTGCCCGGCGCATTACAGGAACAGGCACTGGCCACCCTGCCAGAAGAACTGGACCTCAGGGAAGCGGTCACGGTTTTCGCACCAGGAGGAAGCAACGCTGCACTGATTTACCCGGTCGGCACGTGGACTGAGAAGATCGAGGATCCAAAGGCCAATGAGACTCCTGCCATATGGAAGCCGCGCACCTACTACGGCAAGGCGCAGCACCAGTGGGCCGAGGATGGCCGCAACGGCGGACGCTGCCTACGCATTGATTCAGCCGCGGGAAGTGACAGCAGCTGGTTTGCCGACCTCCGTGTTCAACGCAGCACGCGCTATCGCCTGACCGGTTGGGCGCGCACCGAGGAACTGAAGGTGGTGGGAGAACGCGCCGACGGAGCCTCGTTCAATCTGCATGCACGCGGACGAACGGTTTCCAACGGCATCCTCGGCAACCAGGACTGGACCCAGCTGGTGATGGACTTCGAGACCGCGGCCGACGAAACCAGAGTCAGCCTCAACTGCCTCTACGGCGGTTGGGGGGCCTGTCAGGGCACCGCGTGGTTCGATGACCTGGAATTACGCGCACTCGATCAGAATGGGGCCCCCATCGGCCCGAACCTGATCCCCAATCCGGGTTTTGAGCAGTCCTTCAGTCTGGTTGAGCACCGCATCTGGCGGCTATGGCAGAACGAAAAGCGTAGCCCGGAATGGGATCTGATCGATGGACTGCGCTTTTCAGAAGATGGCACGCACTGGTGCTATCGCGTGCGCGGGCGCAAGCAAGCCGATGCCCCCACCTGGCGCGTGGTGCACGACGGCAAGGAGGGCAAGGCCTATTCCTGGGTCGGTCAACCTGCGTTGCGCCCTGATGGCAAGGAGGTCGCCTATTGGGCGGATCACAGGGGAGATTTCTTCGTCATCACCGGCAATAAAAAAGGCAAGGAATACAAACCCGGTAGCAGGCCTCCGGCGCCGGTGTACCGCGCCGACGGCAAGGTCCTGGCCTTCCGTTGCGAGGTCGGCAATGGCTGGTTGATCCTGGTCGGACGCAAAGAACACGGGCCCTACCTGGAGGCCTCTGCACCGCGGTGGTCCGCCACCGGTAGGTCCATCGTCTGGGCGGGCGTACCCACCAACGGCGAAGGTCGCATCTACGCCGGCCGCAAACATTGGGACGCCGTCTCGGTGGCAGTGGGCGCTCCGGCGATCAGCGACGATGGCAAACGCGCCGCCTGGCCAGCCCTGCGTGACAACCGGTTGGTCCTGTTCGCCGATGAAGCCGTTCTATCCGGTCCCTACGTGCGCATGGCGCATCTGACCTATGCGCCCAACGGCCGCGACCTGGCCTTCATCGGCAGCCAGGGAGGCCAGGAGGGATGGGGGCTTTCCGATCGCCACACCAACGTCCTCGAAAGCGTGGAAGTTCAGGGCCGGCCGGATATCTGGCAGAGCGATAACCGCCATTGGAACCTGGTGCTGAACGGTGCCGAAGTTGGCGAAGATTGGGACGAACTGGGTCAGCCAGTTTTTTCCGCTGACTCCAAGCGCCTGGCACTCCCTGTCCGCCGCGGCGAGGACTGGTTCATGGTGGTCGCAACGGTCGGCGAGCCGGAGTCCACCCCGTGGCAAAGCGAGCGCTTCGATGCGGTGGGGCCTCCGCG